>CAZZWA010000354.1:0-2749 GCA_964657555.1 uncultured Microcoleus sp.
TTAAAAGTTGTTGTAGCGTTACCGGATTGCCAAGAGCAACGTCTGGTAATTGCGAATGCACTAAGTCATTAAGACTGAGTTGTCCTAATTCCACAAGACGTAACACTGCAAGGGCAAGGAGGGTTTTAGTAATGCTGTAAGTGTAGAACTTCGCATCCGCCGTCAGCAGTTCAGTGCGTTCAGTATCTCGATAACCAACTCCTGTACGCAGAAAAAGCTTACCGTCAATATGAATAGCCACAGTAGCACCAGGTGCATCCACTTGATCAAGTATTTGTACAACATTCGACTTGATTTGCTCAAAGATGCACTGTTGCCAAACAGGGTTGTCAAAGAAGGAGGTCATATCAAAGTGTTGAGAATTTCTGAGGCATTGCTACGCCATTAGAGAGATGAGAGTAGCTAGGTAATTTTCTTAAGCTTCAATTAAGAAATCTGAATAGTAAAAATAATTTTAAGTTTAAGTGTAAGAGACGACAAGAAAAAACCATTTTTGTGGAAAAACTAGGAGGTCAACGTGACTGATACAACAATAATCAAAGTAGATTCTACCCATTCTCCCAAAGGTGAGTCCGGTCAAAAATATCTGGCGTCAGGCAAGACTGTCTCAATGCGTCTTTGGGAAGATGAGCAACCCGCTGAACCCAAAGAGCCGACCCAGCGCGAATATGAAACGGTAGGCTATGTGATTAAAGGTCGCGCTGAGTTGCATATTGAAGGCCAAGTTATTTTGTTGGAACCGGGCAACTCTTGGATCGTACCGAAAGGCTCATCCCACACATACAAAATTTTGGAACCCTTCACGGCGGTAGAAGCAACTAGTCCACCGGCTCAAGTTCACGGACGTGACGAAAGTTAATCTGGTGCGTTGCTTTGTTGACACTGACAATTTGTTAAGAAAATTCCGGTTAGATCACTGACTTACATAATAGGCACTGATAATGTTGCGAAATCCAAACGCCCTCGCTTAAAATCGCCTATTTGAGCGCAAACTTGATATAAAAGAGTTAAGATCACAGAGGATTTAGTAGCAAGAGCAGGTAATGAGACGTCGGTAGAAATAAAGAGTTAAGAGCTTAGGGAGAGCTGAGTAATTTGTCATGCAGGAACTAGTTCAAGGGGTTTTAAACAGCGAGCAAAAAGCAGATTTGCGTCAGTTGCTCGCTCAGTTTAGTGCTTCAGAGAAGCGGTACTTTCTGAAGAATGAGATTCTACAAGCTTTTGCCGAATACTGCCAGCAATCCCAAAAGCCAGCATACTTTTACCACTCTTCCGCCTTAGCTAGACTCATGCGCTATACCCATGAAATAATCCTGGAAGAGGAAAGTTTTTGGTTTCTGATCCGGCCTACCATTGCTAGTCAAGAAGCCTGGAAATTGAAAGCGGATCTGACTAACTTAGAGCTAATGACGCCACAAGCTTTACTTGATGTGCGCGATCGCCTTGTCAATGGCTACCAATCCCAAATCCTAGAGATAGACTTTCACCCCTTTTATGAGAGTTCCCCTACTATCCGTGACCCCAGAAACATTGGTCAAGGTCTAGGGTTCCTCAACCGTTATCTGTGCAGCAAACTGTTTACTGAACCCCAATATTGGTTAGATTCCCTGTTTGAGGTCTTGCATCGACACCAATATGATGGAATTCCCCTACTGCTCAACGATAGTATTTACTCAGGGGCTCAGCTTGTCCAACAAGTCAAACAAGCCCTGAGGTTCGTTAGTCAGCGATCGCCTGACGAACCCTACGAAAAGTTTCACCCTGAATTCCAAAAGTTAGGTTTTGAACCTGGTTGGGGCAATACCGCATCGCGAGTGATCGAAACGCTAGAACTTTTCAACCGCCTAATTGACACCCCAGAACCTGCATTCCTAGAAGCCTTTGTTTCCCGTTTCCCGGCAACTTTCCGCGTTGTCCTTGTTTCCATGCATGGTTGGGTAGGGCAAGAAGGTGTCATAGGACGAACCGAGACCAAAGGTCAAGTCGTCTACATCCTCGACCAAGCGCGCAGCTTAGAAAATAAACTATGGGAAGATATTAAACTCGCTGGACTCGACTTCCTAGGTATTAAACCCCACGTCATCATTCTCACCCGCCTCATTCCCAACTGTGAAGGAATAGCCTGCGACCAACGCCTCGAAAAAGTTGAGAATACCGAAAATGCCTGGATCTTGCGCGTTCCTTTCCGAGAATTTAATCCTAAAGTTACGGATAACTGGATTTCTAAATTTGAGATTTGGCCCTATCTGGAAAGCTTCACCCTTGATGCAGAAACAGAACTGCTAGCCCAGCTGGGAGGAAACCCTAATTTAATTATTGGCAACTACAGTGACGGAAATTTAGTTGCTTTTCTCTTAGCACGCCGTCTGAAAGTGACTCATTGCCAGATTGCCCACTCTTTGGAAAAGCCGAAATACCTATTCAGCAGCTTGTATTGGCAAGACTTAGAAGAGCAGTACCACTTTTCGGCACAATTTACCGCTGATCTGATCAGCATGAATGCCGCAGACTTCATCATCACGTCATCATACCAAGAAATTGTGGGCACACCCGACACAATCGGACAGTATGAGTCATATAAATGTTTTACCCTGCCCCAGTTGTACCATGTGGTAGATGGCATTGATTTATTTAATCCCAAATTCAACGTGGTGCCGCCAGGGGTGAATGAAAACACCTTTTTCCCCTATAGCCAGACAGAATACCGGGATGAGAGTCTAGGCACCCAAGTCCATAACTTGTTGTTTAC
>CAZZWA010000354.1:2849-6433 GCA_964657555.1 uncultured Microcoleus sp.
CACAGCCACATCCGTTGGCTAGGAATGCGCCTCACTTACCCAGAACTTGGTGAAGCCTACAGAGTGATTGCAGACCGCAGAGGGATTTTTCTCCACTTTGCCCGCTTTGAAGCCTTTGGACTCAGCATTCTGGAAGCTATGAGTTCCGGATTACCCACTTTTGCTACTCAATTTGGTGGCTCTTTAGAAATTATCCAGGATAGAGAAAACGGGTTTCACATCAATCCCACAGACTTAGAACAGACAGCTAAGAAAATTAGAGATTTTATCGACCAGTGCGATGCCAATCCCTCATACTGGCAGGAGATTTCTGATCGCGCTATTAAGCGAATTCACGAGCAATACAACTGGCAATTGCACACCAAGCAGCTGTTATTGCTTAGTAGAATCTACAGCTTCTGGAACTATCTTTATCGAGATAGCCGCGAAGCACTGCTTCGCTATGTAGAAGCTTTGTATTATTTGCTCTATAAACCCAGAGCTGAGAAAATTCTGGAACAGCATATGAGTCGCTCCGCTCCAATTCAACATTAAATTATTTCCTAAGTTTAATTTAGAGATCTCCTTACCTAAAGCAGTGCCGATGGATACGACAGGTCGTTCTCACCATTTAATTTATACCGACTGGATTTTGAGAGAAACTCAGTTTGATCCTGACCAGTTGCACTCCCATGAAAGCGTATTCACAATTGGCAATGGTTACTTAGGAACACGAGGTAGCTTTGAGGAAGGCTATCCTCAGGCATTGCCAGCAACCTTGATCCAAGGTGTCTACGATGATGTTCCAGTTGTTTACACTGAACTCACTAACTGTCCTGACTGGCTGCCACTAACAGTCATCGTCGATGGCGATCGCTTCCGCCTTGATCGTGGTGAAATTTTAAGTTATGAGCGGCAGCTGGACTTGCGCCGGGGCATTCTCAGTCGCCAGGTGCATTGGCGCAGTCCTAGCGGGAAGACATTCTTACTCCACTTTGAACGCTTTGCTAGCTTGGCAGACGAACATGTGCTAGGACTGCGCTGCCAAGTAACACCAATGAATTCCGACAGTCTGATCGAAGTTCAGGTGAGCATCAATGGTTATCCAGAGAATCAGGGTTTCAACCATTGGGAATGGTTAGATCAAGGCAAAACCGATCAAGGTATTTGGTTGCAAGTCCGCACCCGTAGCTCCCGTATTGAACTGGGCATGGCGGCTGGGATGACAATATCGGGGATTGACGCTCAGATGCAAGTCACAAGTGCTCCTGGCTATCCTACCTTGAGTGCAACCTTCTTGGCTCCCGCAGGAAAGACCGTAACGGTGGAAAAGGTTGTCACAGTTTTTACATCTCGGGAGGCAGAAGCGCCAGTCACAGTTGCGCAAGCAAAACTCGCTCAATTACCTGACTACTCAGCACTGCTCAAAACCCACGAGCAATCATGGAATCGGATTTGGCATAAAAGCGATATCGCAATTGAGGGGGATACCAAAGCCCAACTTGCCATCCGCTACAATCTCTTTCAACTACTGATCAGCGCCCCACAGCATGATGACAGAGTCAGCATCCCAGCTAAAACCCTCTCTGGATTCGGCTATCGCGGTCATATATTTTGGGATACGGAAATTTTTATTCTCCCCTTCTTCACTTTCACTCAACCAGCTCTAGCCCATAACCTACTGACTTACCGTTATCGCACCCTCAATGGGGCACGCAATAAGGCAGCTCATTACGGGTATAAGGGGGCGATGTATGCTTGGGAAAGCGCTGGCACTGGCGATGAAGTGACGCCCCGGTGGGCGTTGCCCAATCAGCCCTATGGTGAAGAAGTACGGATTTGGTGCCGCGATCGCGAAGTCCACATCAGCTCTGATATTGTCTACGCTATCTGGTACTACTGGCAAGCAACTGAAAACGACGAGTGGATGAGAGACTGTGGCGCTGAAATTATCCTAGATACCGCCATCTTTTGGATGAGCCGTGTCGAGTGGAACACCAAGCAAGAACGGTATGAAATTCGCGAGGTGATTGGCGCAGATGAATACCACGAGCAAGTCAATAATAATGCTTTCACCAATAGGATGGTGCAATGGCATCTGGAAAAAGCCATTTTCATCTATGACTGGTTGAGTAATAATTTCCCCGAGCAAGCTACTAAACTGAAACAGCAACTGCACTTAACTGGGGAACGCCGCTCTCGTTGGCAAGATATTGTGGCAAATTTGTGGATTCCCTACAACCCGTCAACAGGACTGATCGAGCAGTTTGAGGGGTTTTTCAACTTGGAAGATATTAACCTGGATGACTACGAGCCCCGTACTCGTTCGATGCAAGCGATTCTGGGCATTGAGGTAGGTAATCAGCGGCAGGTACTCAAGCAGCCAGATGTGTTAATGCTCCTCTATTTATTGCGGCAATCACGAGATTTTCCCTACAGCCAAGAAGTGGTGCAGAAAAACTGGGACTACTACGCACCCCGTACTGACATTACCTATGGGTCTTCCCTTGGCCCAGCAATTCACGCAATTTTAGCCGCAGATTTAGGCAAATCAGCACAGGCTTACAAACACTTTATGCAAGCAGCTTTGGTGGATCTTGAAGATGTGCGAGGCAACACTAACGATGGGATTCATGGGGCTTCGGCTGGTGGTGTTTGGCAAGCTGTGATTTTAGGATTCGGTGGTATCCAACTGGCAGATAATCAGCCAGTAGCTAACCCACACCTGCCTCCAGGTTGGACGCGACTGCAATTTAAGCTGCACTGGCGCGGCAAATGGCATGAGTTCGATTTGCGCCAGAATGCCAGTCAAGATTTAGTATATCCCGATATTGAAGGATTCATCTTTGATTTGGACGGTGTCCTCACAGATACGGCAGAATTCCACTATCAAGCTTGGCAGAGGTTAGCAGATGAAGAGGGTTTGCCCTTTAATCGGCAGGCTAACGAGGCACTACGGGGTGTCTCTCGCCGAGAATCGCTGATGCGAATTGTTGGCAAGCGACAGTACCCAGAAGAAAAACTTCAGGAAATGATGGATCGCAAGAACCATTACTATGTGGAATCCATCCAAAACATCACGACTACGGATTTGTTGCCGGGAGCGATCGCGTTTTTGTCGGAACTGCGGCAAGCTGGTATCAAGGTAGCTATTGGTTCAGCCAGCAAAAATGCGCGAACAGTGGTCGAGAAACTGGGTATTGCTGACAAAGTCGATGCGATCGCAGATGGTTACAGCGTCCAGCATCCCAAGCCAGCACCTGACCTGTTTTTATTTGCAGCGAAGGAGTTAGGAATGCAACCAGGGCAGTGTGTAGTTGTAGAGGATGCAGCCGCAGGCATTGAGGCAGCTTTAGCAGGTGGTATGTGGGCGGTAGGACTTGGGCCAAAGTCGCGAGTGGGAGCAGCTCATGTTGTTTTACCGAGTTTAGCAGGTGTCCACTGGGCAGACGTGCGAGCTAAATTGAGTGGCATTGCCGGACAACAGAAGTCAATAATTTGAATCGAGTACAACGGACGCTTGGACTAGCGTTTTCTGGCTGCGGAGGATACTTGGATACAAGTCCTGTGAGGCAGCAATTCTCAATCGTGAGTTTGGGAAGCTC
>CAZZWA010000355.1:0-6422 GCA_964657555.1 uncultured Microcoleus sp.
GGGTCAATTCTTGTGTGACTAATTTTTCTTGACGATGCAGAACGCCAAACTGCCAAATCGTGCCTGTTGAAACGGCTCCAAATAGGTGGGGTTGTTGCTCCACCACTGTTGACTTTTCCCACTGATCAAGGGCAATAAGTTCAACAGCCATCTGAGTAAAACCGTTGGTCAAATCCTCGTGTTTTGCTTCAACCACTAATAGATTGGTCTTAGTTCTGAGTAAATAATCCAAATCGCCTTGAAGTTGATGACTTACCTTGATAGTATATTCAATCCGCAACTGTGCTCTTGTATAGTGAATTAAATCTTCCATCAGGGGGGCAATCAGCATCTCTCGTCGGGATTGCTCGTTAGTGAGATCGAGGTAGGGCAAGACTTCTTCAATGCGCGATCGCCGCTCTTGCAATCGATCTAACTCATCGTGATATTGAGGTAAATTGAGGAGAGTACGTTCCAGTGAGTAGCCATATTCTGCCAACAGTTCATCGGTGGGGGCTTTGAGTTTGGCAATTTCACTGAAGGTATAAGTCCGACTGGGGTCGAGCAGGGGCATAAGATGGAAGCAAGAAGTCAGTGGTTAGGAAAGGAGGTGCAAGGTAGCCATTGTCTTGATTGTCCCTCATCTTTAGGGTTGAGGACGGCGATCGCACATTCACAGTCAGTAAACCAAAAAGTTCTTCTCGAAGGGTGAGTACCAAAGACTTTGTAGTCTATAATACCTCTTAATTTCCAATTCTTTAACCAGCAGTTCGGCAATTGATTATAATTACTTATAATTTAGCTGGTTGATAATTTTTGAAGATTAACCCGATGGAAGATAAATACCTTGTTATAAAACTATATATACGATGGCCAGAAGCCAAGATAATAGTGAAGGCTAAGCTAATCAGCATTTAAGTTGCACCTCCTCCGGGGCTGCAACTTAAACATCACAAGGATTTTGAAATTTTAGTTATGCGATTTGAATGCATATCAGCTGATCACTGTTTTTGAGACAAGGGGAAAGAGAGCCAATTTCTCTTGTCTCCCAAGTCTCTAAGGGCAGACTGGTGACATGCTCCCTCTCCAAATCAGAGATTATGGTGTCGGGACTCCTGCCTGCCTAGCTAGAACACTGTGATTACCAATGCTGTCCTTGTTGTTGACGCTGTAATTGCGCCTGACGCTCCTGTTGTTGACGCCGTAATTGCGCCTGATGATAGTTATTATTCTGATAATAGTTATCAGCGCGGGCTGGAGCAGCTGCTGCACTACCCAAGATTATCAAGCTAACTGCACTAATTAGGGTTAGAGATTTGTTCAAACGCATAGTTAGGTTTCCTTGCTTATGTGAGCAATTGAGGTTAATTGAATCGAGCTGTAGCTAAAATTTATGGAATTGGGAGCACCCCAAATCTGTGATTAACGATTCTCGTAGTGGCCTGGAACCCAAACTCGACTATGCCGGGTGTTGTCCCAGTGTGCAGGAATCCAGACCCGATGTTCCTGGCGATCAGCAACCCAAACCCGACCATGTGAGTCGTTTTCCCAATGTCCAGAATTGCCTACCTGAATTGAAATCCCAGCTGCATTTGCTTGGGTGGCGAGGTGTAACAGCTAGGGGTAGAGCCAGGATTGTGCCAGCGAGCAGACGTTTCATAACTAAATAAACCTCTTAGCGAAATTGGTGACGATAAAGGTTATAGTTAACCGGCTGGTAAAACCCTCTTTTTCCTTTCAGTCGTAGAGACGTTATGGTGGCCCCTGAGCCTAGCCGAAGGGCAGAACGTCTCTACAAGGCGAGAGCAAATTGCCCAAAAAGGGGTATCAGAGCCGGTGGTATTAGAAGATGTCTGAGAAGGGTGCCTGATTTCTTCTCGGACATCCTCATCAGAGCTACTGTTGCTGATGGTTTTGCTGTCTCTGTTGACGCAGTTGTTGCAACTGTTGCTTCTGTTGATCGGTTAAGATAGCGTCCATTTGGCTCTTGGCATTCTCTCGAATTGCTTTGATTTGAGCTTTCTGGTCATCGCTCAGGTTCAGGTTAGGTTTTTGGTGTTGTTGCCTAGCCTGCTGTAGTTGTGCCTTCTGTTCTGCTGTGAAGACAGCATCAATCTGCTGACGGGTAGATTCGTGAATTTGCTTAAGCTGTGCCTTTTGAGCATCACTTAGTCCGAGTTCCTGTGCAAAATCTGAGTGGTGATGTCTGTGCCCTTCTTGTTGCTGATTAGGCTGTGATGAATCCTGTGCTATCAACGTAGCCTGATTGGCTACCGCCTTGCCAGAAATAGCAAAACCAATTCCCCCAATGAGAAGCGGTACAGCAGCGAGTACCAATACCAGTCGATTCCTAGTCATAACTATCAAACTCCTGAAGCTTGAGAATGTGTGGGTGTCATGTTTTTAATTAAGCTCGCCTCAAATGACAACTTGCCTCGAATCTTGATGACAGTTTTGTCATTTAGGTAGGCAGGTGATGGAAGTACAATAGAGCTACAAGGTGAAGTGACAAGAAGACAAGGTGTAAAGAAAAACCCCTGAGCCAAAACGTCTGAAGCCTCTATCCTCAGACATTAGGTTCTTCCCTTCCCCTTGTCCTCTTCTGGTGAAACTATGCATGTTCTATACGTTGAAGACGAGGCTAAGATCGCTGACTTTGTCTGCACTGGCATGAGGGAATACGGATTTGTTGTTGATTACTGTAACAACGGAAATGATGGCTATAACCGGGCTACAGATAATGAATATGATGCGATTGTGCTCGACATCATGTTGCCCGGAAAAGATGGGCTGTCTATCCTGAAAAGTCTGCGACGGGCAAAACGCAATGTGCCAGTGATTTTGTTGACGGCTCGCAATGAGCTGGATGACCGGATTGAAGGTCTGAATCTTGGTGCAGATGATTATTTATCAAAGCCGTTTTTTGTTGAGGAGTTGGTGGCTCGGATTCAGGCTGTGGTGCGGCGGAGTTTTGGCGATCGCCAAAACCTGCTGTGTGTTGGTCCGCTCAAACTGGACTGCATCCAAAGGGAAGTGACTTGCAATCAGCAGGCTGTGGAACTCACTACCCGTGAGTTCAATCTTCTAGAGTACCTGATGCGCTCTCCCGGACGAGTCTTTACTCGCACGCAAATCTTGGAACATGTCTGGGGGTATGATTTTAACCCGAGTACCAACGTCGTTGATGTTTGTATTCAACGAATTCGCAAAAAACTCGATCCCATTGGTGGTTTGGGTTGGATTGAGAGTGTGCGAGGAGTTGGGTATCGGTTTCGTCAATCAGAGTCTTGAATGTGAAGCTTCGTTCGTTTCGTATCCGTATTGCTTTAACATCTGCTGTCCTAGCTGGTAGCGCTCTCGTAGGATTTGGAGTGGCCTCTTGGTGGCTGATTTACAACACTAAAGTGAGTCGTCTAGATCAGGAACTGAAAATTCAGTTAATTCGGGTGGAGCGCTTCCAAGGGCGAGATCGTCGTTGGCAGTCTTATGAAACTGTATTACCTCGGATATTTGGAACCGATCAAGAAACACCGATCACTCTACTGGTGATTGGCGCAGATGGCAACACACTCTACCAGTCCAAGCTCTGGCCTGCAAGTCTTAAAGTTGATCATCTTTGGAGTGTACCTCCTCAACTATCATCGCTTTCTTCATTACCTGTCGCTGAACAAAGATATCTCTTATCAGGAACAAAACAGGAGACCTCAAAAAAGTCCGAATTTCGTCATAATTTTCCTTCCAGAACACTACTACCAGAGCCTCAATTAACAACTCAACATACGTCAACAGACACTTGGCGTGTTGGTGCAGCTACCTTTTCCCACACTTGGGTGGCGATCGCTGTCAGTCTCAAGGGCATTGATCGCGAGATGGCAGTTATCCGTGACGTCTTTCTGATTTTGATATTTGTCGTACTGCTGCTGATTGCTGGTGCTGCCTGGTGGCTGTCTGGTAGTGCTTTGCATCCTATCCGGCAGCTAACTACTGCAATTCGACAGGTGACTGTCAAAGGGCTAGAACAACGAGTGCCCTTGGAGACAACGGATGTTGAGTTGGTCGAGCTGATTTATGTATTTAACCAGATGCTGTCTCGCTTGGAAATCAGTTTTAATCAAGCTTCCCGCTTCAGTGCGGATGCTGCTCACGAACTCAAGACACCACTGACGATTTTGCAAGGTGAATTGGAGAGAACTCTCCAGCAAGCTGAATCTGGATCACAGGTACAACAAAGACTCAGCAAACTGCTTGATGAAGTGCAAAGATTGAGTGTAATTGTGCGTAAACTCCTGCTGCTTTCCCTCGCCGATGCCGGACAAATGCGTTTGTATCGGGTTGAAGTGGATTTGTCGGAACTGCTGACGGAAATGGCAGAGGATATAGAACTGCTGGCACCGGATTTAAGTGTTAAAACAGAAATTGTCGCTGGAGTGCGGGTAGAGGGCGATCGCGATTTACTTGTTCAAGTTTTGCAAAACCTGATAAGCAATGCCATTAAATACAATCTTCCTTATGGTTGGATACGAATTCAAGCTTACTATCAAGGAGCGATCGCGTTAGTGACGATCAGCAATTCCTCCAAAGATATCTCAGCCAGCGATCAAGAACGCATTTTTGACCGCTTCCATCGCGGCGATCCAGCCCGGACATCTACAGTGGAGGGAACAGGGTTAGGACTCAGCTTGGCAAGAGAGATTGCACGAGCACACAATGGTAATTTAAGGCTTGAGACAACTAGAGCTGGTCAAACTGCATTCACTCTAAGCTTACCTACTGGAGTTTAGACTAGTTTCCGGTGCAAAACTCAAGTCATAAACTGAGCAAAAGCGCTGTTAATAAAGCTAATTTCATGGTACAATCATTGATAATCTAGAGCTAAAAATCTCAACAGTTGCGAACCAAAATAAGGATTATAATTAGGCGAGCTAAATCGAAGATTTATCCTTGAGGTAAAACTCTTGATAGACTCATCCCAATAGAAGGGAGGTTCAAAATCCCTTGAGGGCTTAATTTGGCTTGAATCTAGATGGAGTTCTCTGTACTAAAGTCCGACTAATAATAGTCAAATTGTGTGCAATTACTCCCCAACCAACCCAACGTTCAAACCCTAATTTTCCCCGGCACAAACAGCGCTGGAAACCAAAGGTGCTTTCAAGATAGCTGCTTTGCCCTTCCACGCCATTATGCCAATAGCGTCCTTGTCGGAAATAGCGTTGTTTTTCATGTTGCTGCCGTTGCCCTGATTGATAACCGGATTTAGGCAAAATAATGTGCTGAACTCCCAAGCTTTTAGCAAAGGTCTCATTGGATTGAGAAAAAACGCCTCGGTCAGCACTCGCTTGCTTAGGGGGATGGCTAAACTGTTGTTGATGCTGCTCCAGGCTTTCACACCATTGCTGAGTATCATGAGGATTACCGTAAAGCACCCGATAGTTACTGATAATTCCTCCATCCACTTCATCTAACCAAACTTTGTGTCCAAATTCCACCAAGATATTGGTTTTACCGCGACAGATGATATCGGTATGGCTTTCAAAAAGACTGACTATTTTTTCCGAGGACGGGACTTTCTGGAGCTGAAAAACGCGACGATAGGTCTGTTCAACTACTTGGACAACACGAGGGAGAAATAGTTGGAAAGCTTGGTTTAATTTTTCGGTGGGCAAACTCTTGATATTTTGTAGAATTTTTTGCACATCTTGAGCTTGTTTTAGGCTCGATTGAGAGACCTCAAGCAGTTTTTCATAAGCTTTAGTAGGTCGATCTGATTATTTGTAGGATGGGTAGAGCGTCAGCGAAACCCATCAAACCTTTGCCAATGTTGGGTTTCATGCCTCAACGGCTCGAGTGCACTTCGGCAAGCTCAGTAACCGCCCTCGCCGAACTCCCAACCTACGCCAGCTCTAGCTCAAATAATTCTTAAGCTCATCCCACCCCTAAAGGGAGTGGAATTTCGCGACAATGGAAAGGTTTTTTACCCATTACCCTCACCATAAATCCCTCTTCCATTAAGAGAGAGGGACTTTGAAACCATCTATTCCCCTTCTTCCTTTTTACGGAGAAAGGGAGCCTCAAATCCAGATCTAGCTTCCCCCTCACCCAGTATGGGGAGAGAGGGACTGATACCAAATCCGGAGCTACTACCCCTTTTTAGGCAATCTGCTCTCACCTTGTAAAGAGGTTCTGCCCTTCGGCTAGGCTCAGGGGCCACCAGAACGTCTCTACGACTGAAAGGGAAAAGAGGATTTCACAAGCGGATTTAGTATGAGGGTGTGAGGGCGCTTCCATATGTTATGTCCACTAGTATCGGACTTGTGTCTTGCTCCCCCTCGCCCTTGATGGGAGAGGGGGTTGGGGGTGAGGGTGCAAGTCCGATGCCACCGGACTTGATGTTACTTAATTGCGAAGTAAGCTGTTATGCATTTAAATTGGATAACCTTGGCAGG
>CAZZWA010000356.1:0-3104 GCA_964657555.1 uncultured Microcoleus sp.
AGCATGAAATTGAGCTTTACATAAATGCTTAAATTGCTATTCCTTCGTTAGTTAGAGGATATTATCATGCAAGTTTCCTAAATTAAGTGCAAGCACTCTGCAAGGGTAGTGAACATTGGAAACAATGGTAATGGAAACGGCAGCAACTCACTACGATGTGATCATTATTGGTACAGGCGCGGGTGGAGGCACGCTGGCTCACCGCCTCGCACCTACAGGTAAAAAGATTCTTGTGCTGGAACGCGGTGACTTTTTGCCTAGGGAGAAAGCCAACTGGAGTGCATTGGAGGTTTACCAGAAGGAGCGCTACCACACACAAGAGCATTGGTACGACAGTGAAGGTAAGGAGTTTCGGCCTCAAACTGGCTATTGGGTTGGTGGAAATACCAAAGTCTATGGTGCGGCCTTACTTCGGTTACGGGAGCGAGATTTCGAGCAGGTGATTCACAAGGGAGGAATTTCTCCGGAATGGCCGCTTAAGTACTCAGACTTCGAGCCGTACTATATGCAGGCAGAGAAGCTCTATGACGTTCATGGAGAGCGAGGAAGCGATCCCACTGAACCCCCATCCAGTGAGCCCTATCCCTATCCTCCTGTAAGCCACGAGTCTGACATGCAAGCGATCGCTGATAATATTCGCGAACTGGGCTATTATCCCTTCCATTTACCATTGGGATTAAAGCTGAATGAAGGCGATCGCACGAAGAGTCCCTGCATTCGCTGCGATACTTTTGATGGTTATCCCTGCTTAGTCGGAGCTAAAGCCGATGCTGAGGTCAATGCCATTCGTCCCACCCGCGAAGCATATGCCAATTTCACACTCATAACGAATGCCAAAGTCTTGCAGTTGCATACCAATGAGTTGGGGCGAGAGGTGACGAGCGTAGAAACTGAAATTGCGGGGGAGCGACATTACTTCACCGGCGATATTGTGGTTGTTGCCTGTGGTGCTATCAATTCGGCTGTTTTGCTATTACGGTCTGCTAACGACAAGCATCCCAATGGATTGGCAAACAGTTCCGATCAGGTGGGGCGGCACTTTATGAAACATATGGCAACCGCTCTAGTTTCAATGCACCTAAAGGTGAATCGAGCCAACTTTCAAAAAACAATTGCCGTCAACGACTTTTACTGGGGAGAGCCGGATTTTCCTTACCCGATGGGTATGGTACAAAACACGGGCAATGTGCTAGCTGATATGATTCCCGCAGAGGCTCCACCGCTCATGGCCCCGTTTGTTAAACTGATTCCTCATTATGAGCGACATTTGATTGCTGAGCGGTCAGCTGGTTGGTGGTTACAGACAGAGGACTTACCAAATCCAAATAATCGAATTCGCGTTGTGGGTGACAAGATTCACGTTGATTACACACCAAATGATACAGAAGCTGCTGATCGCCTGATCCACCGCTGGACTTCTATATTAAAGGCGATTGATCGTTCTGCCCTACATGTCATCCCATTTAGCATTTATCCTCGCAACCACTTACCTGAACAAGCAGTTGCGCATCAATGTGGCACCAGTCGGTTTGGCACAGATCCCAAAACCTCAGTTCTTGACCTCAATTGCCGTACCCATGATGTCGATAATCTCTACGTTGTGGATGGTAGTTTCTTTCCGTCAAATTCTGGGGTAAACCCCACGCTGACAATTATGGCGAATGCTTTGCGCGTTGGCGATCATCTAGCAGAACGATTGAAGTAGAAACACGTAAACACACCCCGCCCACAAAGGGACGGGGCTAAAGCCCTGATTCCTAGTCTCGCTATCCCGTGCAAACCTAATCCATGAGTTCCCAATCTAAGGTTCCAAATTTTCAGGAGGTTAAAATAATGAATGACAAGCAGCAATCTGAACCCCAAGACAAACATCTCAACGCTCAACAGGAGAACTCCGATAATCATCCCATCGCTACAGGATTGGGCGCAGTCGGTGGTAGTGTGGCAGGTGCCAAAATTGGTGGTTCTGTTGGTGGAAAGGTAGGGGCTGTTCTTGGCAGTGTAGCAGGAGCGATCGCGGGTGGCATCGTCGGTAATACTGTCGCTGATCTTGCTCAGGAAGCGAGCGACGAAGTTATGCCAACGCTCAGTTTAGGTGCCGACAATCAACCAACTGAATTACCCAGACACTACACCTGGGAAGAGCTACAGGCGTTGTCAAAACCTCAGTTGCATGACTTCAGCAATGCCAGCTAAATTGTCATACTTGGAAATTGCCATGTCTCTGGTTCAGGCTTTCTGTTGTTATAAACTTTAATTACATCTCGAGGTAGAATTTCCTTTTGTACAATCAGGGTAAAATTTCATGAGCATTCTTTTTTAGCCTTTTTAAGGCGTTAAACTAGCCTCTACCCTCACGGTTTCACAAGAGAGACAGTATTTTATGTTTTTTCACAAGAAAGAAACAATTCATACAGTAAATGTTGCAGATGCAAATCCACGTTTTGCCCAACTCCTATTAGAGCAATTCGGCGGAGCCACAGGTGAGTTGACAGCCGCTTTACAGTACTGGGTACAGTCTTTTCACTGCGAAAATGTTGCTATCCGGGATATGCTGCAAGATATTGCCGTTGAAGAGTTTAGCCACTTAGAAATGGTAGGCAAACTGATTGAGGCACACACGAAAGATGTTGACCAGACAGAGGCTTATAAAAGTACGCTGTTCGCAGTGCGCGGCATGGGACCACATTTTTTAGATAGTCGTGGCAGTGCCTGGACAGCATCATACATCAATGAAGGTGGTGATATTGTCCGTGACTTGCGGGCTAATATTGGTGCAGAAGCTGGGGCACGTCAAACTTATGAAGAGTTGATTAAACTAGCAGTAGATGAAGGGACTAAACAGACGTTGGTGCATCTGCTAACTCGCGAAATTTCCCATACCAAAATGTTTATGAAGGCGCTTGATTCTCTGGGTAAGCTAACCGACCCTATGTTTGGTAATATCCAGCCAGATAGTACCGTCAATGTTTACTACAACTTGTCTACTTACACTGAAAAAGCTAACCATAATGTACAAATAGATAATCGCGGGCCTTGGAACTCTGAGCCTGAGTTCAAATACATTACCAAGCCAATGGTAAGCAATCCATAGATAAATATGC
>CAZZWA010000356.1:3204-6395 GCA_964657555.1 uncultured Microcoleus sp.
AAGAAGCAACTACAGATTGTGGAGTCGTGCTATATTTCATTTAGCTTGTAACATATCTATTGCCGGTAGAAACATATTTAACCCTTATTAGCTCGATCAAATTCACCAAGCAGTCTTATGAGCAACTCAGTTTATCAAACTCTAATTTTAGGCGGTGGTTTCACCGGGCTATTTACAGCCTTGCACCTAGCTCACGAACATTATCCTCGCTCTGTCATCCTGGTTGATCGAGAAGAACGCTTTTGCTTTAAGCCCTTACTCTATGAGTATTTCAGCGGTGAGATGGATACTATGCAGGTGTTACCGCGCTTTGAGGAACTGCTTGAGGGTAGCGGTGTCATCTTTGTGCAAGATACCGTTGAATCGATTGACTTACATCAACGACAGGTTAAGTTAGTTTCAGGAGATAGCTATAACTATAGCAACTTAGTTATGGCTTTAGGTAGCGTCACTGGCTTCTTTGGCGTTGAAGGTGCAAAGGAAAATGCCCTGCCTTTCCGGATGGGAGAAGATGCGATCGCTATCGACCGCCGTCTGCGCGACTGTCTGCAACGAGCTGTGCAAATTGAAGCTCAAGAACAACGCCGCCAACTGCTAACTGTCGTTGTAGTGGGTGCAGGCCCAAGCGGTGTGGAAATGGCAGCTACCTTAGCCGATTTCCTACCTCATTGGTATAAGGCATTGGGAGGCCAGCCTCAAGAAATTCGGGTGGTCGTGCTCAATCACAGCAAGGAAATTCTGGAGGGAGATGTTAACGTCCATCTGCGAGGAACTGCGCTTGAGGAATTGCAAAAACGAGCAGTGCCAGTAGAGCTGATCTTAGGGTCAGAAGTCACTGCGGTTGGTCCAGACTCAGTTGAATATAAGCGTGATGACAAGCTAGAGACGCTCTCAACGTCCACAGTGATCTGGACAGCTGGCACTACCACCAATCCGTTAATTAAAGACTTGCCAATTCCAGACGAACACCGTGACAAGCACGGTCGCCTACACGTTACTCCCACCTTACAGTTACCCGACTTTCCAGAAGTCTTTGCCGGTGGTGATTGTGCTATAGACGTGCAAACAAAAATAGACGTGGGTCGTGAATACGAGCAGCCAGAGCTGCAAAAAGATCTAGCTCCCCACAACAATGAACAACACAAAAATGGGAAACCACTGCCACCCACAGCTCAAGTCGCCTATCAACAAGGAGCTGCGATCGCCCATAATTTGAGAGCGATCTCTTTGGGGCATCGCCTCAAACCTGCTCAGGTTAACCTACGCGGAACTCTGTTAAAACTAGGGTTAGATAATAGTGCAGCTAACATTTTCGACCTCTTTGAAGTGAAGGGCGAAGCCGGTCATTTGATCCGTCAAGGTACCTATCTAGAGCTTTTACCGACTCCGATCCACGATTTCCAAGCCACTACTGAATGGCTGAAGGATGAAGTCTTCAAGAAACATCTAGAGCCTAATAGAACTGGAGAGGTGATTAAATGGGTCGGGGGAGCAGTAGCAGGGGCTCTAGTCGCGAGAAAGCTGATACAAGTCTTAGGAGACGGCAACGGCAAAAAACAAAGTTAATTTAATGACTTCTCACTAGGGGAAGAGGCGTGAATGAAAAATCAGAAGCGATAATTGAGGAAAAATGGTGGGGAAGTCTCCGTGCTTCTAGCCAGGGGATAAATAGTCGCCTGTCTTTTTGTTCATTGTCGATTGCCATGAACTATAAATGATCGTCCCCCGTGCTTCAGACGGAAGAGTGTCAAATAAATTGATTAATTTTCTACACCTTAAAAATTCTATTTGTGACGTGAATTACATCTTTACATAAGATCTTAACTTTGATTATGTTTCGTTCTTGCAATCGTCAGTCGAGCAAAAGTCTTTCATTTCTTCTTTGTTTTTCCCTTGGCTTAGGAACTGTATCAAGTCTAGAATTGGCCACTCCTGCCTCAGCTGCTATTCCCTGGTTCCAACTCTTGTTTCAAGGTGCTCAACTATACCAAGTTTCCCACCTATCAACACAACAAAGAGTACAGTTGGGTCAAGAGATTCACCAACAGGTGCTTTCAGAATATAGCCTCGATTCTAATCCTCGTAC
Source organism: uncultured Microcoleus sp. (assembly GCA_964657555.1). Classification (GTDB taxonomy): domain Bacteria; phylum Cyanobacteriota; class Cyanobacteriia; order Cyanobacteriales; family FACHB-T130; genus CAZZWA01. The sequence continues at coordinate 5,291 of CAZZWA010000356.1, forward strand.
TAATTCCTATGTTAATCGGATTGGCCAACGCTTAGCTCGTGTTAGTGACTGTCCGAGTACGCCTTTTCACTTCTATGTTGTTCAAGATCCTAACATCAATGCCTTTTCCACCACTGGTGGTTTTGTCTATGTCAACACTGGACTGCTAAAAGCTGTTGATAATGAAGCCCAGTTAGCTGCTGTTATAGGTCACGAAATGGGTCATATTTGCAATAATGATTTAATCCACAAAATCCAACAATCTGACGTAACGCAAGGATTAGCTTCTGCTTCTGGATTGGATCGCAGCACAGTTGCTAATCTGGGTCTTAAGTTAGCAGTGGATTTGCCCAACAGCCGCCAAGATGAATTTAATGCGGATGCCAAAGGGCTTCAATATATAGAGCGAGCAGGTTACGATCCTCACGCTATGATTGCATTTTTATCGAAGTTGCTGAAGGCATCTTCCCCACCCGCTTTTTTAAGTGACCATCCAGCTACACGAGAGCGAATAGCTGTTTTGCAGCGGAAAATTGCTGCTAGTCAGTGAAATGACATCAAGGCCAGATATTTCTCCAAAAGGGAACAGACTGGCTTTGAGCAACAGGTATTTTCTTGCGGATATCCTGAACCTTCCATCCGGTTAGCTTGGCTAAAGTCTGAGCCTCCTCTTCAAATTGCTTAGCTAAAGACCTTTGATATTGTTTCCCCGCTTCACATTTAGTCTCTTCTATGAAGGGATGACGGATAACGTAACGACCCTGGAAGGATTGCTTGTTTGACGTTTCTTGAAACATCAAATCTTCTGGAAACTTATCGCGAGTATAGCGGACATGCAGACGCGTAATAAAAACACTAGTGCTGGTTTGTGGGGATAGCCAAAAAACACCAGCTTTACGCAATTCTTCCTGATTTAGAGGTTCAGCAGAACAGGGGTCACAGCTACTCATGTCCCAGGCATATTCTAGAAATGCCACTTTTTTGTCTTCGCGAACATAAGATTTTTGAAACATGGCTTTGTAGAAATCGCCAAACTCATCTTTAACAAATACTGGTATTTCAGAACCTGAAGGAACATTTACTGTCCGGTAGTTAGTAATCTCTGCCTGCCCTTGAGGAGATAAAA
>CAZZWA010000357.1:0-3115 GCA_964657555.1 uncultured Microcoleus sp.
TTGACTCCTTATCCTACTCCCAACTCAACTTGTGTGTACACAGTAGCCTTAGTAACGGGAAGGGTGGGGAGGGGTGTACTCCATGAACTTGCAATCTGCTGTATGTATGAGGCCAGCAACAGGCTTCAACTTATGCTTTTGTCTCCTTGTTAAGCCCTGATATGTTCCAGTAGCTGGTAAAAAGGCTTCCAATTATCTTCAGTAGTAATCTGCTCCCAAACAGCTTCGATCTCTGGTCTGAGTAACGCAGTATGGGGATTGTGACGTTGCAATCGCCTAGCTACATTATCCATCTCACTTTCCGGTAAACTCAGCAAAATTCGCTGATATAACTTTCTCCAATTTTCCAGATGTTCTGTAGGAGCAGTTGACTCGACCCAGTTACCAGTTTTGAGAATATGTTCAGCATTTTCTCGCCATTTAGAATCGAACTGTTGCGTGAGTTCTGAAAAAAATGTGTGATAACCTACTTTGCTAAGTAGTAAAAATTGCAGGGTTAGCGAGAGTAGTTCAGTAGCTTCAGGAATTAACAGGTTTTCAAACCCCAATTTATTCAGCATCCGCTCAAAGTATGTATGCTGATAAGACTCCTCAAACTGGGATAAGCCTGTTTCCATCTCATCAATAGGAATCACTGACTTGAGCACTGAGGCGAGCATCTCTAAGTTCAATCGGCAAACCTTTGGTTGATTGCCGTAACTGTAACGCCCATAATAGTCAAAGTAGGCAGCAGTAAAGTTGGGATTATATTTGTCAATAAAAGCGTATGGGCCATAATCAAAACTTTCGCCAGTGATTGACATATTGTCCGTATTTAGAACAGCATGACAGAAACCCACTGACATCCATTGGGCAACAAGTTCTGCCACCCGTTTTACCAATTCTGCGTAGAATAATGCATACTTCTGTGCTTCTGACTTGAGAGTGGGATAGTAATAATCAATAACGTGGTCAAGCAGCTTTTGCAGCAAATCTTGGCGGTCGAAGTAGTGCAACCGCTCAAATGTTCCAAAACGAATATGAGAACGGTTAAAACGAACCATGACTGATGATCGCGTGGGTGAGGGTTCATCTCCCCGCCACAGGGGTTCTCCAGTCTCAATTAAGACCAGACAGCGAGATGTGCGCACTCCCAGACGATGGAGTGCTTCGGCTGCCAGAACTTCTCTGACTCCACCTTTGAGGGTCAGTCTGCCATCTGCACTTCTAGAGTAAGGGGTAGTGCCAGACCCCTTGGTACCGAAGTCGTAGAGTTCGCCATCAGTGCCTCGTACTTGACCGTAGAGAAATCCTCTACCATCCCCCAGATAAGGATTATATTGGCCAAACTGATAGCCGTGGTAGCGCATAGCCAAAAAAGGCCGTCTTCCCTGGAACTTGCCAAATGCTTCGATAAAATCAGTGTCTGTCACTGCTTCTGGCTTCAGTCCTAGGATAGGTAATAACTGGTCGTTACGGAAACGCAGGATGTGTTTGGGGAATTCCGCCGCCACCACTTCATCATAATAATCATCGCCTAAGGCTTCAAAGGCAGGCTCGTAATTGAGTTTCTCAAAGGGATTGGGAGAATTCTGATTATTCATATAACAACTAATAATTATCCTCAAAGGTAGCATTTCAGCATCATGTTACCCTTGAGGATGCTATGAGTGCATCTAGTATAGTGGATGGTAGGGGAATAAGAATGACTTTGAAGGAATTCCCAATCAGAGACTCGCTCTGCATAAATAACTCTTGTATGGTAGTCATTAGTCATTATTGTCTAACGAGCAAGGACTAATGACAGCCATCCAGAGAGAATGGTTATTTAGTGTGAGTTGTTTCCTTATTCATCTGGGCCACCAATGCTGATGCCAGTATTAAATACATTAGCGCCAGTCAGGACAATGTCACTTTGAAGAGCACCAGTTACATCCGCATTACTTAATGTAGCATTGGTGAAATTTACAGCAGTCAGATTAGCATCATTTAAGCTGGTACTATTAACAAAGGCCCCGGTCAAATTAGCTCCCTTTAGATTGGCACTTGTTAAGTCAGCACCTTCTAAATTGGCGTTAGTTAAATTCGCCTCTCGTAAATTAGCATCTCTTAAATCTGCACCAATTAGGTGAGCACCTTTAAGATTGGCTCTTTCCAAGTTACAACCGCGACATTCTCCAGTTGTCAGCAAGTGTTTAACTTGGTTAGGGTTTTCTGATCTCACTGGCGCTGCTAGAGATACTACAGCCATTAAAGCGAAAGTAGCGATAAATCCAAGTTTCATCTTCATTTCCTCCCACCATACATGAAACGCTATTCAATGCTTTATACAACTAGACTCCCCCAATTTACGGGAAATTGCCATCCTACAATGGTAAGAGCCCGAAGGATGAGGGTAAGTGTACCTTCCGGAGTTTTGAAGCGTTACCTCCATGTTGTAGTATCCTGTCTATGTGCTTGGTACTGACGCACGAACATTAGGAGCAGCAGATGTAGAGTCACTGAGGTTGCCTAGAGCCTAACTCTACTCCTAGGGATGTAAGGGAAAGCTGCCCCTCCTTATGGCTGGGGAAAGCCAAACTCACAAGAGGTATATTGACAATTATTTGTATATACTCCTCCTCTTTTATTGTAGCTACTCATTGAGGCGTCAAGCTAAATTAGATAAATGAGCGAAAAAAGCGATGGATTTAAAGTTGTTAGCGACAACCGCCAAGCCCGTTATCTCTACGAAATTCTAGAGACATACGAAGCTGGGATTGAGTTGAAGGGCACGGAGGTGAAGTCGATTCGGCAGGGCAAAGTCAATATTCGCGACGGGTATGCCCTGATTCGCAATGGTGAAGCATGGCTGATCAACGTCCATGTGTCACCTCACTCAACGGCTAGCGAGTATTTTAACCACGAGCCTCTGCGCAACCGCAAGCTGCTGTTGCACAAGCAGGAAATCCGCAAGCTGATTGGCAAGGTGGAACAGCAGGGCTTAACGTTGGTGCCGTTGAAGATGTACCTCAAGCGGGGTTTGGTAAAGGTTACTGTAGGTCTTGCTAAAGGTAAGAAGCTACACGACAAGCGCGAAGACATCAAACAGCGTCAAGATAAGCGCGAGATGGAACGTGCAATGAAGCGCTATTAA
>CAZZWA010000357.1:3215-6383 GCA_964657555.1 uncultured Microcoleus sp.
ATGGGATGGTGAGTGGTAGTAACTGGCAATCAAAGCGATCATCATCCACCAAAGGACGTTAACTTGGGGCCGATACAAAACAGTGTCTACCTGAGAGTGAACCAACAGAGCTAGCATACCGGTGATCGCACCCATCAACCAGAACGCCTCCCGACTTCTCACTTCGCGCAGACGCCGCAGTTGCAACCAGCCCTGGTTAAAGGTCACAATCAGCAACCAGAGGAAGCACAATAATCCGATGAAACCGCTTTCTAAGCAAACTTCCAGAAAAATGGAATAAGCACTCAGAGCACTGTAGTGGGGGTTAACTTGATAGATAGGATAGACTTTGTTGAAAGCGTCATTCCCTGGACCAATGCCGAGGATGGGGTAATCGCGAATCATATGGAAAACGGCTATCCAGACGTTGATGCGGAAATTGTTACTGCTATCTTGGCGACCAACAAAAATACTGGCAATCCGATCGCCTACTAACGGCACAAACAGCGCCGCCAAAACTAAAACCCCAACCACGCTGCCTAACAGCACTGGCAAGCCCCAAATGCGCCAAAAACGAGGCAGGTAGGGGCTAAACCAATAAAACAGCAAAACAAAGAAGGCGAAAATCAGAAGCGCCAGTCCAATCCAGCCACCACGACTAAAAGTCAGTACCAGACAGGCTGAATTCACCACAAACATTGTCAATGCCAAGGCTTTAGGAAGCCAACCCCGCCAAGCAAAAATAGCTGCCAGAGATAAAGCGATCGCCGGTAGGAGATATGCCGCCAGTAAGTTGGGGTTACCCAGGTAGCTATAGACTCGTGTAGTCTTAGCCAAGGTAGATTCTGGATCGACCCAGGTAGCCAGTTGCGGTGCCCCAAAAAACCACTGCCGTACCCCGTAGATACTGACAACTAGGGCTATGTGTAAATATATCGCCATCAACCAAGAGCGCAGACGGGGCGATCGCAACACTCGTGCCATCAATGCAAATAGCAGCAGATAGAGTGTTAGCTTGTTCCAGCCCTTAAAAGCGTATACCTTGACTGGCGACAGGGCCGTTGCCACAGTAGCAATGCCCCAATACAACAATACCAGCAGATGAATCGGCGTAAATCCAACCGCTATGTGGTGTGCCGGAGACTTAGTTGTGAGATTTTCCCTAGTTTCTGCTCCCCATCTATTCCGCGTTCTCACTTGATCGGAGAGAGTCAGCAGTCCCCACAAACTGGCACAGGCAAATAATAAGACTCCCACAAGATCTGTAGACACAAATGGAGCTAAAGTCAGCACGCTAGCCACCAACAAGGCTCCAATTGGCTCAGCCCTCTGCAACAGTATGCTGCTGGCGCGCCATTCTTGCAGAATACCGACCAACTTGTAACAATAGCTGGTATTTTGCCACTGATCAAGGAACAAATTAGAGAGAGTGAATCGTTGCCAAAGTAAATTCATCTGTCAGCCATCAGTTGTCAGTTGTCCATTGTCCATTGTTCGTTGTCTTTTGCAAATGACCAGTGACAAATGGCTCATCACAACTTCCTGGCGATCGCTCATGGTCTATCATCAAGTGTTAGTTGAGGCAAGCTGACCACATAGCGATACCCTGACTCTAGTGAACCTTGAACTAAGATTCGTCCGCCATTGATCTCAGCTAGCTGGCAGCTGAACAACAGTCCCAAACTTTCACGGGAGCTATTGCCGCCAGATGTCTTATTCACCCCTCCTGCTACCGCCACTAAAGCCGAAACAGAGGTACTTGATAGCAAAGGATGCTCGCTTGGCAAGGATAACACTGGTATTAGCTCTTGAGTTTCAGTCGGTGCTAGATTTAGTCCTGCTTCAGATCCGTGGGAAAGAACGGCCATCGCTGATTTTAGAGATGCCAGATCTCGTGTCTCTAAATTAATCTGAGGCAGACCATCTCCTAGCCAGGGGTGAGAAACCCAGACAGCAAGATTTAATCGTTCACTTCTGCGAGAGACATGGATGCGAATCACACTTCCCACTTCAGCTGAGTAAATTACGCTAACAACTAAGTAGTAAAGCATTTGCCGGATTTTTTCCTTATCCAGAGACCAAATGCGATTCCCAGGTTCTACTGATAAACGAATCTGTTGCTGTCGCTGTTTAGCCATCTGTAGTAAGCTGTTAATCGCCTGTTGACACAACATTTCAATGTCAACAGCCACAACATTGAGTTTTTGGCTGTTCTCATTCCAAATTTCCAATGCCAAAATTTCATCTACCAGCGAAACTAAGTGCTGACCGCTGTCGTGGATAATTTCTATGTATTCCTTCTGTTTTTCTGTTAAAGGGCCGTAAACTTCGCGGCCTAGAACGCTGGCCATTCCCATGACTGCTGTCAGTGGTGTTCGTAGTTCCTGTGCTAGCTGGGTGAGCAATTTCACTTTGATAGAGTTGGTTGAGAAGGTAGCTGCTTGCTCTATCGATCTAGCAGATGAAGTATGCTCATTTATAACATCCTTTACCTTCCCGTTTGTCTCCCTACACTGTCCATTTAGAGATAATTTAGGAGCCCCCTTAGAAGCTGTGTATTGCTGTTTAAGAAGATGGTTCCGCTCAAATTCACTCAGGCTCCAGCGAGCAGTGATTGCCAAAAATTCAATTTCTTTGTCAGTAAATGTGCGAGGCACCAAGTCCATTACCGCTAGTGTACCCAGGCAGTAACCTGATGCTGTTAGCAGAGGAATGCCCAAGTAAGAACGGATGCCATACTGCTGAACGAGGGAACTACTAGTAAAAAGTGGGTTCGTTAGTGTATCGGCAATACTTAAAACTTGATGACTATCTACCACATAAGTGCAGAAAGATTCACTACGTGGCAGACAACGGGAAGCTGCCAAATCGTTCATCAGCCCCAGCCGCGATAATCCTACAGCTGACTTCAGGCATTGCCAGTCTTGCGTCATTAAGCTCAGGATACAGATAGGTACCTCTAAAAAGTGGGCTGCTGTTTGAGCAGCTTCTTCAAAGACTGGTACAGCCTCGGCTTCCAGCAGTCCCAAATCCGTCAAAGCGTTAAGCCGTTGTTGTTCTCGTGCTACTGCTGTCAAACCATCCAGACGACAAAAAAGTATAGTTTCTGGACTCATCATTACAAACTCTACCCCCATAAATGTAGTTTGTATAACAACGTACTAATTCTCTGCTATATCTAAGATTCCC
>CAZZWA010000358.1:0-2219 GCA_964657555.1 uncultured Microcoleus sp.
CATTGCTCCTCGGCAAGATTTACCACTGGTTGAGGAAGTTAGCCTCAGGTGTGGTTGTACCATTCTTGCCAACGGCAGGGATTTGCTTTAGAGAATCCGTAGCTTGCCCAGAGCCATCATTAGTAACCGTGGTTGTGTTTCCTGGATGTCCGTTAGGAACAAACAACTCTGGATGGTCGAAGGGCGCACGCTGATAGCGAACTCGCTCATCAGTGAGCGACTTAAGGAAAGCCACCAGCGCCTGTTTGTCATCTTCGCTGAGATTAAGCGTCCGCAGGGGGGCAGGTTTTGTGGGATCGGCGTCTCCCCCACCCCGACTGTAGAAATCGACCACCTGCCGCAGGGTCAATTTGCCGCCATTGTGGAAGTAGGGGGCAGTCAGCTCCACATTGCGGAGTCCGGGTGCTTTAAATGAGCCGTCCGCATTCACTGTATCGGTGGGACTAACCGTGAGATTGGGGGCTTCGCCAAACATTTGCTGGAAAGTCCCCTGCTGAGCTAGCCGTGTTTCTGAGAGCGGGTGCGAAGGGTTCAAACTGTCGTTAGCACCCACGCCGAGGTCGTCCTGGGCGGGACTGATGCCGATGTTGAAGAAGCCAGTGTCCTCAAAAGCCCCAGAAGGTGCGCGTGAGATTCGCCCCTTTTTCTGCACGTTGGTCACTGAAGCGGCAGTGAATTCGGCTCCAGCGTGGCACCCGATGCAACTGCTGTTGAGGAAAACATTGAGCCCCTGCTGCTGCTGGGCCGTCAGGGCATTGCTGTTTCCTTCCTGATACTGATCGTAGGGCGTATGATCGGAGACTAGTGTGGACTCATACATCTGAATTGCCAGCCCCATAAACAGCGAGAAATTGTAGTCCAGCAGTGTGAACTGTTGATCTGGCAAATTGTCGGGATTTACCACACCATCTTCGTCTGCCGACTGCTGGGGCGATTTCTCGCTGATGTTTCGTTCACCGTTAGGACTGATCGTAATCAGCTTATTTGATTTCCACCAGACTGGATGGAAAGCTTGTTTGATCAGTTTCTGGTAGGTTGTCTTAAGTCCTTTTTGGGGGAAGCGGCTTAAATTACCTAGGACGCTGTCATCTTTAGTCACAAGCTGCTTGCCCAAGGGCACCAGTTTACGTAACTTCTTACTATGAGCCCTCGGCAGTTTATTTTCGATTCCAGTCAACTTATCACCTATGTTTGAGAATATGCGACCAGTGCTAGACTCTTCAATAGCGCTGTTCGGTGGCCCTACTGCCTGTGAAGCTAGAGACGAATTATTGAGGCTAATTTGCACTGCTTCTAGATGCTTCGGGTTGACTGCTTTGAAAAGAGTGGCGTTGGGGTCTCTCTTGCCGAATGGATTCACTCCATTGAAGTCATTTTGAGATCTTCCGTCCCAGAAGTTGCGGTAGTTGAAGACAGCATTGATATTGGTTGGTGTGTTGCGACTAGTCACCTGACGGGTATTTATGCCGTTGATATTGAAGACTGGATCGGCGACTACATTCACGTTGTCCTTGGCATTACCAGGAGTGACGGAGACAAAGTCAGTTCTATGCACACCCTGAGAGCCAGTAATGTTATTACTGTCTGGCCTATACAACGGTGATTGACGGTTGTCCGGATCTGTCAGATTATGGAATGGGTAATCTCTTGCCGAGAGCTTGTAGTTCGGGCCGTCTCCCGTAGTAAAAGTCTGATCTGGCCCTGGGTTAATCTGGTTCTTAGACCTGTTGTCCGCTCCAGCATGGAAGTGACAAGTCGCACACGACTGGATGCCATCACTGCCCACCTGCATATCCCAGAAAAGAGTTTTTCCTAAGGCGATTGCCGCGGTCTTGTCCTTAATGAAGTCGTTGAGATTGTCCGGTTCTGGAATTGGCACACTCTTGAGCGAACCAGGCGGGGAAGGTGAATTCGTGGCCAGTTGGGCTGATACCGAATGGCCTACTAAAACTGTAGTGGCAACAAGCGTAACTATTGTGACGTTCTTTTTTATTGTCTTGGAGCAGCTTGATAAAAGCTGGATAAGTCCTGCTAGAATTGCCGTCGCAGACAATGCTACGTTTTGTATTAGCTTTCCCATTGTAATCTGTGATAAGGTTCACTGCTTTAACTGCATGCACACAAAAAGCTGCTTCTGGAATACCCGTAATGCAAGGACTCCAGAAACTGCCTGAGCAAAATAGCGAAAAAATCAAGACACTACCAAACGTGTCTAAACC
>CAZZWA010000358.1:2319-6375 GCA_964657555.1 uncultured Microcoleus sp.
TGGTAAGCATCCCTTTGTGGCGATCAAGCACACTGTAACAATCTGTACAAAATTTGAGAAATCTGTATTAATTTATACTATTTTTCTCAAAATACTGGAAGTTACCTAGGACAGGTTTTTTCCAGAAGCTCTCTTCGCAGATACCTAGCAGTAAATTAAAGCTGGTTGGAAGAGTTGAGTGCTTAGATCTAAAATCGCACACATAATACGGATGATGCAAGTATTGCCTGTAGTCTTCACAAAAAAAATATAGTTAAACACGAGTGGTTTAAGAGCCAAAAATGAACATAAATAAAACATCTCAGAGTTTTACTATCAATCTGAGTGCGACTTTTTATGTAAAGCTTTTGTAAAGAAAAGCATTTGATGTCGCTAAACATAAATTAGCTCAGCTCTGGCACTTGGAAATACGAATCTCAAAACCTCTTAATGACTTACCTTTTATAAGTTATTAAGAGGTTTTAAAGTATGTGCTTGCAAATCACGAACTTGTACAAACAATTCCAGACGCAACAAGGAACTATTCTGTGGGATGAAGCAACGGGTACCGATCGCCCATGCCTGTGCTCTGATTGCTGATCGTAGGTATAAGTCACGGAATTACCAGATCGGTAATCACAGGTAGATGATCTGAGCCAATGTTTTTAGCTGTTCTCGTCTTCAAAACCTGAATATCTGCACTCACTAGACAATGATCTAGCGAAATGTACAAGAATGGGTATTGGGTGGGCCAAGTAGGGAGAATGCCAAACCCTGCCCTTGTGTTATGCAGCTTAGACTGGCGGATCGTGCGTTTGTAGTATGAAGACCACATACTGGTATTCAAATCTCCGATCAACACGACCGGATGTTTAACTTGCAGCACATAGTTGCTCAGAGCTTCAAGGTGTTTGTTCCGCCACTCAAAATTAGTTTTAGTGCCAGGTGAAGACGTATGGGTAGCGATGAGTGAAACGACTTGCCTGTGAACCGTTACATTTGCCAATAGACTAGCTTTCCCCTTTTCAAAAAACTTAGTAACTGTGTTTTCTAGAGGCAGATTGCTGTATATTAATATTCCATATTTTTTATTGGGATTATCTTGAGAAAAAGAGTATGGTAAAACGTTATCTAATACTTTTAGCTCTTTTAACCAAGCATCGGTTACTTCTATAAAAACAGCTATATCCGGTTTTTCTTCCCTTACCAGGGAGATCACATCTGAATAACGATTGTTAGAATAAAAAACATTTGAGAGTAATACCCGTAAATGCCGTTCGGGAATTTGCTCTACCCCGAGTGCAGACTGAGGAATGTACCAAGGAGCAATTTCCCAAAGGTTGAGCGCAATGCACAACAGGCTGACAAAGTGCCACAATCTTCGGCGGTGAATAGGGGAGTTACGTACAAATGTCAAATAAAGCCATAGATAAAAACCAATAACCAGATATTGCAGTTTGAAATTTGATGCTAGATCGAGATACCATTTCAGCTCTGAAAATCTGTCTGGCAGATTGATGTAGCTAGTAAATGACAGCAGGGTTACAACAACCGTTCCTAGAATCAATAAGCTTAAAGCCATAATATCCCACCATCTGCTAACATCATTGATACGCTATCGCCTACTCTTGTCCTCTCATCCCTCTTTCATCACCAAAGAGAGGATTTTGTAAGGAGGCCAAGTAGGTAGTGACAAATGTGACATTAAAATAGAGGAATGATATCACATTTCTGAATCTTGGTTTCCAGCTACTTTCATGGAATAATGGCATAAATAAAAGTGTTACCTGTTTTGAGTATAATTACTTTAGCGATACTCCTGGACTTTTCCTGTGATTGCAATTTATCCTGGCAGCTTCGATCCAATTACCTTGGGACACCTCGACATCATTAAGCGAGGTTGTAAGCTCTTTGAAAGGGTAATTGTTGTCGTGCTGCGCAATCCTAGTAAAACACCTTTGTTTACAGTGCAGCAGCGCATCGACCAAATCCGCCTATCCACTCAACATCTGCCAAATGTAGAAGTTGATAGCTTTGTCGGCCTGACTGTAGAGTATGCCTTAAAGAAGAACGCCCAAGTACTGCTGCGGGGTTTGCGAGTGCTCTCTGACTTTGAAAAGGAACTCCAGATGGCTCACACAAATAAAACCCTCTGGGACGAGATTGAGACTGTTTTTCTGGCCACCTCTAACGAGTACAGCTTTTTAAGTAGTAGCGTAGTGAAAGAGATTGCCAAGTTTGGCGGCTCCGTCGATCATCTTGTTCCCCAGCTTGTTGCCTTAGATATCTACCGATGTTACGCCGAGACTCATCCCGCCTCGAACCCGACAGCGACGAACCCAGCAACCAAAGTGAACCAACCTATAGTAGTGGATCGGGAGGTATAGATATTCAGCGGGAACTCAACCGACTGGAAGAAATGATTCTCGACAGCCCCCGCATTCCCCTGACTCGGCGCACGCTGGTTGATGAGGAACAACTGCTAGAGCAGTTGGATATCGTGCGGATTAATTTGCCAGAGGCATTTCTGGAAGCGGAAGCCATTGTTCGGCATAAGGAGGAAATTCTTCAGCAAACAGAGGCGTATGCCGAGCAAATTATCGAGGCTGCTGAACAACGAGCCGATCAGATTTTAGATGAAATTGGTATTATTCGGCAGGCAGAACGAGAAGCTGAGCTGATCCGGCAACGAGTCCACCAAGAGTGTGAGGTTATCCAGGAACAAACACTCTCCGAACTTGAGCGGTTGCGTCAGCAAGCGCAACAAGAAGTTGCTCAGATGCGTAACCAAGCACTCGCCGAGTGTGAGGATATCCAAAACGGGGCAGATGACTACGCGGATCGGGTGCTGAAAAATATCGAGCAGCAGCTTAATGACATGTTAAGAGTGATTCGCAATGGGCGTCAGCAGTTGCAAATCGATTCTCCCACACTACATCCACGGGATACAGACACTGGCACCTCTTCAACCCGTTCTTCATCGTCTCCACCGAAGAAGAACTAGCGATCGCAGCCTTGAGACCTAAGTGTCACGCTCGTGTCACATACAGTCAGTATTCTTGAGGAACGTGGAAGCAATGCTCCTCACATGCCATCTGTGAATGAAAGCTCTCTCACCATAGTGAGAGAGCTTTATTTAGCTTCAATCTCAGTTAAACTAATCGTCATTCGTTATTCCCGCTCGATCCTCTTATGACAAGGATCTCAGATCTCGTTGGACTTGAATGCCCATGAGGTTAAGCCTTTTTTTGCATCTTTTTCTTCAGCAGCAATCCTGCACCCAAAGCAGCAAAACCGACTACATCAGCAGTAGCATTAGGTTCAGGTACGGGTTTAGGATTGGGGCTTGTCTTAATGTCAAAATTTACCTGCCCAGAAGCCAGCGTAGTCGCCGTAGGAAAGATTTGTGATATTGGGGCAATAGCCAAAACATTTGCGCTGGCCGTGTTCTCGCAGTTATTAACACTTAGGCACCCAACCAGTACACTAGCGTTGCTGAAACTATTAGCAACGATGGATTTGTTAAGAGCGTCATAGTTGAAGCTGTAGGAAGTGGTGCTTCCATTATCAGATGCGATCACACCTGTACCTTGGAAAGTCACATTAAGGAGACCTTCAGCGATTACATCTTGTGTTGCGTTAACAAGTGCTACCTCGCTAGGAGAAGCAACCTGATTTAAGAGACCATTTAATAAATCAGAAGGTATGGTAAAGTTACCACTGGCATATTGCTGCGGGTTGTCAACGGGTACGCTACCTGATAAATTTCTTAAAAAGGTCACTGATGGTGGTAGAGGTGGTAGATTGACCTGTGGCAACAACGAATTAACTATTGGATTAAAATTAAGAGTCCCAGAGATATCAGCCGTGAAGTCAATCTTAGCAGCACTAGCCGCAGATGGAGCTAAACTGGCTGCTCCTAGGGCGATCAATGCTGCTCCAGCAGTAGCAATGGATAGGCTTTTCATAGTCAAGCTTCTTCCAGATTATTTACTTAGTCTGTTATAAGAGACATACCTACGAAATCATGTAAACTTCCAATGAAGTTATATAAAGTTTGGGTAAAGAAGCTTTAAG
>CAZZWA010000359.1:0-3261 GCA_964657555.1 uncultured Microcoleus sp.
GAATGCTGTCCGAAGAATTCGCGGTCAGTGACAACCACCAACCGGAAAGTAGGCAGAATAAATCCTGCCAATTCTGCCACTCCCGAATATTTCACTGCAACAGGTGTTTTCTGGGTTTGCAGCTTGTCAATAGCTGGATAGTCGCGGGGATTAGGGACAAACTGAGCCGGACAGTCGTGTTCTTGCAGGAGAGAGACAGAACGAGAAGGCTGGGCAGAAACAATCCAGACAGAAAAACCGCGATCGCGCTCACCTCGAAGTGTCTCAGCTAACTTGGCAAATTGGTGAGGTATGACTGGTACTGAGCGACTCGCCAAATTTAGTCCAGTATTTTCCTCTGCCAGTTCTGACAAATATACTTTCTGAAAGTGCTCTGCACTCTGGAGGGATTCGTCAAAGGCTCGATGAATCTTAGGTAATTGGTCAGAGTTTTCCCATGACTCACTAGCCATTACCCACTGTTCTTGGGCATTTTCCACCCAGCGATCGCTATGAGCCCGACATTGCTCTGGTTCATCAATAGCGATTAGCGTATTCTCTGGCAGGTAATCGAGTAGAGAGGCGGGTTTCTCAAAAGCCAAGCCGAGAAATCTGGTAATTGAGGACTGGGAATCAGGGATGGAGGATGTGGAAGAAGACGCGGGAAGTTCTGTCAAGACATCTCCCAGTCCCCTAGCCCCCAGTCGTGTTTTAATGATGGGGCTAAAATCAGTCGGAGTCAAAACCAGACGGTCAATCTTATCAAGCGAGCGCTGAGTGGCTAGATCGAACTCTCGCATTTGGTCTAGCTGATCGCCAAACCATTCCAGCCGTACTGGCAACTCAGATGCTACTGGAAACACATCGATAATATCGCCGCGCCGACTCCACTGGCCTTCCATTTCTACCAAGGGAACTCGCTCATAGCCCAAAGTTGCTAGCTGCTCACCTAGAGCGCCTAATTGCCACGTTTCCCCGTTCTGTAGGGTAAGGCAGTAAGGCTTGAATGCTTCGAGGGGTGGCAAATGGGGTTGCAGGGCACGTTCTGTCGCGACAATTGCCATGTTAGGAATTGGGGATTGGGAAGATTTCCGATTCCCCTGTCTCCTATCCTCTATCCCCAATTGCACTAAATCTGCTAGTACCTGCATTTGCCCCCAAGTCATTTCTGATTCTGGGTTAAATGGCTCATAAGGCGACGCCTCAGAGGTTGGATAGAAATGCACTGTCTGCCAGCCCATTGCCTCCAACTGGGCTGCCCAGCGTCCAGCTTCCTCTAAGGTGGCAGTCACTACGGTAAGGCAATTGAGCTGGTAAGCCTCAGGCGCGTCAATGCTGTTACCCACGGGGGGATTGCCTCTACCTTGCGCTAAGGCAGACGCCACTAAGCCTTTGGGCAGGCGAGAGATCCCGTTTAAATGTAAGCTTCCGGAACGGTTTAGCTTAGAGAGGAGTTCACCAGTGAGCGGCGATCGCCCTAGGACACGAATAATAGAAGAGAAAGCCATGAGGAAAGAGGAAATGCTTAACTCGTTCTGATAAAACAGCAGGAGGATATCTACCTACATCCATCATTTTAGAAGGCTGTTTAGACCGAAGCTGAATCTATCGACAGATTTCTCATTGACGGTGGCCTTCGGCGGGGACTCGGGACTGGGAATTGGGAGCTAGGGAAAGCCTTTTTTCAGTTAAGAGTCCCGGATAGTTCAGTTCCGCATCAGCGGCGAAGTTCCTCCGACCTCCGCTTTGGTGAGCAAAATCTGCCAATCTTAGAAAGGTATAAACTCCACCCTTTTTAGGTGGCCTGTCTTCTCAGTCCCTAGTTCTCAATCCCCTTTTGTCACAAGATGTCACCTTCTAACGTAGAAGTAAACCTTTTCTGAGAACTCTGGGTTGCGATACTAGATCAAGACGCGATCGCCAGTTTGCTAAAGCTACTGCATTTCTAGGAATGTCTCCAACTACCGAACTACTGATCGTTCTCCTGCTACCCATCGCCAACGCCATTTTTGTCATGTCAGAGATGGCCATTGTCTCAGCCAGGAAGGTACGTCTGCAAAATATGGCCAACCAAGGGGATGTCAAAGCTCGCGCTGCTTTGGAACTAGCTAATGCCCCAAATCAGTTTCTGGCTATCGTTCAAGTGGGAATAACGCTTACTATCATCGTGTCCGGGGCCTTTGGGGAAGGAACGATCGGTAGAAAAATAGCACCTTTGGTACACTCTATTTACTTTCTGGCACCTTATAGTGAGGCGATTGCCTCCGGCATAGCCATTTTGCTGATCACCTATCTAACACTAATTATTGGCGAACTCGTGCCTAAGCGGCTGGCATTGAGCAACCCCGAACGAATTGCAGCCAGTGTTGCCATCCCGATGCAGACATTTGCTATAATCGCCTCCCCAATTGTTTATCTGTTGAGCGCTTCTACTGATTTGGTGGTGAGGCTGTTGGGCATCAGACCATCCACCGAACCAGAAGTTACAGAAGAAGAGATTAAGGTCTTGATCGAGCAAGGTACTGAAGCAGGAACTTTTGAGGAAGCGGAACAGGATATGGTAGAACGAGTGTTTCGCTTGGGAGACAGGCGAGTCAGTGCCTTGATGACACCACGCCCTGATATTATCTGGCTCGATCTCGAAGACTCGTCGGAAGAGAACCGACAAAAAATGATTGATAGTGCCTATTCTCAGTTTCCTGTGTGTCAAGGTGGTCTTGACAATGTACTTGGTATTGTACAAGTTACCGACCTGTTAGCTCGCAGTCTCAGTGGTCAGCCACTTGACTTAACTGTATCCTTGCAGCAGCCATTATTTGTGCCCGAAAGCACGCGTGGGCTGAAGGTTTTAGAATTGTTAAAGCAAACAACTGGCACGCACATTGCCTTTGTTGTAGATGAATATGGGGTGATTCAAGGATTGGTTACTCTCAATGACATTTTTGAAGAAATCGTTGGAGAAGTTCCTTCAGCTGATGAGGGAGAAGAGCCGCAAGCCATACGCCGCGAGGATGGCTCGTGGTTGTTGGATGGGATGTTGCCTGTAGAAGAATTTTTTGAACTTCTGGATATTGAGGGTTTGCCAGGAGAGCAACGTGGCAATTATCATACAATGGGCGGTTTTGTGATTACCCACTTAGGCAAAATTCCGTCTTCGGCAGACTATTTTGAATTAGGTGGCTGGCGTTTTGAAGTGATAGATATGGATGGCAACCGAGTTGACAAGGTACTAGTAACACCGCTACCAATACAGTCCCTATATTCCCATTCTAGTGATTAACA
>CAZZWA010000359.1:3361-6328 GCA_964657555.1 uncultured Microcoleus sp.
GTCCCTTTACTGAAGTGGTGGAAAACTTTTGCCGCCATGCACTAGTGTTGAGCTACACCTATTTGGCGATTCTGCTGAGGTGGAGGAAACAACAGCCATACTCCGCCAAGCGTTGAATGTGTTGGAGGAGTCGCCAAACTTTCAAGATCCTGACTTGCAGGAAGAGGAGTCAAACCGCGTGCGACGACGGCTGATTATACAAGAACCGCAAGAGGCTGATGGCTGAGTGACAATACTACACTTTAGCTAACCCACCTCTCACAACTGTCCTACATCACTTACAAATTAGGAGGGCAAATGGCAAAGGATAATTTTGACACACTCAAGGGAATTGTTGGACTTGATGGCATTCTCCATCTGCTTAAAGAAGCTGGAGAGAAAGCTGGCGAGGCTAAAGACTGGGAGAAAGTGAGCAAAATATCTAACTTTACTGAGGAACTTCAGGCGGAGGCAGCGCAAGAAGCTCTTCAGAAGCAGAGTAACCCTAACGAGCGCGCTTTACCATAACACAACATACTTCGTCTAGACACTTGTCTATAAGGCTGCAAGAATCCACATACCGCCTCAAGAGGCGGTATGTCTAAAATCCAACAGAACATGGAAAATTATTATTCAGGATTGCTATCGCTAAATTTAGCTATTGAGTGGGAATTTCGTTGGCGATCGCTAAATGCACCCCGCCAATCGCCTTCCTGATCATCGTCTCAACTACTTGACACTCACACTTCAGTTGCTTGTGAAATGACACCAACATTAAACCTGCTTTGATGTTGGCTTCAAAAATAGCCAACTCACAAAGAAGAAGGAGGCTGTTAACAATTGAATAACATCCCAGGCTGAGAGGTAGCCGTCTGCCAGTGTGGCAATGCTTCTATCTGTGATGCCAAATATCCAAGATGAGACGCCTAAAAGCCAAATACCATTTCTGAGGCTTGCCAAAAAACTATAAAGTTCTGGCGGTTGCTGGTTATTCATGATTTCAGCCCTTTTTAGTAGAGGATCTCGTGTTAAGTTTCATTCAAGGGCTTAAGGACTTTACATGACGCCTCGGACTCCCTCTCATACTTTTATGTTAAGAAATATTTTTTTTTCTTGCCATACATCCAAAGGGGCAGTTGCGCAAGTGCTCGCGTGACCATGTGTAGTCGCAGCTACAACAATAAGGAATAGGGTATAAAGAATAAGCCCCTCGCGCCAAATAGATCGGGGGCTTTCGCTTGGGCATTTTTGGAGGGAGAGAGCTATAGTGAAAGCACTAGAGGTAGACAACCTCAGAAAAACTTTTCGATATGGTGGCAGGCTGGTTGAAGCAGTGCGTTCCGTTTCCCTGACCCTAGCAGCAGGAGAAGTGCTGGCTTTTCTGGGTGCTAACGGAGCGGGCAAGACAACCACAATTAAGATGATTGCAGGGCTGATTAGACCAGATACTGGTCGAGTCCGCATTGCTGGACTTGACCCCCACCGCAATCCGCAAGCCATGCAGATGCTGGGTGCAGTGCTAGAAGGCAATCGTAATCTCTACTGGCGGTTGACGCCAGAGGAGAATCTGGAATATTTTGGCGTGTTGAAAGGGCTGAGTGGTCGAGAAGCGCGGCGGCGCGGTAAAGTGCTTTTAGAGCGATTTGACCTCTTATCAAAGCGCCACACCACCGTTCAAACCCTTTCGCGGGGGATGCAGCAAAAGCTGGCTATTGCTGTTGCCTTAATCCACCAGCCTCAACTGCTGCTCTTGGATGAGCCAACTTTGGGGCTGGATGTGGAAGCAACACAGTACGTCAAAGCTTTGGTGCAGGCGATCGCCCAAGAAGGTTGTGCCATCCTCCTCACCACCCACCAATTAGATATCGCTGAGGAACTCTCAGATCGAGTGGCGATTATCCAAAAAGGGGCGATTATTACCTCCTCATCGACTCGTGAATTAATCCGGCAGTTTTCGAGTGCCGCGTATACTATCGAGGTGGAAGGCGAACTCGGTAGAACACGTATCGAGGCACTGCAAGCAGTCGGAGCAGAAGTTCAGTCAGGGCAAGTGATTTACCTGGGGAGTCCGGAAGAACTATATCAAGTATTGGAAGTCCTTAAACCCCTACCTCTGTTACAGGTGCAAAAGGACTCTGCTGACCTGACGGAAATCTTTTTGAAATTAGTGCGAGAAGGCAGTCATGCTTGAGTTATTCTTAGCGGAGTTCCGGCGTGGCTGGATTCAGTTTATTCGCTACCCAGCTGAAGCGATTGGGGGAGTATTCATCATCACTTCCCTATTTTACGGGCTGTTCTTGAGCACCCGCTATATAGCTGGCCCATCGTTGCAGTTTGGCGATCGCCTCGACGCCATAGTTGTCGGCTATACGCTTTGGAGTTTGGTGACGTTCATTATGTTTGATATCGCCGGAGGAATACAGTCAGAGGCCCAGACTGGCACTCTAGAGCAAGTGTTTCTTTCACCTTTTGGTGCGCCAGTGGTCTTTGTCATGCGGACTTTAGCCAGCCTGACGCGGCAATTGGCTCTGATCCTGAGTATTTTGCTAATTATTATGGCTCTGACTGGTAGCCGCCTCCAATTTCCCCCAACCCTGCTTCTCCCTCTGCTGACAATTTTACTGGGGGCTTACGGTATAGCTTTTGTCATCGGTTCTTTAGCACTGTTGCTCAAGCGTGTCCAGCAGTTGTTAGGGATCTTCCAGTTTGCTTTGTTGTTTTTGATAGCGACTCCTAGTGAAACTTGGACAGGTTGGTTACAGCTAGTCAGATGGCTGTTGCCAATGACAGGTGGTGCAGGGCTGCTGCGCGATTTGATGGCGCGGGGTCAGGCTTTAGACTTTGCTCAGTTTAGTTTAGCTTTGCTGAACGGGATTGCCTATTTCACCATGGGGTTGCTAATTTTCCGTTTTGCTGAACATCAAGCAAAACGAAGAGGGATGCTGGCTGGATATTGACTGCGATCGCTAGTATCGGAAGGACTGGTGT
>CAZZWA010000360.1:0-6299 GCA_964657555.1 uncultured Microcoleus sp.
AAAAATATTTTAGATGACGAATTGGTTTTCCACCTCTAAGACCACTGTAAACAATCCAGTCTGAGTAAGTCTTATCCCTAATTATACCTCCAACCACTGTTTCTCGATAATTAGAAGATACACAAATATCAAGAATATTACAAATAAAGTCATCAGCTATACATATATCATCATTCAGCCAAACTACATAATCTGTATCTAGCTTTTCAATGGCGTATTTCATCCCCTTTACAATAGCTCCTGTCCACCATAAGGAACCATCACCTTCAATAAGATGAACGGTAGGAAAGCTACGCTGTATTAGCTCTTTTGTTCCATCCGTAGAGCCATCATCTACGACTATCACAAATATCTTGTTTAAGTCTTTTAGTGTGAGGAATTGGTCATAAATTTGAGCCAAGATACTTTGAATACATGCTCGACGATTATGAACTGGAATAATGATAGATATTTTCACTAGGGCTCCTATAAGTATGAGCGATTAGTCCTATTTAATATGAGTTGATAATATTATATAAAGCTTTATTTTTCAGGATTTATTTGGATGACAGATTAACCTGAAATCAGGTTTAGTGCTTGAGTACAAGAAAAAGAAAAGTGGTTTTCATTGTTGTAGGCGATCGCACTTAAATGTCTGGCTGGCAAATCTAGGAGATTCTCAACATTGCTTTGGCAAACCACTTTTGTCTCAAGTCACCAAGAATTAATACTTTGGAGGAAATTTCGATATGAGACACTGACTACTGACAAAATGCCAGATAGAGGCACCCAGAAGTAACGAAAGCTCCGTACCTCCAGTATCCTTTCTAAAGCTGTCGGCAGTATGAGATCATACTGTCTATCCAAATATATTTTTCTCCAAATATAAAACGGACTACCTAAGCTACTCCACAATAGTTCCATCTCACAGGCGGCGATCAAATCACTTTTAAGTGCACCGCGATGTTTGAGCAGGTGGAGAATGAGTTTGTAAAGATCGTTAACTTGGTAAGCGAGAAAAGCTAAGGGCCTTTGCCAAGCTTTTATTCGGAGCATGCGAAGGCGATGGCGACTCAAACCAATGCAGCGAAATAACGAAATTAGATACTCTCTTTCCAATCGCTGGCGCGGAATTTGATGATAAACATGCATATTGGGATTGTACCAGATTTCCCAATCGGCTTTCTGAATATGCAGTAGGGCTTCTAGATCTTCACTAGCTAATCCGGCATCTTTCCTGGTATGATTTAGCACAAGGCGTCTGGGAACGTTCTTACACCAAGCTTGTTTGCGGACAACTAAGCCAGCTCCTGGCGGTAGCATCTTCTTGTGAGGTTCATAGCAGTGGGCTTCAGAGCCTCGCTGGATGATTGCTAAAAAACAAGCAATTTTTTTAAAGTTTTCCGGCGGCTCAATTTCAAATTGACCGTAAATTTGGCTGCCATAGGCACCGACTTTTGGATGTGCTTGACCAAAGGTATAGGCAGCTGCCACCCAGTCAGATGCCGGTATGTTGTCATCATCAAGGAAGCCAATGAAAGTGCCACTACCCTCCTCAACTGCTCGTTGTCGGGCAAATGCCGCTCCTTGCTGGCTTTCAAAACAATACTTTAAAACACTGGTGGTTGGCCAGTTAGCTTGATATTCTTGAACAACTTTTGCGGTGTTGTCCATGCTGTTATTGTCAACAACAATGATTTCCCAGGAAAAGTGTTGAGTGTTAGTCTGGGATCGCAGTCCCTCCAGAACCTGTGGTAAACGCTTTTCACCATTGTATGTCGGGATTGCAACAGTAAAGTCAACCATGATTTTTGGCAGATGTGATTAGCTTGTCAAAGAAATTTTGCGAGGTAGGACACCCCAAAAGGCAGGTTTTTACAAGAAACCCAGTTTCTCAAACCTCATCAAAATCACTAAAATCAATTAGTTTCGTGAATTATTGGGTGTTATGGCCCTAGCAATGCTGAAGTTAGAATTAGTAAAGTAAAAAATTACTACTGACTCAGACTTTCAGCAAGTTTATACTTCTTGCCCATGCAAAACTTCATATTTTTAGGAAAGAAGAATATGAAGCTCCACAATCTAAAACTTTGATGTGCCGTTCCTTATAATTCAGAAATACTTCCAGTGTTTGGGCTTAATCCAAAGCTTCATATTTTTAGGAAAGAAGAATATGAAGCTCCACGACCCAAAACTTTGATGTGCCGTTCATCCAAAAACACTCTTAGTTTCTGGGTTTCCCCTACACTACGAGATTTTATTAATAGTAATCGAAAGGCTTTACCAAATCCGGTTAGATAGCCTGATGTAGATTCAGTGGTTTAGTTGTCCAATTAACACGAGCATACCCGCTTTTATTAGGCCGGATATTTAACCTTAAGTACTTACTTAAGATTTCACATAAATTATAACTTAGGTTCCTTCCCAGATTCCAGTGCATATGGTAAAACTTTACAAAAACTTTGCTCATCTCTCTTTTGTCTTCAGTCGATTGGCGGTGTGCTGCTAATTTTTGTGGTAGAAGATTATCTGGTTAGTTGTATCCGTTGAGTCATCTTAGTGATTTGATGTCCTCTTATTCCCTTCCCCTTCAAAGAATACCTTTGCTGAGGTAGTAAGGGGAAGGGGAGGGCATTCATAATCAGTTGAGATGACGGTACCAAAATCAATTGGTAAATATACGGATTTTTGAATTTGAGTTAAAGTGCTCAAGCAACCTGGTACATGAATTATAAAAGTATTCAAGAGCCATGTGCGTAAAGATTACGTAAAAATTGTCACCTAAATTGTAAGCTTTCCACTAAGTCTCAGCCAAACTTTAAGTGCAACTACTTATTGATAGATGGGATATGGCTCTAACTTGCCATGAATGGGGGGAAGGGGATAGATAATCTTTTGACGGGCAAGGAGTAAAGATATTGTGTTAGCGAGAAGATCTCAACCGAGCTGATGAATCACTTCGCAGTGATTGAGCAGCTAAATAGAGTTGACTCCACTCTTCCATTACCTGACGAGTTTTCCAATTCCAGTCTTTGGCGATCGCTCCTGGTGTACTACCTGCTTTCAACTTCTCCACCAACTGGCGTTGCTGTGGGGTTAAGCTTTCCCAGAATTGCTGCCACTGTCTGGCTGTCAGCCCTAGGTTATTTTCCTGTAACGATGTCGAGAGCCAGGAAGTGACTAGCTCTGGCTGAGTTTTTAAAGCAAACACGCGAACGGCATGGTAGCTGACTTTTTCCCGCAGTCGGTAAACTTGGCAAATTGGTAAGTTCATTTTTTTGCTGATCGCTTCTTGAGAATAACCTTGGAGGTAAAGAAGCAACCAGTCTCGTGCTTGATCACTGACGTTGGCTGCTAAATAGGCGGCAAATTCATGTTTAACAGCAGTCTTTGCCTGGTGTTGCTCTTCCCAGGCTTGATTGTCTTGAAACTTGGCAATTGCTTGCGAGTCCAACAGACTCATCGGTGCATCGGTTTCATCCAGAGTCACTTCAGCAGAAACCAGCCGCACATTGTTTCCCTCTGGTACATTCGTCATGCCTGTCCGCTCTTGGCGGCGCAAATAGTTGACAACCCTGTACGCAAGAAGGGGCTGATTGCGAATTGGCCTCAGGCAATACTCCTCAACGGTAGTGAATAGCAAAGCTGCCCGGAGATGGGTGTTGGTCGTACATCTGCTAATCCAGGCAATTTCCTGTAGAATGTAGCGATCGCTGAGCAACAATCCCTGAATGACCTCTTGCAGGACATCTGCCACATCTCGCTGGCGATCGCGTGAGAGCGCCACCCAGGTGCGGATTTTATGGCGCAGCAACACTAAACTACCCAAGCGAGCAATCAGATGGCGATAAGCACGTTCTGGTCTCATGTCTAAATAGCGTTGCTGCAAGATCCGCCAGCGATAGTCCATCGCTTGCTTAGCAAGCGCCAACTGGCTGAGTGATAAGGTGTCAAACCGCTCTAAATCTTCTCCCATCAACCAACAAACGATACTTTCGCAAGTTGCTCTAGAGCCAGGACGCTCAGTTAACAGCCGCGCTCGCCATTCCTCAGCAAGACCTTGGGCTAATCCTTGAAGACATCGGGTTGTGGTAGCTGACAAAGCTGAGGCGGGACGCAGATTCGCTAATTCCTGCTCAACCCAGCTCAAATTAAAAACAGATTCGTAAATCCGGTTGTAAACGCATAACTTACCATGCCGATTGAGAGCCAACCCACTCAGCCGTAGAGCCATCTGTTCTGAGCTGTGATCAACCGGGACTCCATCCTGCTCTAGAATTCGCTGATATAGCCTGAGGCGTTGCTCTTGGTGTCCGTCGCTCTTAAGGAGGCGATTGCGAATTGTCTTAAGATGCTCTGGCTCGTCGTGAGATTCCCAGTTCTCAATCACAGCTAAGTGTACCAACTGATCAATACACTCAGCTTCACGACCTTCGGGAATGGGAGACTTGGAAGTAAGGAGCAGTTTACACAGCTTTTGAGTGAGAAAGGGTTGACCACCTGTCCAATTCAACACCTCCTTGATTGCTAGTAGAGGGTGATTAGCTTTGAGTACCAATCCCTGTGCTAGAGGCTCAGCTTCAGGCAATTGAAAGCTATTTAAGGCGATCGCCCGACCTATATCGAAGAGTGTAGTGTGATTTTTGTCTTGAATTAAATCAGCTGGTGTGGCGACGCCCAGCAGGGCAAACGAGAGGCGTCTGTATTCCGGTTGAACGGCACGCCTGTCGTAGCAGGATCGAAGCAGAGCAAAAAAATTATCAACCGAGAACTTTAAACTGAGAATACTATCGATTTCATCAACAAAGATCGCAATGTTTTGAGAAACTGAGACAAGTAATACCTTCTCAATAAACTCACTCAGGCGCTGCACAGGAGAGAGCACCTCTGGCGCACCACACCAGTTTTCCACATCAAATTTGTCTAATAGATTGAAACTACTCGCCAATATATAGGTGATGCCTGCATACCACTGATTGGGAGTAATGTCCTGGCTACCAATTGCTGTCAGGTCAACGACAGCACAGGCAACACCTTCTGCCACCAGCCGTTGCATCGTTTGTACGCGCAGACTGGACTTGCCCATTTGCCGGGAGTTGAGGACGTAGCAAAATTCTCCCGCCTTCAATCCTTCATAGAGGTCAAAGTCGGCCTCCCTAGTCACATAGGTAGGAGCATCTGGCGGCAGGCTACCGCCGACTTGATAGTTATAGGCTGGGGAGTTTTCTGTGTTCAGAAGGTGACTCTTAAGATATTCTGTCACTGCATTGCTTAGCATATGTCAACGAGTATTATCCTCAATCAAGGAAAGATTCACTGCACCAAATAGATTGTGTGGTTGTATGAGAGTTGTCCATCGCTGTTAGTTCGATTGCGATCAACTTTGGAGGACTTAGTCTAAGTTTTTGTGTCTAAAACCTTTTTTTACTGGTGTTGAGGGGAAAGGCCGAGGTGGGCGATCATGCAGATGATAGCCGAACTTGGAAATAGTTACAGTAAAGATTACAGCGGGGTGTCACATAGTTGCCTTGCAGGTGTACTAACCCCATGCTGTGCAACTTAAATCCCCGCATTGACTCTAATTGCACAGGGTGATCTGCATCCACTACCTTTTTGATCGCTGCGGCTAACTCTGGATGCTGTTCTAAATTCCATAAGTGCCGTCTCAAATGGTCGCCATACAGCCCAGCCTCAGTGGGAGCTGTTTCTAGAAGTTCTTCTAGTGTCATTTCAGCGCGGGCAATATGGTAGAAAGCCAGTCGCACTAAGTAGGGATGCCCACCCACCATCGCCATCAACTGCTCAACTTCTGTAACACCCCAAGCCAATCCATGTCGTAAAGCCAGCTCTTGTACATGATTTGCTTGAAATTCGGGTAACTCAATCGGTAACCCGACATTAAACGGTGATTGATTGATATCCATCGGCACATAAACTTCTGTGGAGTGAACTACCACTAATCGAAGTTTTTTCCAAATTTCCCGATTCTTGGCTTCTTCATGCCATGCTCGCAGTAAACCAAAAAAATCTGAAGCGAGTTCGGGATATTTAAACACCACATCCACTTCATCTAAACCTAAAGCAAGGGGAGTGGTGATGTTTGCTAGTAAATACCGCTCAAAATAAGATTTGCAAGCCACCTTGCTGCCAAAAATTCCGTTCCAATAGTCTGTCAACCGATCTGGTAACTCCAACTGGAGGGCGACGTTAGCACAGAACCACTTTAAGAACCGCTCAAGGTCAGCGAATACCGTACTGTCGGCTAACTGAAAGCTTAAAGGCACAAAAGCGTAGTTTGCTCTTGAAGCTTGATGGAGAAT
>CAZZWA010000361.1:0-2717 GCA_964657555.1 uncultured Microcoleus sp.
CTGCTGGTTCTGGCGCTAATGACGGCAATTTGCCTTCGATTTTGTTTACTGATAATCCTGGAGCATCGTACACAATCTCTCAAGGTGCACTCGAAAGTCAGACTGGTAACGTCAAACTAGAAGCGAGTAACAACATTACGATCGCCCCGGGCGTGTCCCTAAACTTTAGTAATATAGGCTCGCTCCAGTTTATTGCAGACGCTGATCACAACAGTGTTGGGTCTTTTTCGATGGGTTCAACAGACAGCATCACTACCAATGGGGGTGCTATAACAATTTCGGGAGCGAGTGTAACGACTGGCAACATCGATACAACATCCGCTTTTGGAGATGGTGGTGCCATAACTCTCAGTGCCACTAACGGTGGCATTACCACCAATGGCTATCTCCACTCAAATAGTTCCTTTGGTACCAGCGGCAATATTGCCCTTTCTGCCACTAACGGTAACATTCAAACCAATGCCGAATTAGATTCCAGCTCTGCCTTTGGCACTAGCGGCAAGATCACCCTAGCTACCACAGGCGGCAACATCATTACAAGCGATCTCATTTCCACTTCTACTACCAATGATGGGGGCGCGATCGCACTTTCTACCACGGGGGGTAGCATCACCACCAACGGTCAAGTTAACTCGTCTTCTAACTCTGGCAATGGCGGGGCGATTGCCATGAATGCCAATGGCGGCGGCATTACCAGCAATCGCGAACTAGACTCGTTCTCTAGCAATGGCAGTAAAGGTGGTGATATCGGCTTAACTGCCACTAATGACATCCAAGTTACAGCCATCGACGCCACAGCCCCCAACGGCACTGGAGGCAACGTCAACATTAAAACTGGGAGTTTGTTTCGAGCAACTGACGTACTCTCAAGCAATAACAATAGTATTTCCACTGCCGGACAGAATGGAGGCTCGATCACCATTCAACATGGGGGTGGATTAACAACTCCGTTTGTTATTGGCGATGCCACAACAAATGGAACGAAAGGCCCGATTACTACTGAAACTTCCCCTGGAAGTTCCACGATTTTGAGTGCACCTCCTTTTTCAGTACCAGTCAATCCCTCAACCTACACTGTGGGTCAAATTACCATCATCAATTCTCCGTCACCGACGCCTAGTCCGAGTCCCACTCCCGCCCCCAGTCCGAGTCCGAGTCCCACTCCCAGTCCTAGCTCAACTTCAAATCAAAATATAAACCTGCCTGAAGAGATTGCTAAAGACGTTCAGCAGGTAAAAACCCAGTCACAGATTCAAATCAGCAACCACCAACAAAATCAAAAAACACTGCTGTGCGCAGCAGATGAGCTCAGGCAACAGTTAGGCTTAGCCCGGTTTAAGCAGTTTAGAGATCTGCCCCGTTGCCGAGAGGAAATTTATCCACATCCGCTACCACCAGAGAAAGGACAGCCAGAGAATTTAAGAGGAATTAAGTAGGTGGGGATGAATAAACGTTGGTTAAGATTGAAGGATGGCTAATTGCCTAACTACTATTAGCCATCTTTTAATTAGCAATTAGCTGGCTCTACCAGTTACGTTTATTTCCGTCCATCTACGTAGTTTCAAAAACTGAGATTTCAACTCTCTAAACGAAAAACTTTAAGAGTGATTTAAGTCGGCTCCTCTTCTCTCTATCTAACAGTTTTTTCTTGTTCGAGCACAACATAAATTACACCCAATCTGGAGCTGCTACCTTTTGGGTAATTTGCTCTCACTTTGTAGAGACGTTCTACTGGAACGTCTCTACAAGCGGATTTGGTATTATTTGACTTTCCCCAGTCTAAGAGGATATTTGAAAAATTAGCTGTTGTGTATCAAAACAATAGAGATCTCCCTAAGTCCCGACGCTGACAAGCTGCTGTGCTATCAAAATGAGGATATATACCTTTATCACTTCTCAAACAACCTCTAATAGACACAAGGTTTCCTAGTATATGTGAGTTTTCTTAAAACACTTAAATCTAATATTTCCCAAATCAGTATAATTAACTATTTTTGGAAAAAGATAGTTGAGACATTCGTATTTATTATTCAGTATAATTACCATGATTTTACTCAACAATTAAGTATAAGATGTTTTATTTAAAAAAATGCTAAACCAACAAATATATTTTGGTTTTTCCTGATAAAGCTTTTATTTATTGAATAAATGAATGTTGGGATAATTTATTGCTTACTTAACTCGTTTGCCAAGGAGAATGAAATGAAAGCCTTTACTCTGATTAAAAAATCTACTCCATCTGTTATAGCTCGTCTAGCACCGTTTTCTTTAATAACTCTTAGTTTTGGACTATTAGTAACTATCTCCTCACAAACTTCCGTAAAAGCTGCTGGGGTAGTCACTAACTGCACCGAAGCAGGCTTAACCCAAGCTTTAGCTGGTGGCGGCACCGTAACTTTCAGTTGCGGTACTAGTCCGGTTACTATCTCAATAACCAGCGAGAAATTAATTTCTGCCAATACCACTATTGATGGAGGTAACAAAATTACCCTTGATGGTAAAGGAAAAACTCGCATCTTTAACATGGCAGCAAACACTGGTGTTCAATTCTTAGTTAGTAACCTGACAATCGCTAACGGCTTCACCACAGATCAAGGCGCAGCGATTAATAACAACTTGAACGGCATGTTAACTGTCACTAACAGCAAATTCAACAACAACGTATCCAATAAAGCTGGAGAGTTTGGCGGCGGTGCTATCTACAGCGGCCCTTTGGG
>CAZZWA010000361.1:2817-6298 GCA_964657555.1 uncultured Microcoleus sp.
TTTGGGAGGCGGTATTGTGATCGCCAGTGGTCAAGCCAACATAAACTACAGCACGATCGCTAGCAATTATTCGGCTTTTCAGGCTGGTGGTATTGCCAATCTTGGTAATGCTCAAGTAACGCTGTCAAGTACGATCATTGCTAACAATTTTGCCAATAATGCTGGCAATAACGCCACTTGGGGTAAAATCACACAAAATTGTTTTAAAACTCCAATGATCGATAACAGTAACAACTTACAATTTCCTGCACCAGTTGGAGGCGATATCGCCTGCGTTTCTGGAATACTAGCAGGCGATCCAAAACTTGGCTCCTTAGCAAATAATGGTGGCCCCACTCAGACTGTGCCACTTTTGGCAGGTAGTGCAGCAATTGATAAAGGAAGCCGTGACTACTGCCCTGCTATGGATCAACGTGGTCTGCCAAGACTGAAGGGTAACGGCTGTGATATTGGAGCTTTTGAAGCTCAATAAATTTCATAAATTACGCAAAAGCCGAGTAGCCTAAATCCGGTGGCACATCTTGGATGCGTCCGGGGCCAACGGCTTGCAGTGCCTCTTTAAGTGAGACATCACCAGTATAAAGAGCGCGACCCACAATGACGCCGCTGACACCAAGAGGTTCGAGAGCAAGCAGGCTTAGGAGGTCAGTGACAGAACTGACGCCGCCGGAGGCAATAACTGGAATGGAGACGGCACCAGCAATTTCTCTTAATCCCTCTAAGTTTGGTCCTTCTAAAGTGCCATCACGGTGGATATCGGTATAAATAATGGCAGCCGCTCCTAGCTCAGTCATTTGCTGGGCTAGAGAGGTTGCCGTAACTTCAGATGTCTCCAACCAGCCTCTAGTTGCAACTTTTCCATTGCGGGCGTCAATTCCTATGAAAATTTGCCCAGGAAATTCTTCGCACAGCGATCGCACAAGAGTTGGATTTTCTACTGCCACTGTTCCCAGAATAATTTGCCCAACACCCATATCCAACAGTTGGGTGACGCTAGCGCGATCGCGCAACCCGCCGCCAACTTGCACCGGCACTGACACAGCCTGGATAATCGCCTCAATACTCTTGAGGTTACTTGGTTTACCGATCTTGGCACCGTCGAGATCCACGACATGCAACCTGGGTGCTCCCCGCTCTACCCAGAGTCTAGCTACATGTTCTGGTTTTTCATCAAAGACTTGCGATCGCTCATAGTCCCCTTGGTATAGCCGCACACACTGCCCTTGCAGTACATCGATTGCTGGAATCACATCCATAATTATTATTCCGTTGTCCGTTGATTTCTATTGACTCACAACCATAACAACTGACGACTGAATCTTCAAAACTCGTTTGGCTGCAATTCCTCCAAAATTGTGAATCTAACGTGATTAAGTGCTAAGTCGCCAATGGAAATCTCTTGCTTATTGACTCTTTCCCCCTCGCTTAAGAGAGTTTCAAAGGGAATGCTTTTGCCAACTTCAGCGTGATACCAAGCCAAGCCCATGAAAAAACGAGACGGATAAGGGCCTTTTTCTGCCACATCGTCGGGATTGGATTCCATCGGCAGCCAGCCAAATCCAGGCACGTAGAACTCCATCCAGACATGATTAAAGTCTGGTTGTAGCGGCAAACCCATCTGGTCAGGATGGGGAGGACACTTGTAGCGACCAACGGTGCGGCAGGCTATACCATTGAGCCGCGCCAGGGCAAGTAATACGCCTAGATACTCGCCGCAGGAACCAACACCCCGTTCTAAGGCAACATCTGGTGAGTCTATGTGGGGTTTGATGCCGTAGGAAAGACGATCATAGACATAATTGCGAATTTTATACATTTTTCGCAGGAGATTTGTCTCCGTGCCAATTGCTTCACGGGCAGCATTGCGAATCAGATCGGTGTCCATTGCCAAATCGTCATCATCAACCAAATAAGAGGCTTGCATGTCTTTTGAGAGTTCAGGAATATTTTCCACATCTCGTGACGTCAAGCGATATTTGATGCTCCAGACCTCTAAGAGGGCTTTCCAGCCAAATACATGGCGTTCGCCCGGTTTGAGGGTGTCGAATTTAAATACAGCCACTCGCTGTCCATCTTCAATCTCTTCAGTGAATGGCACGCCAACTGGTTCAACATGCCTAATCTTCTGCCGGTGGGTTTCACTGGGGAGGACAATGCGCCATTCGACGTTTTTTAATTCCACCTCATCTAGAGGTGAAAGTTCCTCTACATAAGACATCTCGATCAGATATCCAGTGGAGAGGGCATAACGTTTTTCTGGGTTGTAGTGGAAATGTAGGGGGTGAATGAAAGTGCGATCACGATACTGTAGTTCATAATTCGGATCGGCATTGGGATTGTCTCGGATATAAGGCTCCTCACCAGCATAAGCAACGTAGAGGGTCTGTTGACCCGTTTGCGGGTGAGGATGGAAGGCTAAGCCTGTGGGATACTCAAAGGGCGTCAAGACACTGAATTTAATTTGACCCGTACCCCGATCAAGGCAGTATACTGTTTGCTCGCAACTATCCGAAACCCAGAGTTCCTCGTCCTTAACCGTTATGTTTTCCTGCCCGACTCCAGGTGCAGGGAACCGGGTAATCTCAGTGGCTGTTTCCTTCGTAAAAATGGAAATATATCCAGCCTTCTGGCAGCTGACATATACTGTTGATTCCCAAACCGCTACTCCATCGATTGGATAGGGGAAAGTGACAAAGACTTGAGGCGTTAAATCTGTCCAGTGGCAAAAGTAAACGCTGTTCTCACAGCAGAACCAGATAGTGTCCCCCGAAAGCGCTAAACCAGTGGCCCCAACAAAATCCGCTACATTTAGGGGATTCAAGATAGTTGTGTTGTCGCTACTTGGATCTATCTGCAACAAATATCCGTTGTTATAGTCGAGGGCGATCAGCTTTTCGCCCTCAGATGCGATCGCCTTTAAAGCTGAGGCACTAAAGGGTCTAATCATGCTTGTTCGTGAATTCTGTCTAGGTGTTACAGAAGCAGATGAATCAGGAATCATACTAAATCTATGTGAAGATAATCTTGAGTGAGGATTCAGGATATAAGGCGTTAGTCGTCAAGCGACTTTAAAATAAGTCCCCCTATAGCCCAAGTTACCAAAATGGAGCCCAGACATCCGCTATGCACAACATGAGCCTGAGTAGTATATATTGACAACGGGTGGGAACCTATGCGTCTGTTTGGTTATCTTAATACAATGACTCAGCTTCTCTAAAAAGAGTTATACTACCATGCCTTGGATTAAGCGCTCCTCAAAAATAAACACACTAGCTGGGCTCCTAGCACTGGGACTGGTGATGAATAATTCAGCACTGGTACTAGCCGAATCCTTTCCTCCCTCACTCAGCAGCAAGCTACCTGCACAATGGGAATTCGGCGACAACCTGCCCGGTAATCCTGGAACTCCTGATGGGAGAGAAGGTGGGGCATCGCGCGGCCCGGATGACTGCATCAAGCGAGGCAAAGATGAGAACAAAGA
>CAZZWA010000362.1:0-2074 GCA_964657555.1 uncultured Microcoleus sp.
TTTAGGAGAAAGAATCTCCCCTTTCAATCAGTGTTCCACAGGTAGTCAGCGATCGGTTTATTATTTGAAGCTCGTTCTTCTTCTGAGTAATTCAGTAAGATGGAACGCTGAACTATCTTACTACCCAAGCGTCGAGCAACGCGGCTAGGAATTCCATAGCCATAGATAATATGAGCCTGCCCAGCTAGCACGACAACTTGGTAATCTGAGTGAACGGTGAGAAACTGAGCAATTCGATCTGCCATTGTTTCATCCCACAGCACCTGTGCTGTGAAAAACCGCTCAAAGTCTTCGCTAGAGCCATTACTGGCTTGTTGATGCTCTTTGAAGGCAGTTTGCAGCATTTGGCGATACTCGATATTATCGGTGCGAATTTCGTCTAAGGGGGGAATGTATTGTCGCTCATCTGGTGTCAAGCTTGCTAGTCCTTGCTTGGCAACTTTGCGGGTCACTTCAGTAGGAGTATTCAAAGCCAAGACAGGCAATCGATTTTCCTTAGCAAATCGGAGGATGGGGGCGTAGTATTCCCAACTAAATCTCCACCGTTGCTGATATTGGCTTTCCTCCAATAGCTGGGCTTCTGTGATCTTGCCAGCTAGATATTGATCGAGAACATCCTGATAGGGACGCTGAAACATTTCCATCGCGATCGCAATTTTATGATGCCGTCGGTAAAGTTCCCGAATTATCTGCAACTGGGCTTTGTGATCTTTTAGGCGATCATGAGTCTCTCCTAAATAGATGACGTTAATCTGTGCAAGTTGTTGTAAAACCTCTTGGGAGTTGTAATTCTTCGGCTGGAGGGGCCTAGATATTTTTTGGGCATCGGCAGGTGAGGTGCAAAATAGAAGAATTAAAAGTGACCAAGTCCATAGGATGGTAATTCGGTGTTTTATCATAAGAACATTACTCCTTGTCAAAAATATCCGGAAAGCAAGTCTAACCTGCTGAATCTAGGGTTGTAGGCAACAGAAGCAGGGAAGGAAAGCTTTTATCCTTCGTTGTGTACAGCTAGCGCCTAGAGCCTAACCTAGAAATCCCACTGAGATGAGGACTTTGCCGTTTCCATTCTTCCAGGCAACCTGTTCTCCTGCCCTACTTTTCCCAAACCTGCT
The DNA here is from genome assembly GCA_964657555.1 of uncultured Microcoleus sp. Lineage (GTDB taxonomy): Bacteria > Cyanobacteriota > Cyanobacteriia > Cyanobacteriales > FACHB-T130 > CAZZWA01. The sequence goes on from CAZZWA010000362.1 coordinate 1,116, forward strand.
ATCATCCGTGTGATGAGTATTGCTCTATGACAAGTGTATTTTCACACATGATAGGGGATACTCATCATGGAACACCAGCATAAATCGCACTAAAAATAGAAAAAACGTATAAAAGGCTACAAGAATGAGCGCAAATCAATGGAAGCTGACAATCATAGAGCGCAACTTATCACTTTCTAACTGGCTAGACCTGCTTCCTGAAGCGCAAGAGCGAACCTTAGAGGAAGCTGAAGAATTGATTGGAGATTTACCGTTGCTAGATAAGCAACGGTTAATTGCATCTCTAGAACAGCTGCAAAACTGTATAGAAGAAGAAACAGAGGGAAAAATTCAGCAGATTCTGGAGAACCAGTCAAACCTTAGCAAAGTTACTGAATTGAGACACCCAACACCCAGTTCTGTTCCAGACAGAGGCAACGAATTCAACGGTAGAGGCGATCGCCTTATGTTTGTGATGGGCATGCGATGAATTGACATCCTCCCCACTTGATTCTTTGTGAGTACAAGCGGGGATTCCCCAGAATCACTCCTTGTTTCACTCTCTATTCTGAACGCGACCCACTCAAGGCTTTTAGGGGTTTCCCTGCTTTTAAGTATGGGGATTTAACTCAAAACTCATACTTTTCTAGCATATATGAAGCAATATCAATCAGGAGGAATATAAAAACTCAATAAATTAGACTATAAAGGACAAGCAAACAAGTTGAACCAGTATAGAGACATTTTAAAAGAACCTAACTATCCCCCACAGTTAAATTTGATTGAGTGATTTTGGAAGTTTATTAGAAATGAATGTTTATCCTCCAAATACTAGGCTAAATTTGCTGATTTTAAGGCAGCAATTTCTAACTGCATCTCTACTGCGAATACTGATAAGCAGGAAAAGCTAGATAGTTGATTAACTTTCAAATTTCATACCTTGAAAAAAGTTCATGTTTTAGCCGTTTAGAGTGTAATTG
>CAZZWA010000362.1:2174-6291 GCA_964657555.1 uncultured Microcoleus sp.
CGGGGATCGGCGAGACTGACTTGGACTTCCAATCGATCGCCTAGTGCCACTGAGCGCTTGAAAGACATCGCTAATTCCAGACCTAAATCCTCTAAGAGAATCAGTCCTAACTTATCGTCCTCGCGCAGCCAACGCAACATCAGCGCCTGCCAAACCTGATCTGCATGACGGCGGAGATACTCCAAACCCCAGTAACGATTTGTCTGGCGTTCCACCAACCTAGCTTCTTGGGCAGCACTGCTGACACTCAGCATAATTTCTTGCAGCTGTTCGGCTGAGAAAGGGAGCTGTTCCCCTCGAAGATTGGCTTTGATCTGGAAGTGAGCCAGTAAGTCACTATAACGGCGGATGGGAGATGTCACTTGGGCGTAACTATCTAAGCCTAAACCAGCGTGGCGTGCTGGTGTGATACTCATTTCACTGCGGGGCATGCACCCGCGCATGGCACAAGAGCGGGCAGGGCCTGCTGGCACTCGTAGCAGTTCCTCTTCTGAGGGAAGTTCTGGTTGGGGTTGACTGCGATACGGCAGGGCCAGATTGTGAGTTTGACCGTAGCGTGCTGCTACCTCACCAGCCAGGATCATCATCTCTGCCACCAGATCCCGCGATGGTGAGTCATCTAAAACATCAATGGTGATTTCGTCCCCTTCTACCTTGATTAATCCTTCGGGGATATGAATGCTAATCGCTCCTTGGGACTCTCGCCAAGATTTGCGCAGCTTTGCCAAAGTGGCGATCGCTGCGATCTCCGGTTCTGCCTGAATGCCCAGTTGCAGCATCTCATCCACATCTTCGTAGGTCAGGCGATAGGTCGGCTTAATCTGGCTGGCGTGAATAGTATATTCCTTCACTGCACCAGCTTCATCAAGAACTACACCGAAGCTGAGGGCACAACACAATTTACCCTGAACCAAACTCATTGGCCCCGTCGCCAATTGAGGAGGGAACATGGGAACCATCCCTGTTGGTAGGTACAGGGTGGTGCTGCGGCGTCGCGCTTCTATATCTAATGAGTCTCCTGGCAAGACTAAGCGGGTAGGATCGGCAATGTGTATCCAGAGCCGATGTTGTCCTTCAGGGAGGACTTCCAAACTTAAACCGTCGTCAATTTCCTGAGTACTTTCATCATCTATGGTGTAAACCTTGAGATGAGTGAGATCCAGACGGTTAGTGTCCGGGTCAGGAGGGGGAGAATCCACCACTTGCTGCGCCACTTCTATCACCATTGGGTTAAAGTGAACTGGAATCTGACTGCGCCGCAGAAACAGGTTCTCGTGAGGACTCCACACTCCCAGATCTACCAGCAACTCTCGGGCAGCTTCTGGATTTTGAGAACGGCCCAAAGCTGCCAAAAGTTCCTGAACAGCACGAGATGCTGACTCTGGCTGGAGGGCAAAGCGTTCTATGGCTTCTATGCGCGGGCGATCGCTCTCCTGCCACTCCACTTTCTCTCCAGCTACTGCCTGCTGCAAGCGCGTCGAAAATTCTTGCTGCTCTCGACGCTTCTGCTCTTCTACTTCTAACTGGTGTTTGATTTCACTCACCATTACCAGTGTTCGGGGTTGGTAGTAGTCTCCCTTTTTTTTGAAGTAGATTTTATCGTCAGACAGTAAACAATGAGCCGCATAGCAGAGGGGCGGACTTTGATCTGAAAACAGCAGTAACGCCATGCCAGATGTGTCTACGGTTTCGCCATCCTCAACCAACAGTTCCCAAGCTACCTCAAGACTTGAAGGATCGAGATAAAGCTCTACCTCTTTGAGGAACTTGGGAATATCAGCGGGTTTGTAAGTTTCCCCTATCACCTCATGGGTTACCTTCCGGGGGTGGAGGCTGTGGGCTTGACCCCGCTCGTCTAATACAATCCAGTTGGTTTTACCATCAGGACGGTCTACTACAGCCAGACGGCGCTCTCCGTTCGGCCAAAATTCAATCAGCGTTCCCTTTTCCACAAGTCCTTAGCTTACCGAGTTGCATTCTTCGGACACATCTAAATACAGTCTATCCTTTGGATGCCGATGCTTGGTGCAAAGCAAGCGTGCGGACTCAAGGCACTGCTTTTAGTGAATGGATGCTGGCTAGTTCATCCTTCGGCGTTGATGAATGGCAACAACGCCAGTATGCGGGCTCTTTTAATTGCCACAGTCAGGTCTCGTTGTTGCTTGGCCGTCAAGCCCGTAATGCGACGAGGTAATATTTTACCCCGCTCCGTTATAAATTTGCGCAACAACTCAACATCCTTGTAATCGATGGGTTCATCCGGTTTAATTGGGGAAAGGCGACGACGATAGTAGGTCATTGGTAGTTGGTTATTGGTAATTGTTAATTACCTACTTAATTTCTTTGTGTACAGTGTGTTTGTTGCAGTGGGTGCAGAACTTTTTCAATTCCAGCCGTGCCGTGGTATTGCGGCGGTTCTTAGTAGTCGTGTAACGGGAAACACCTGGCGATCGCTTCGCCAGGTTTGTGCGACAATCGGTGCATTCCAACGTCACAATCAGTCGGGCTCCCTTCTTTGCTGCCATAATTTTAGGAAATCAAACTTTGAACGGGTTGAGACACAAATTTCTATTATTTCACACGATTGGTGACTTGAGCAAGTAACTTTTTGACTCTCAAATCCAAAGAGAAGCCCCGACGAGATGCCACTATTAGAGTTCTACCTATGCGGTCGTGGAAGGCTTGTCTGAAGTCGGTATCTGCAAAAGCGACACCACAGTCTGCTGCCAGAGGACTGACGAGCAGTATTAAAGATATGCTGTTTGCTAAGGCAGTGCCCAAACCAATCATAGCTAAAAGGGCACAAAACCCGGTAATTCCTTCCCGCTTGGATAACTCAAAAAGACCAGGCACCCTGCCCAACTCGGCGTCGATCACTTTCATATCCAAAGCCCAACGCCCCAAGCTTTGTCCCTGATTTTTCGCCACCAACACTACCCGCAATGCCAGCCAAGTGATGATAAAAACCAGAATTTGAGCCGCTTGGATACCCGGAGTCATGGTTCCAAATGGGAGGCTAACTAGCCAAACAACCAGAAAGTCAATCAACAATGCCATACCCCGTCGCTTCAGCGGAACCTTGGGAAAGTGGGTTTGGGTGGGTTTGGTGAGCATGGGAAATGGGCATGGGGGGACTACTCTACCTCCATCTTAGGATTTCATCTGCAAGTTCCTATTTTGAAACTCACATTCCACACCCTCAACCAGGACAATCAGTTTTTTGCGCTCATAGTGACTGTCTTCGTCATCTCACCGCACCCGCATGCCAAGCTGTTGATCCCAATGCAGTGGCTTATCTGCTTTTTGTAAAGGAGCTTCTGGAATCTGGTTGATCGACACACCATACTTCCAGTCTGGGGGACAGATAGCGATGTAGCGTGCGTAGCCTCCTGTACCACCTTTAAACTTTGGGTATCCAATCGTAATGAGTGCTCCTGTCTCAGGCACTCGATCTAGGTTTGCAACGCCTTCTGCTTGGGTATATCCGTTCTGTAAAAGCCAAGCTTCTCCTTCTAAGTTAGGTGTGCTATCTGTATCGAGTGGCTCATGCCCATGAAACAATATTTGACGCTGCTGATGCAAGAATTTGAGCGCTTCCAACTTCACCCCAGGAAATTTGGTTCTTGTCGCCAGCTCGGGGTTGGGCCATTCTTTAGACCAGTCGGAGCGCACAAATACAACTGAGCCTTTGGGTATTATCCCATGCTGCTGCTCCCAAACTAGGATATCCTCAACGGTGAGGTGATAGTTAGGGTTTTTAGCGACTTTATTCTGAATTGGAATGACTACGAGGGGTCGGATGGCATAGGTCGCTGGCAGTTCATCAATCGCTGGATACTCAGGGTTCCAATGGGCGGGAGGATCTAGCTGAGTTCCTAGTTGATCCGTTGACAGATTGTAATGGGTTGCCTCGAAGCCATCCTGTTTATAGGTATAAGGCTTGCCAGTTTTTGGATTGATTGAAGCTTCAAAGGTAGATGCTCCAAACCCCGCCCATACGGGAATTGCCGGAGTGACTGTATGAGTGAGATCGACATATTTAGCCGCTTTGAGTGACTGCTGATAAACCTGCCATAGGGGAAGCTTAGGGCTAGGCTGTGTTGTGGCTTTTGACACG
>CAZZWA010000363.1:0-6251 GCA_964657555.1 uncultured Microcoleus sp.
ATGTAAGAGTTTGACGCTCACGTTTAGAGGTGCAAACACAGTTGAAAAAAACTTGTGGCAGTACATCCAAGTGTCTAATGCGTTCTCACCCAATAGTTAAGCACATTTCACATCATGCTGCTGAATTGGAATCTGAATAATGAACTCTGCCCCCTGCCCCGGTGTGGAAAGGCACTTCAGATAGCCGCCGTGTTTTTCTACTACAATCTGATAGCTAATTGACAAACCAAGACCTGTACCTACGCCAGTAGGTTTCGTTGTAAAAAAGGGGTCAAATAACTTACGGCGTACTTCCTCAGTCATGCCGGGGCCGTTGTCAGCAATGCGAATTATTACTTGATTGCAGCTTAGCACCTCGGTACGAATCTTGATCGTAGGCAAGACGCATGCGTCAAACTCGCCAGCCTCCTCTTGTGTATGGCTGAACAAGTGGCAACCTCTCCTATCTTTTTCTTTGTCTATGACCTCTTCAAGAGCATCAATTGCATTGGCAAGCAGATTCATAAACACCTGGTTAAGTTGTCCCACATAGCACTCTACAAGAGGCAGCTTACCGTACTCCTTAATGATTTGAATACTGGAAGGCCCCACTTTTGCTTTTAAGCGATGCTGCAAGAGTAACAGAGTGTTATCTATGCCCTCGTGAACGTCAACAGGTTTCATCTCTGCCTCATCAAACCTGGAGAAATTGCGTAAGCCAAGCACAATCTGGCGGATGCGTACTGCACCGATCTTCATTGAAGCCAAAAGTTTGGGTAGGTCTTCTAGAACGAAATCTAAGTCGATTTCATTCCTTGTCTGTTCAATCTCAGCTACTGGATTGGGATAGTGCTCGTCATAGAGGTGCAGCAGCATCTGTAAGTCTTCGATATATTGACTCGCGTGGATGAGATTGCCATAGATGAAGTTAACCGGGTTGTTGATTTCGTGGGCCACACCCGCTACCAACTGCCCCAAACTAGACATTTTTTCGCTTTGCACCAGGTGAGATTGGGTTTGTTGTAGCTCTTGCAAAGTTCGTTCTAGCTGCTGAGTTTGCTGTCTCAACTGCTGTTCAGATTGCCGTAAGGCTGCCTCTGCGTACTTGCGTTCTGTAATGTCCTCAATCATTGTGATGATGAACTGGGGTTCTCTGTGTTGGTCTTCGACGACGGAAGCAGTCAGGCGTCCCCAAACCGATTCACCAGATGAGCTGATGTAGCGCTGCTCCAATTGGTAGTGTTGGCGTGTTCCTGCCATTAACTCTTGGTAGAAGTGCAAATCTATAGCTACATCTTCTGGATGAGTGACATCGGTGAAAGCCATCTGGCAAAGCTGTTCGCTGCTGTAGCCGAGAATTGTCTGCAATGCCGGATTGCTCTGAGTAAATTGTCCCTGCCGATCTATTAGCGCCATGCCGATCACTGCTCCCTCGAAAATCGTCCGGAATCGCTGCTCGCTCTCCCGTACTGCTGCCTCAGCAGCAAAGCGATCGCTAATGTCACGCAGAATGATGGTAAGTATCTTCTCGTTTGGTAATTCCAGTCGGGAAATTGAGACTTCCGCAGGGAACTCGCCTCCATTTCTACGGTTCCCCCAAAGCTGTCCCGAGAGTGCGGCAGAATTGGCAAATTCCTCTATGTGTTGCCGATCTGCTCCGGTAGGTGCTGGTATGAGCAAGTCCAGTGATTGACCGATAACTTCAGGTGCTGTGTATCCAAAGATTTTTTCTGCCCCTTGGTTAAAGAGTTGAATGCACATTTGTTCGTCTACGGAGATAATTGCATCTTCTGCAATATCAAGAATTCCCGCCAGCCGTGCTTGCGATGCTCGTAGCGCTGACTGGGCCACCACTCGCTCAGTAATTTCTTTTTTCAAAGTCTGGTTGGCTGCCTCTAATTGGGCAGGACTAGGAAGTGCCAGCAGCAAGGGAATTAATGGCACTAGCTGAAATGCTGTGAGCAAAGAAATAGCAGCAGTCAGGGCTTTGATTAATCCAGACAGCCAGTAGGTTGGATACCAGAGAGTCCACACGTCCATCAAATGACCGGTGCCACAAGCAAGGATGAAGGCTCCAAATAGGAGAAACACCCAGTCGAAGGGCACATCACGCCGCTTGGAGACGAAATAGACTAGCAGAATGGGAATCGAAAAATAGGCAATTGCAATTAGAAGATCGGAAACAATATGCAGCGATACCAATCCAGGCTGCCATAGATAGCAATGACCATGAGGGATAAACGAGCTTGACTCCAAGAGGTTATTTAACAATTCAGGCATAACAGCTCCAATAAGAAAGCTAACAGCAACGTAATCCGGTTTCATCCCACAAAAGCACCGCTTTCGTGAACTTTTATGGTGCAGCCTCATGAGGGCTGGGCAGGCACGGGAGTATGAGCCCTACAGCCTTTCAGTATTTAGAGAAAGTCGGCGAGAAAGCTCACTCCTTTAAGGGGTAGGATGAATTGCCGCCCGCCGACTTCGGTAATGGGTTATTAGTTTTTACCCGTTACCCATTACCAATTACCGCGAAATCCCACTCCCTTTACGGGTGGGATGATCTTAAACAGGTGGATTGGTGTGCAACACTCTGGTATTGCCAAAAGAGTAACTTTGGTCAATAGATAACTCCAGCGACCAATTTATTTGCTGAGGAGTCTCTCTCCAATAGCACTCCTGCTTAAGTGTCACTAGCCAAAGGTTTAGGCTAATGCAATTTCAAAATTCTCGGCACTTACAACCCTGAAATGATGACGCTGCTGATTCCAGTTGCCTTGTATACTGCGAAACAAGTAGAGTACCCCTATCTATTTTGCCAATTGCTTGCCAGCAATACTGCCTTAAATTTAAAGTTTTATTAAACATTTTTAAAGTTCCTGTGAAGTAGCTCTCCTCTTGTTAATAGAGCAAGTGTATAGAGCGGGAGTTGATTGCTTGCTCCCAATCGCGCCAAAATGAGCAAATTACAAAGATAAATTTCAGGATTTTCCCAAATGTATAAGGTGAGAGTTCATCGCTCGCTCTTCACGACCGCGAGACCAGCAAATTATAAAGATATATTGCCAAATTGTTGTCAAAATATTTATAAATAACCCAAAACCTTAGTGAAAGCTTAAGCTAGAAGTTTAAAGGAATATAGGAATGTTGGGAGGAATACCATGGAGAAATTACGAAAGTATCGTCTAGTCTGCACTCTTAGCTTTGGCGATATCTACGGTCAAATCATTATTTGGTTAATCGTCATTTTCATCAGCCTAGCCTCTGCCCTAGCCCTATGGAGCAGCGATCGCCAGATCTACGCTCTGGCTACTGTGGGAATCATCTTGGTGCTGTCTCTACCCTTCTTACTCTTTGCCTTTGTTACCACACTGCTAAATCACATTGAGTTTTCTCCCATGGATACAACAGCAACAACCGAGACTATTGGTGGCAGTCTGCCCAACCAGAACCCCCTCCAGGCAACCAGCTGAACAGTTAGCAGTCAGTTGTTAGTAAAAAACAACAGACAACAGACTAAAGACAAATTTGCCAAAACTTCCTGGCCACAAAGCGAGGAAGTTTTTATTTAAGTAACCATAGACAATAGAAAAGACTAGAGAAATTCTCAATACCAGATTAAAGATGCTTGAACACGACGTCATCATTGTAGGGGGGGGATTAGCTGGGTGCCGCGCTGCCTTAGAGATTGCGCGAAAAGACCCCAGATTGGATGTCGCTTTGGTGGCTAAAACCCACCCAATTCGCTCCCACTCTGTAGCTGCTCAGGGTGGCATGGCGGCAACACTAAAAAACGTAGACGCAGAAGATACCTGGGAAGCACATGCCTTCGACACGGTTAAAGGTGCTGACTACCTAGCAGATCAGGATGCCGTAGAAATCCTGACTCGTGAGGCTGCGGATGTTGTCATTGACTTAGAACACATGGGAGTGCTGTTCTCCCGCTTGCCAGATGGTCGCATTGCCCAACGGGCCTTTGGCGGCCATTCCCAGCGACGCACCTGCTACGCAGCTGATAAGACTGGTCACGCAATTTTACACGAACTGGTCAACAACCTGAGGCATCACGGCGTCCGCATTTACGATGAGTGGTACGTGATGCAGCTGATTTTGGAAGATGCCCAGGCGAAAGGCATCGTGATGTACCACATTCTAGATGGACAAATTGAAGTGGTTCGGACGAAGGCTGTGATGCTAGCGACTGGCGGCTATGGCCGAGTCTATAACACCACCTCTAACGATTTTGCCTCGACTGGAGATGGTCTGGCCATGTCTGCCCTCGCTGGTGTGCCGTTGGAAGATATGGAGTTTGTCCAGTTTCATCCTACAGGTTTATATCCCGTGGGAGTGCTGATTTCTGAAGCGGTACGAGGCGAGGGCGCGTATCTGATCAACAGCGAGGGCGATCGCTTCATGGCGAACTACGCTCCTAGTCGGATGGAACTGGCACCCCGCGACATTACCTCACGGGCAATTACCAAAGAAATTCGCGCCGCTCGGGGAATTCATCCTGATGGCAGTGCTGGTGGCCCTTTTATTTATATGGACTTGCGCCATATGGGCAGAGAAAAAATTATGAGCCGGGTTCCTTTTGCCTGGGAAGAAGCCCATCGGTTGCTAGGTATTGACGCGGTGCATCAGCCGATGCCAGTGCGGCCTACAATTCACTATTCGATGGGAGGGATTCCGGTGAACACTGATGGCCGAGTGCGTAGCGGCCCTGATGGCCTGACTGATGGCTTCTTTGCTGCCGGTGAGGCAGCCTGTGTCTCAGTTCATGGGGCCAACCGACTGGGCAGTAACTCTCTGTTGGAGTGTGTGGTTTACGGCAGAAGGACTGGGGCAGCGATCACGCAATTTGTGCAAAACCGCAAATTGCCCTCTGTGGATGAGCAACGCTACATTAAGGCAGCCCAGCAACAAATTCAAGCCCTCCTCGACCAGCCAGGAGAGTATCGGATTGACAAAGTTCGTCAAGCCTTCCAAGACTGCATGACAGACTACTGTGGCGTCTTTCGCACTCAGGAAATGATGCGCGAAGGCTTGAACCAAGTGCAACAGCTACAGCAGCAGTACCAAAAGATTTACCTGGATGACAAGAGCAAACTCTGGAACACTGAAGTGATCGAAGCTCTGGAACTTCGCAGCTTACTCGTTGTGGGACAGTTAATTCTTACATCCGCTCTAAATCGGCAGGAAAGTCGAGGTGCTCATTGTCGTGAGGATTATCCCGAACGAGACGACACCAATTTCCTCAAGCATACGATGGCTTACTATTCACCTGCTGGCATTGACTTGAGCTACCTACCAGTGACGATTACAATGTTTGAGCCTCAAGAGCGGAAGTATTGAGTTTGGTAACCACTAACCTTAACTGAAACTTAAATTTTTGCTACTTTCTTTATACCCTAAGTTGGTTGTATAATTGTACATCATGAAGGGGAGTAGCTGCTAGCTAATTCTTAGCTAGTCCGCCTGAGTCAACATACTGGCGCTTAGCCTGGTTCAGGCGACAAGTCTTTAAACGTTCAGCCACAAGGGTTATTGTTACCCAAGCTGAACTTTCAAATACGTGGAAGCGAGACCTTCACTAGGTTCACATTTGATGTGAGCTTGGTGAAGTTTCTGCGCTTTTGCCAAGCTCACTCAAAGTGTCGTTAAATCAGATACTGAGGAGCTTGAAAATTTAGATGTTGATTGAATGGGAACTTTTTGTCTCTACATTTGGACTAATTTTTGTCGCCGAGCTTCCTGATAAGACCGCTTTTGCCGCTCTATTCCTGGCAACCTGTAATCACCCACTCGCCGTCTTTATCGGTGCGGCTGCTGCCTTTGTAATTCAAAGCTTGGTAGCAGTGGCTTGCGGTGGTTTACTGAGTCTATTGGCACCGGAACTTGTTCACTTAGCGGCAGGCATTCTCTTTCTTGTCTTTGCTGTTCTAATGTGGCGCAGGCAAGAACCTAGCAGCGATGTTCCCCAATCCCAGTGTGAAGCAAAGCCGATTAGCTTTTCAAAAGCTGTAGTATCTTCATTTTTGGTGGTTTTTGCGGCTGAATGGGGAGATTTAACTCAACTAGCAACAGCCACTTTAGAGGCCAAGTACTCATCTCCTCTGACTATTTTTACGGCATCGACTCTAGCACTTTGGGCAGTCACAGCGATCGCCGTCATTGTTGGTTGTCAAGCTAAAAAAGTCATTCAGCCAAGGCTCTTCCAACGAGTGGCAGCAACTGCCTTTGCCATAGTAGGGTTGATGCTGATCATCAAGCATTAA
>CAZZWA010000364.1:0-2305 GCA_964657555.1 uncultured Microcoleus sp.
TCAGATCTGTCAATAACGGTGTCGCGGTTCCATCTTCTTTCACCTGGAACAAGGAATTCCGAAACTCATATCTTGGGGCCCCAAGGGCATAGATATTGTTAGAGGAAGAGCAGGCCAGACTACTTAAACCATTATTCAAATTAGTTTGAGCAGGGATTATTTTCCCCTGATCATTTTCCTTTCCAGTGCTCGGAGCTAGCTCTATCAGAGTGCTAAAGCCATTTATATCAATCGAGGTGGTCAAGAATGTTCCATTGGAAAACGTGGCTAAATGATTGAACCGTTGTTGATTTGACAGTTTGATCTTCTCCAATTTTTTAGTTTTGCCTGTAATGGGGTTGATAGATACTATCTGGGCTTTTTTATGACTGCGATCTTCCGTAACTAGACCGTAGAGCGAACCGTCCGAATTACCCACTATACCTTGGAGTGTTTCATTTTTGTTGAGTCCTGATACAGTCACCTTTGTCGGAGACGAACCTAGAGATACCAGGATCGGGCTATAGTCATTTTTCTGCGTACTCTGGCTAGGGTTAATAGATACTATCAGTCCGTTGGAGACAGCAGTGAAACCTGTCAGTTGATCGTCACCTTCCAAGATTTTGTTGGTAGGGAGACTGAGACTCAGCGTCAAAACTCCAGTTACCAGGTCGATAATACTGATATTCACGTTGTCAGGCCCTACTTCTAGACCGTAGACAATGTCAGATTGCGCCGCCGAAGTTCTGTTGGCCATGTATCCTAGGCTAGCTACCACTGTACTAGCGATCGCTAGCTGACCAAACCGTCTGCGTGTAAGTTTGTACTTCATATTTAGCTCCCAAAAGCAAGGTTTTCCAGCACGAGAGAGTTACGCTAGGATAGTTGAATCCAGCTTGCCACTGACGGAATATTACTTTGGTCAGTAATAAAGAGCATGTAATAGCCAGGTGGTGCTATATTCTTGTTCGACGTTACCGTGACTGTCAGAGAACTAGTAGTAAAAGAATTGATTGTACAGTCCACTAGGCGTTGTTCTGTATTACATGAATGGGTGCTTGTTGTTGCTCTAATCAGACTCACCCATTTGATACTCGCGCCTTGGGTGATCCCAATCGTCAATTGCTGACCGTAGTTAACGCTAGAAGGAGCGCTGGTAATCTGCGGTCGTGTTTGCAACATGTACGGTGGACTGTAAATTTCCAGATGCAGTTCATCATTAGTCCGCTGAGGGTTTCCTCCCGCAGAGATGACTCGGCCATCTGGTAAGAGTAACGCCGTTGAATGATATAAACGGGCGTAAGTCTGTGAAGCTGCGATTGTCCAGGTATTCGTGCTTGGATTGTAAATTTCTGCGGCATTCGTTGCCATAGATCCATCTTCAGCATGGCCGCTGCCACCACAAACAAACACGGTGCGATCAGGCAACAAAACTGCATTACAGTGCATGCGAGCGTAATTTAGAGACGCTGCTGCTGTATACGTTGGGCTACTAGCCGTTAGATCTACGATATTCACCCTGTTAGTTGCGTTGTCAGAACCATCACCACCACCAATAATCATTACCTTTTGGCTTTGGGCAGGCGGTAGTAACACGCTGGCAGCTTGGTTGCCAGAATCTGAGTTTTGCAACCCACTCACTGCCGTTTCCGTAATCTGTTGCGTAAAATTGCTAGGCAAGCTCAGGATGCGTGGCGACACCCCATAATTTCCACCCATGTATGCACCTGAGTAAAAAATCCGACCATCACTCAAGAGAAAAAGGTGTGCGTATTGCGGAATGTTACTAGTTGTTTGTGAATAGCGCGACCACTTATTCGTTGATGCGGAATAGATTTCTGGGTTTACATTGAGGTTGCCAAATTGATCCAACCCCGATACAGCAAGGACGCGACCGTCGCCTAGAGTTAAAATAGTAGGGTACCAGCGACCACCGGCCATTGAGCCTAAAGTTGACCATTTCTGGGTACTCGGATCGAAGGCAAGAGTATCCCGGCGACCGTGGAAGGGGTCGTATTGCAGAGTACCGCCCGCAAATAATAAGCGACCATCGGACAGGAAGGCCTGACCACCACAGAAAAGGTCTATTGGGTTACCAGCTAAGTTCAGTGGCGTGTTTGGTTGGGAGAAAGTACCGTTACTTAGATCCCAAACAGCACTGCCATTGGGAGTAAATACATTGTTTGGATCGTTGCCCGAACCAGCAATGAAGAATGGCTTGCCAGTGCGCATCAAAGCAGCGTGGATTGGCAGTACAGGAGCAGTTTCCGACCTTGTTTCCCAACTGCCCACACCTGTCTGGGCTAAAATTGTCGGCGAGTTGGCT
>CAZZWA010000364.1:2405-5055 GCA_964657555.1 uncultured Microcoleus sp.
CCTTGTTTCCCAACTGCCCACACCTGTCTGGGCTAAAATTGTCGGCGAGTTGGCTTGATTTAGGAGTGTAGTAGCGCTATTGTGCTGAATCACTTTGTGAGTGCCTTCCCTAGTCATAGAGAGCGAAAAGTAGGAAACTGTTACGGCGAGTCCCAATTTAATTGAGGCTAGCAGTCATGCCCTTGCTCTCAGCCCCTCTCTGTGATCGGGAGAGGAGAGCAAGAGTTTCTGGTTCCCCTTCCGGCATATTTGGCAGAAGGGGTGAGAGGATTAAGTATCCCGTGTTATCTTCAACTAAGAACCGCTATATAGTCTGTCGCAGTGTCCTACACAAAATTTTGGTAACCGTTCAGAGGGGGTAAAACAGGCTGAAAGCATTGTCTAATTTAACTTACACTCACTGAATATATGAACAGTAATCTCTATATAATCCCAGAAAAACCACTTTTGGAGTTCACTGCAACCAGAAAAACGCTAGATGTAGTGTGGTTACACAGTGTCACAACCCCTATATATACGCAGTGAAGGCTTGCAAATTTTGACTGCAATCTTTATTTTTAAAGATGCCTTGTTATTAATATACAGACGAAAAATTGTCGGTCAATTATCTTTTACAAAACTTATAATTCCTGATTTAGAGAGCGACTAATAATCTGAAAAGTCAGGTAAGATGCTTCTAACTAGTTGAGAATTTAAAAAATTAATTTTCTTTACAGGAACTTTACAATATCTCGATTAAACAGTGGCTAATTTAAAGAGTCAGTAAAGACCCTCAATCAGGAATTGAATAACTTGGCATATCAATGTAAATTCTAATAGTAGTGACATAAACTTAAGGTTAGAGGCTGTGGAGTTGAGCTGACATACGCATTCTTAATAACAGAAAGAGCTGAGGCGATGCTTTTTCCGTAATTTAGAACTAGTCATTAACTATTTGAGGTATAAAGACTATATAAAATCAGCTACCCAGCTCCTAAACAACTAAGTCTATAGTCTCCCCAAATAAGTGATGTGACACTTCAAGATGCAAAAGTGGGTGCAATTATTCTTTAAAAGATTAAGCAATTCTTATAAAAGGTAGCATTCAGATAAGTAGTATAGGTTGCTATTGCATCTGTTGCAATTACTATGCTGCGATCGCCAGAACAAACTCTGTTTGCCCAAGTCAACCCTTAGGAGGAACAAGACGTTATATGACTACATTTAGTCTAGTGACAAAGTCGATGATGAGTTTGATTGGAGTAACCTTTATTGCGTTGCAAGCAATAGGGGCTGCCCAGGCTGCAACTCTAACTTTCACCACCTCAACTAACACGTTTAATAAGCAAAAAAATCAGGGATTTTATGACAACGCACAAACAAGTGCTACTAATACAAATGACAGCTATATTGTAGGGACGATTGCAGGTTTAGCTGAATTTCGCGACTATTTCACGTTTGATCTCTCAACAGATACAGATAATACTCCAAATTTATTGTCGCTGTTGCAGGGGCCAATTGATAGTGTTCAGCTAGTACTTTCACCTGGTGTTGTTACCTCAGATAACCCAGTAGATACAGTCGCCGTAAACTTCGGTAGTGTAGCAACGGATGCTACGACACTGAACACAGCCACCGGCTCTCAACCTGCGATCTTCAACGATCTTGCAGCAGGCAATGGCAATTATGGGACGTTCAATGTTCCCCTAACTCCAGACGAGACTACACCAGTAGTTACTCCGATCACGTTTACGCTTAGCCCAACAGCAATCAACGACATTCAATCTCTTGTCGGATCGAGCAGTACTAATAAGTTCTTCTCAATCGGGGGCTCTTTAATTCCCAGCGCGCCAGATATAACCGAGGTTGCCTTCGGATCGACCGACTCAGCCTCGCTACCGAATGGGATTCAGGAGCTAATAATCCAGACGCCGACACCAACCCCTGGAGTACCTGAGCCTGATACAGTAGGGGAATTCCTGCTAGCTGGCTTTGTAATCCTTGGTTATAGCAAAAAGATTAGAGGAAAAAACCAGAAGCATTAACCACTGGTTTAGCTACCGCTTGCTCTCTAATTAAGTCTCCCCCGCGCCTAAAGGTCGGGGGATTCCGTTAGTAATTAGTGGATGAGAGTGGTATTATCGGTTTGATGTGGTTGACCTAGCCAATGGCAACAAAGGTATTAAATTTGTCAATCTGCTTAGTATTCAGGGCATCAGCAAATTTGTCAGCAAATTCTTTATTCTGTATTGACATCGTAGAAATTTTCCTAGCAATATAGGAGTTTGCAATTATTCGGACTTCATTTTCAAAATAATATCTCAGCTATATGAAGTTATTTTTAAAATAGATTTTAAATATTTAATGATCAAAATTTTATAAAAGTGTACAGCTTGATGGCCTGAGGGAAATTTCAAGAGCCGTACCTACAACCTACCATAAATAAAACGCCCTCAGCTACTGCACTGGAGGTTAAAATCTATTGCTTACTCTGCCCTTATAGTAAGTTGCAATTAGCTGAAATGAATCAGCCATTATGCTTAACGGTTTAGGTGTAATGGCGGAAATCATTCAAGCTATCACCCACAGTAAATAGCTATAAGCCAGAGATTTTGTGCAGATATCTAGACTAGCAGTATTGGCAAATTTTATACCTGATCTTGATTTGTTC
>CAZZWA010000364.1:5155-6242 GCA_964657555.1 uncultured Microcoleus sp.
GCAGATATCTAGACTAGCAGTATTGGCAAATTTTATACCTGATCTTGATTTGTTCATCAAGCGCTTGCGCTCAAAGGTCGTCGAGGTCAACAGCGCGATCGCTTTGCCTTTGAAGGCATTTTATTTTATTCTAAACAGGAAAAGAGCTAAAGATCAAATTTGTGGGGCATGTTATTCATCTAGTTAAAATCTTTAAAAGTGAGAACTTTTACAGAAAATGCAGTATGACGGATAGTTTAATAGATTGCAGGGAAAAAAAAGCGTAAGAAATCAATGGAAATTCTCGGAGCGACTAGGTTCGACCAATGCGTACTCAATATTTCGCTAATCAACATTTGTAACCAAGAGAGCTACGCAGGTAGAGAGATGCTTAAAGTCTACAACTCTTGGAAAGAGGAGAAAGCAGAGGCGGTGAAAGACCCTTGGTTAGAGCTCCATCAGTTTACCATCTATGTTCCACATCCCCACCAAGAATACGAAAATATGACATTAGAAGAGGGACTTACTCAAGGCTACAACATAGAAGTGAAACCCGTGGAGCAGAAAAGTAAAGTGCCTTATAACATTCCTCAAGGAGGACATTTTGTCGTCATCCTCAAGCAGAAAGGGCTTGATGATAGCTTTGGGATAGCAGCTACAGGGATTTTCGTTCGTCCTTTGGGAGTTCTTAGCCTGGACATCATTATTGACTTAGAGAAAGCTGAATACCAGCCTCTTGTTGTCAAGCATCCAGTTATTAGAGACTACCCGTCAGGTTGGGAAGAAAAACTGACAATGTTTATCAACAGAGAAATGAAAGGCGAAGACCTTCCCAGCCTCGTTGGACACGTTGATCAATCCCTAAATCGAGACTATAGACCACCCTCTTGGAATGAAGTTTACTTGTCGGCAAGCGGATTTTCAGGTTTTTAACCCCTCTAAGTAGGCCGACATCAGTAAACTCAACATCCGGGGTAAGGTGGACATTTGCGATTTGAGGCCGAATCTCTATGTCGGAGGAGTTGTAGTCAGGAGTGCCCACTTTAGTTAGGTTTAATTGTGGACACTGAGATCTTGCACCTGGCGGTTGAAACCGCAGCTACGCCAA
>CAZZWA010000365.1:0-6238 GCA_964657555.1 uncultured Microcoleus sp.
GGTATCTACACTTTGGGCTTTGACGATGGATTGCTCGCCGCAATGCTTCGCCCCTGCACAATCAAGGCTTTCGGAATATTTCCTAGCGAGAGTGATGGAAGAGCGATATATAGCCGGACATGATCTGATTTGTGAGTCGGTATTTAGCAAAAAGGACAACGGACGGCCTCAGGCGTGAGATGTTGCGATCTAAATACATCACAGCTTATCTACTAATAAATAAGTCTCCATCTCTCCTTTCCCCTTCACCTGAATCACTCCTCGCCGCTTGAATTCGTACTGATCTTTAAGGTGTGCGTAGGTCGCTTCCGTGACTTGAATGCAGCCAGGTAAGCCATGAGACTCCATACGACTAGCGATATTCACCGTATCGCCCCATAAATCGTAGATAAACTTTTTGATACCGATCACCCCTGCCACAACAGGGCCGGTATTAATGCCAATTCGCATACTGAAGGATTCACCAGTTTCTAAGTTAAGATTAGTAATGGCTTGCTGCATATCTATTGCCATCTGGGCGATCGCCGTTGCATGATCGGTTCTAACTTCTGGTAGCCCACCAACAACCATGTAGGCATCTCCAATCGTCTTAATCTTCTCCAACCCGTGCTGTTCGGCAAGTTGGTCAAACAGTGAGAAAACCTGATTGAGTAACACAACAAGAGCTTGGGGAGATAAACGGTCTGCAAGCTGAGTAAAGCCAACGATATCAGCAAACAAAACTGTGACTTCAGCAAAACCATCGGCGATCGCGCCCTCTTCCTGCTTCAACCGTTCAGCAATCCGTTTAGGCAAAACATTCAACAGGAGACGTTCTGACTGTTCCTGTTCAATGGAAAGTTGGTGGGCCATATCCTGAGATTGTTTCAATGAAACCGCCAGTGCTGTAAGAGTTTGATGGATCTGCTGTACTGCTGGACGAAAAACCAATAGCCCCTCTAAGAGCAGGACTAATAGCGTCAAACCCAGTAGCATGTGCTCAATTAGCTGCAATCTAGCAACCCCTTCTTCTGCCTGTTGGTTGTACCCCAAAATAATGGCATTCATTCCCTTCATAAAGGTTTGTTCAGCCAACAGGACTTGACGCACATAGCCACCTCCTTTGGGAGATCTCCCCTCTTTCTCATGGGCAACAACTATACCCATTAGCCCTCTGGCAGCATCTAGCATCTTTTGGGATGATGGCTCAAGGTTTGTCAGCATATTTCGTACCTGGCTCTTTTTCGCACTGGGGAAATCTGCTTGTGTTGCCATCTGTTGCAATTCCTGTCGTGAAATTTCCCAGGCAGATACTACGTGCTGGAGTTCTTCAACGTGCTTCTGGCGCTCATTCTGGTCTGATGTCAATTGAATAGCAAGCACGGCTTTGCTTAATTCTTGGCTCAATATTGTCTGTTTTTCAGCAATACTGATGACTTGTGTGTCATTTGCTTGTTGATGCAGCATACGCTGCACCAGCACTTGACCAAGAATTGAGAACAGTGCCACGGTACTGAGTGAAGTGACATAGAGCATTGTCAGATGACGAGTAGCAGATTTCTGAGTTCTATTCCAAAGCATCAGTTTTTCTTCAGCTCAGTTTGAGTCCACACTTAGCTTTACGCTGCTCTAGATTCAGATTCCGGCTTGAGAAAACTATCGCCCTAAAATAGTTTCAACAGTTCACTATACCTATTAGTTACCCATAAATATTCCATTGCGGTTCCTGCTGTAGCTCACATTTTTTAGCCCATATGGCTGCTGCATGCGTAGTCTTGTAAAGAGCAGCAATACCACAATGAAGCACATCTAAAATCTGATACACTTCATCCGATTTAGGAAGGATAGCGACTTTCTCCCCGACTGTAGGAACTCTAGATAGTCCTATAGTCACAGGTGCAAGATATTGCTCAACCCCTTTTTGCTCAGGTTCTGGTTTCTGGATATACAGCAAAACTTTCACAGAATTCATTTGAAAATCTCCTTTTGAGATAGTACCAATGCTTCCATCATCTGGTAAGGATAGGGGCTACAGCTTGCTGCGTTTCTAAAGCCTGTTGGCTGTTGACCAGGGCGATGATTGCTCCTCCCATCACCCCAATTTTACGTTACTTCACCAAATCTTTACAGTTACTTTATAAAAAAATACGCAGTCTTCATCTTCATCAGGAAAAATTGTAAGTAATTTTGCTAGAATTTCTGATATTTTCAGATGCAATCTCCATCAAGCTCTTCACTCAAAACTAAAATATGCATTTTCTGAAATATTTAGCAACCAGCCTAGTACTAACAACAGTAACTCTCCTAGATTTCGTCATACCTGCTAACGCCGCCTCTCTCTTAGTTGGCAGTTTTAATAACAACTCTGTTTTGCGCTATGACGGAAAAACAGGGACATTTATTGATACTTTTGTAGCGCCTGGAAGTGGAGGACTGGCTGGACCAACTGCGTTGACAATTGCTCCAGATGGGAATCTCTACGTTGATAGTCTTCTCAATAGTAGTGTTCTTCGATATAACGGACAAACAGGAAAGTTTATTGATGCTTTTGTTCCGTCTGGCAATGGTGGCCTCGCTACTCCGGAAGATTTAACATTTGGCCCAGATAGCAACCTTTATGTCAGTAGCAGTAGCACAAAACTCAGCAACAGTGTTCTGCGTTACAACGGGCAGACAGGGAAGTTTATTGATGCTTTTGTTCCTGGGAACAGTCCCGGATTGCTTGCGCCGTTTGGTATCAGATTTGGACCAGATGGTAACTTTTATGTTAGCAGTACTTTCACTGATAGTATCTTGCGCTATGACGGGAAGACAGGTGAACCTTTGGGCATTTTTGCCAAAACTGAGCCAGGTGCTGAACCAGGTGGTATAACTTTTGGTTCAGATAATAATCTTTACGTTGCCAACTTTGGCAATAACACTATCGACCGCTATGACGGTAAGACAGGAGCTTTTATTGATGTTTTTGCCGATAATGCTAATCAGGAGTTGACGGGTCCAGTTCAACCAGTTTTTGGCCCAGATGGAAACCTTTACATTAGTAGTTTAGGAAATAACACTGTTGTGCGCTACAACGGACAGACAGGAAAATTCATTGATGAGTTTATTCCTGCGGGTCGAGGAGGGCTAAATGGAGCTGGGTGGCTCACTTTTGTTGCCGATTCTACTTCTGTTCCTGAACCTTCTTCTGGAGTTAGTTTGTTAGCTATCGCTGGGATTTGGGTAAGTGCTTTTCTGATTAAAAAGAAATAATCTACTGTTGTAAAATTTTCATGATTTGGGAATTTATTTGCTCCGCGCTCCTTGAGGAGCGTGGAGCAGGAGGATTGCCCCTACTGTGAAACTGTTTTAGGAATTGGTGATCGCTCTGACATTGAGAGCTGCTGAGGTTATGAATAACTAGAATTTAGAGCATCAGGAGAAGAGGTGATCGCTCTACTCCCTAAGTACTAACCTGGCGAGGGAATTCAACACGGAAGGTAGATCCCTGCCCAAGTTGACTTTCAACAGTAATTTTGCCATGCATTAATTCCAGTAGGGATTCTGTGATAGCTAGCCCTAGACCAGTACCGTAGTGTTTTTTTGTGAGCCCTTGATCTACTTGCCGGAATTCTTCAAAAATATGCCTGAGGTTTTCGGGGGCAATACCAATTCCTGTATCGCGAACCGTCAGCACTAAATTGTCTGTTGACTCTTCCCAAACTTTTACCTGCACAGACCCAACCTCGGTAAACTTGATAGCATTAGAAAGAAGATTGACTAACACCTGCCGCAGGCGCTCGCTGTCGTTAACAACGTAAAGGTTTTGCAGGTCGATATCAACCTGCAATTTCAAGCTTTTCTGATCTGCCAGCGATCGCAGTTCCTCCGTAGTTGTCATAACCAGCGTCTTCAGGTTGAATTCTGCTAGTTTCAGTTCTAAGCGACCAGCCTCCATCTTAGAGTGGTCAAGAATATCATTAATCAGTGCTAGCAGATGTTTGCCATTGTTAAGGATGCACTCCACCATTTCTTGCTGCTTGGGAGCGAGCTTATTTTGCCGTTGGCGCAATAGCAATTGGGAAAAGCCAAGCACAGCATTCATGGGCGTGCGCAACTCGTGGGACATGGTGGCTAGAAACTGGGACTTCAGCCGTGCAGCTTCTAATAGTTGCAGGTTCTGGAGCTGAATTTGCCTAGTCAGATCTTCCAGTTCCTGGTTCTGCTCCGCCAGCATCTGGTTCTGATATTCTAAACGTTCCTCTCGCTCTTCTAAGGCTTTGATCAGCCGAGCATTGTCAATCGCGATCGCCGCCTGTTCGCCTACGGCTGCTAGCAGATGTTTGTCTTCCTCATCAAAGGCATCGACATCTTCCCAGTTACCAATCGCTAGCACACCTAGCCGTCCAGACTGAGCCGACTCAATAGCTACTGCATAAATTGAGGCAGGAAATGAAGGGGATTGGGAAGCACAAGGAGTTACATTCTGATCTTCCCCAGTTCCCAGTCCCCATTGAATCAATTGGGATTTACCTGTCGAAAAAACCTGAGACAACCATCCATCTTGAGAAGTCAGGGCATCTTCCAGGCGCAATCTTTCTGTTCCCATCCCTGCTGTCACCGTCAAGAGCAACCCAGTGCATTGAGGGTTTTGCAGC
Source organism: uncultured Microcoleus sp. (assembly GCA_964657555.1). GTDB lineage: Bacteria > Cyanobacteriota > Cyanobacteriia > Cyanobacteriales > FACHB-T130 > CAZZWA01. Next base: position 4,617 of record CAZZWA010000365.1, read on the forward strand.
ATAATACAGCAAAATTGGGCACCCGCTAGGGCCTCACAAACTGCCCCAACCATCACTCGCAAAAGACTCGGCAGGTCGGTCAGACGTTGGTTCAGTAAGTTGGTCAGCTGTTGAAGCGTACGTAACTGTTGCTGCTGTTCGCCCAGAATGATGATGGCTTTGCGTAAGTTATCGCTGGCCTCTTGCGCCTCGCGGTGAGCTTTGGCATTTTCTATTGCTAAGGAGGCGCGACGAGCCAAATCTTCAGCTAGAGCCAAGTCAACAAACCCGTAGCGACGTCTCCACTGGCTGGATATGAATGAAATTGCTCCGAATGGTTGTCCCCGCACTAACAGGGGCACAATCATGTATGACTTAAAGTCTAGCTCGTGGATGATTCTGAGGTGTTCAGCATTGTTACTGGCTGCTGCCAGCCACTCCAGCCCCTTTGGGGCTGCTCCGAAGGAGCTGACAGAAATCTCTGGGCACAGTTCTGGTTGACCAGTGCGCAACACTTGGCTCACTAGGTGCTTACTGTTGAGATCGATGGGGTAGTCGCGCTGTAACTGTAGCACCTGCTCTTTTTTAACTGGGTCTACGTGGGCTATTCCCATCCGGCGTAAGGAGCCATCTGCTTCTAAAGTATGAACAAGACATAGGTCGGCGATATGGGGCACAGCCAAGCGAGCCAAACTAGCCAAGATCTTTTGGTAGTCTAAGGAGGCTGCTAAGAGGGTACTAGCTTCAGCCAGGAAGCGCTGTTGTTCCTCTGTCCGCTTGCGCTCTGTAATATCGCTGATAATCCCTGCCATTCGGAAGGGTTGGCCATCAGCATCCCGCTGCGCTTTACCACGGAGAATACAGTAACGGTATTCTCCAGAAGCATGTAAGAATCTGACTTCTATATCGAAGTCCTCATGATGCTGTAGGTGAGCAACTAGGGCTGCCCTGACAAACGGTTGATCGTCTGGATGCAGTAGTTCAAAGAAAGCTTTGTATGTATCTGATTGGTTAATCGCGCACAAGCCGATAATTGCATAGAAGCGGTCATTCCAGTAAATCTGATTTGTCACAATATCCCAGTCCCAAATGCAGTCATTAGACCCTTCAAGTACTAGGCGAAAGCGTTCTTCACTTTCCTTAAGTTGCTCTTGAGCTTCTCTGGCCTGCCTCTGGGCTCGGTAAAGATGAACAGCATTGCGCAGGCTGCGAGAGAGACTTTCTGATGAGACTTTGCTTTTGGAAATATAGTCCGATGCTCCTGCTTTCATAAGAGCGACGGCGGTTTGTTCGTCTCCCTGACCAGTCAACACTACCAGGGGAACCTTGATCCCGGAAGAGCGGATATCTTGAACTAGAGTTAATCCATCACCGTCAGGCAGTCGATAGTCGAGGAAGGCACAGTCAAACTGCTGCTGTTTCAAGGCGGCGATCGCGCTTTCACAGTCTGTTGTTTCTGTGATTTCCATTTGGACGCCAGCATTCTTCAATGACCTGCGAACCGCGATCCGGTCTACTTCATCATCATCTACTATCAGTATGTTTAGAGTTTCTTCCATAGGAATTAGCTGATTAGTGATTGGTAACTGGCAAATCAAAAACAACTTCCCACCGACAACTGGCTCTTCCGATTACCCATTACC
>CAZZWA010000366.1:0-1368 GCA_964657555.1 uncultured Microcoleus sp.
GTCTTGATTTTCCCAAAAATCGCTGTTATCTAGTTCATGGGCTTGCTTGAGCAATTCCATTGTCTCCTTGTGGTCAATCCCAATTGCCTCTAAGTTACTTTGTGCTTCACGGATGAGATTTTTGAAGCGAATTGGGTTCTGTCGAATATCTGGCCCTGCTTTTTGCATGGGCATGTAAATTGAGACGCACAGACCAGAGGATTTTTCTATCAAAGTTTTTAGTTCATCGATAGATAATAGAGGCATATTGTTGAACTCCTAATCAATGTTATCTGTCAAAGTGGGTTTAATTGGCAAAATCAGGCAATTACAAACCCGACCGTACCAGCCTTAATTCATTTGAAATCGTGACTGGTCAGCTTTCATCTCTCTTTTGATCGGAAATGGCTGGCCTCCTACCCCTTCTTTGGATGGACGATAAGCTAGGAGCAACAGTGGAAAACTTTGAACTTAAGACTGAGCCTGTTGAGAGTTGGTATTGGACTTGCGTTGTTTGGCCGCGATTCTGGCTTGCCTCTCTATAATTCCAAGGCTTACCTGCTTCATCAGCCAGTACAAGCCAGTAATCACTACAAACGTGATCGCGATAACTAGCACAGGACGTTTATCGGCTAAATCATCCACTACACTGTGAGCCAAAACTTTGGGTTGAGTTACAAAGTCCCAGCTATTGAAGCGGAGGAATCGTCCTAAATAAATGCCAACGGCACTGAGAGCATGAATGACTAACTCAACCCAGAGAATACATTTGCCCCAACCCTGCCGTTTTAAGTATTCTCCCAAGTTAATTAAAGATAGGACGTAGGCTTCAAAACCACCCCCGATAAACAGCAGATATTGAGGGATGAGAACCAGCGTAATTATCCATACTGAGTAGTTATTGAGGCGAATGTCATCAATCAGGTGAATAACATCCGTCAAAACGTAGGGAGCATTGGGTAAGAACGCTATAAAAATTAGGAATCCTAACCACCAGTGGAGAGTCCGTGACCTCTGCTGGCCCATTAGCCAGAAATCCAAGGCGATCAGTACCAGCGTTATCGTCCAGACTACATAGTTAGTGCGCTCGTCTCGGAGGAAGTGAATCATATGCCTCAAAATAGAGGGAAATTTGGGCAAGAACATCGCCACAAGAAGCAGGGCAATCCACCATAAGTGAGAGCGCGATCGCCTCTCTCTAAACAGCCAAACACTCAAAGCCCAAGGCAGAAAAGCCAAAAATAAATTCCAAGCTATCCGAGGCATATTGCTGTGCAACACACCCCAAGCAGCAGTTATCCAGGCAATCAGTTGAACTGTCATAGGCGCTTTCGATTGTTGTTTGTCGGTGGTTAGGAGTTTCCTAGGACTTCCAAATCCAGACTTCAA
>CAZZWA010000366.1:1378-6189 GCA_964657555.1 uncultured Microcoleus sp.
AATCCAGAACTGCTTCTGAAACCTGAATGCTGACTGCTAAGGACTAAGTACTTGCTCCTTCTAAAAACTTACAACTAAAATTTAAAAACGAGTTTGCCCCTGAGGTTTCGGTAGCATGATTCGCTAACTCTGTTCTATAGTTTTCCCAACTTAACTATCAAATCTGACATATGGTCTGTCAGCCCACATTCCGCAAGTCTCATTTTATTCTCAACTAATTTCTGATTCTCAAAGGCTATACTTTTTGCTAAGTAAAGCTTGTAGGCTTTTTTATCCGCTTTTAGCTATTTTGAGCTTATTGCTATCATTCTCAACAATTTACCAAGAGTGTTGCCTGAAAAGAAGGATTCGTTGAAGCGATCGCTAACCTGCGGAATGTGGATGTCAGTAGTCCAGTTTTTGTCAGGGTACACACTTGGGAATGCCCAAATAGCAAAACCGATGAGCGTAATCTAGCTCACCGGCAAATCATCGTCTTTCAGACTCTTGAAGATATTAAAGGGAAATAACGCTGTTTAGGAAATGTAGTTAGCTTCAGCCTCCAGCAACCGAATCAGATTCTCATCTCCTTTAGCTCTGGCAACTTCCAGGCGATGCTGTAAACTCCTTTCCATGTTTGCCCGATGGATTGCATTGACTTGCTTCACAGTCGCTTGATGTAATTTGTTCATCTTGGACATTCCTTTCGATTGATTTGCTGTATAGTTATCTGTCCGCTTACTTTTAAGATAACATATCCCTATTACAATTAGGGATAAAAGTATTATATAATACAGAAGTTTTTTAAATTTTTTGTAAACTAGGGCGGTCAGTCGCTTCAGACAACAGGCAGCTAATATCTTGCTAAATAAGGATTTCTCCCTGCTTAATGACCACAACCAGGGTTTTCCATGACAAATACAGGATATTTAAAATGACTGACAACAGAATTGTCACCTTCCTAAGCGATTTTGGCTTGAGTGATGTTTATGTAGGGGTAATCAAAGGGATCATTGCCCAAATCAATCCAACGCTGATGGTAGTGGATTTAACTCACCAGATCCCACCGCAGAACATTGCGGCTGGTCGGTTTTGCCTGATGAATGCTGTGTCCTACTTCCCAATTGGGACAGTACACGTCGCTGTGGTCGATCCGGGGGTGGGGAGTAACAGACGAGCGATCGCCGTACAATTTGCTGCCGGTTTCCTAGTAGGGCCAGATAACGGGCTGTTCAGTGGCGTTCTCAGTCAAAGTCCAGCCCTGGCAGCAGTTGAACTGACTAACTCCAATTACTGGAGGGTATCTGAACCCAGTAATACTTTCCACGGTCGAGATGTATTTGCTCCAGTAGGAGCGCATCTTGCCAGTAGCGTTCCCTTAGAACATCTGGGACAAGCTATCAATCCATCAATCTTGGTTGATCTGCCAATCCCTGAATACACGCACACAGATGCGGGTGTAGCTGGTTGCATTCAGTATGTAGATCGCTTTGGCAACTTGATTACCAATATCCCTGGGACTCTTGTGCGAGGCAAGACCTGGTTGGTGGCAGCGGCTGGAATAACTATACCAGGTCATCAGACTTACCAAGACAGATCAGAGGGCAGTCCCTTAGCTTTAGTTGGCAGTCATGGCTGGGTAGAAATCGCCATCAATAGCGGTAATGCTCAGTCTCAGCTACAACTTGATTGGAGGGGTAGGGTAGAAGTGGTGCTGACTTAAATGCCGCATCTATTGAGAGCTTCATTGATAGAGACTTCAAAGTTATACTCTCTTTCCACTGTGGGCAGGTGGCCAGGAGGTGGATTTCTATAGTTTGGCTCTTTTCCCGGTACATACTCCATTCTGCTCGTTTGCCCATTATAGTTCCACTCAATCAGTGGCCTACCTGCTGCATCTTCCCATCCAACCTGGGTATACATCTTTTTATAGTTGCCCAGTGCTTTTAAAAAATTCTGTTGAACGGTAAAACCTTGCTTGCCCTGAGTAGCATCACTCCAAAGCCTATCAACCGTTTTTAAATCAGCGCACGAAAAAGTTTTCATTTCATCTTTATCAGTAAAACCTTTGCCTGTGACTTTGGCCCAGCTGCTTCTAACAGCCGTTCATAGGTTTCTCGGTCAGCTTGCCGCCACTCTTTTCGTTGCAAGTATTCATGCAACTTACTGAAATCGGCATTTCTTCCACTAGGGTTGGCTGCTTGCTCAGCTGAGCTAGTATGAGTGGGTGGATTAACTCGCTCTGCTTCTGTAGGAGGTGTAGAGGCAGAATTTAACCCCTGTGGATGGGATACAAACCAGATAACACCACCAGCTATAATAAGCAAGCTCACTGTTATTAGCAAGGTTAGTGTTAAAACAGTAGTATTATTTTTTGCCATTTTTTTATGGTAGAAATTTGATGAAAATCCTATATTTGTAATGTACTCGAAGCAGCACAATATAGCCTGATATTTAGCTTTTTGTTAAAAGATTTGGCACTTCTGTAGCAATAAAGGTAAGCAAACAATGACTCAGATGCAGCAGTCTGAACCACTAATGTACCAAGGTCAGTTTGGAGAGTTTACAATTACGGATGGCGATCGCCTTGGTGTGCTCACATACCGCATCGGTTTGATGGGAGCGGCACTGAGCTTTGCCTTAGGGAGTTGGCTGGTGTTAGGGGCAACCACAGGGAGATTGCCTCTACTAGATGAAAACTCAAGTTTTCTCCAGGCACTCACTCCCCTCTATGCCTGTTTCTGTGTAGCACTAGGCGTTAGCCTAGCCACGATTCACATTTATCTAGCACCCCTACACCGCTTACTCCAGGTTTTTTGGGTAATTGGCGGTGTGGTGGCAGTTGTGTTGGCGGTGGTTAGCCCCACATCTCTTGCCGTAACAGTTTACAACCATCCATCTGTTCTGTTTGGAGTGGGCTTTACCTTTGCAGCTTTGACTGGTATTTATTTCAAAGAGGCATTTTGCTTCAATCGGCTGGAAACTAAAATACTCACGCCCTTGGTGCCAGCATTGTTACTGGGACACTTGACTGGGGTGTTGCCAGTTCTATGGGAACAAGTTTTACTAGGATTGTGGGCTGTACTGTTTGTGGTATTTGCTCTTCGCAAGGCTTTTCAACCTATTCCACCCGATATCGGGGATAAATCTGTTTTTGCCTATCTCAGGGAGCATCGTTCAGCAAAGACTTAATACTAAAGATGCTGATGGTGATGGGGACTTCAACTATTATTGGTTTCGTGCTTACTGGCTTTGCCCAAACATCTTTATCTACTCAACTACTGCCAGAACGGGTAGTGTTACAATCAACTTTCCCTGTTGCCACAAAGCCGTCTGAGAGACCTGTAGTGCCTCCCGAACTCCTACCGCCTGGACTGGAGGAGCTAATCGAAACGAGCTGTCGCGATGTCCCCAGTGGCATAGGTATTCCTGGCTTTCAGCCAGGAATACATAAAAATGATGTCATCCGAATGCTGGGGGCCCCCACTATATCTTCATCAGGCTACTGGCCAAATACTCGTGCTGTGTCCTATGAGTTAGTACCAGATCGGGTAAGCTTGGGGTTTCTGTTTGACAGAAACTCTGAAAAGATTCGCCAAACGGAAGCAGCCTTTACTACTGCGGTCGATACACAGGTTATTCTGTTAACCTTAAATGGCATGTTAGGCTGCAAGCTGAGCGAGCCTATTAGGCAGGGGTTAGAAAAGGTACAGCAGCGACAATCTCGCCAGTACTCTTTTAGTCTCGGACAACTTAAGGGTGTGATTGAGCGGGATAGGCGCGATCGCATCTATATTGGGATCTGGGAGCGTGACTTGCATAGATAGGGTATTGTACCCTGGTTAATGTGATTGCTGCACAACCGCCAGATCACCACAAGCCAAAAAACTGATGCAATTCTAGGGTTGGCGTGCGCTCAGTGATTTGGGAGGCGATCGCTTACATTTACGCACGTTTTATTGATTGGAAAGATTGAGCGCAGTCATAGGTCAATCGCCATCCACTTGTGGACGTCATAGTATGGACAAACGGAGGGTAGCACTAGGTTCTTGACTTTCCTGTTCTAGAAGCAACTTTCCCAGTTTTAGAGCGCCGTTTCTAGCATAGAGCTGATCGATCTCTTCTTTCATCTGGTCACGCTCAGTCTGTAGACGCTGATTTTGCTGGCGTAGCCGTTCAATAGTTTCCTGCTGTTCCTGGCAAGTTATTAGGTGAGTCTGGTGAGAGTGAGCTAGTTGATCGCCTAACCTTTGAAGTTCCTGTTTGAGATGCTCTACTTGCTGGGATTGAGTGCTATCCTTTAAACATTCTTCTTTTTTTAAATTCTGTTTAATTAAAGCATTGTTCTTAGCGGCTAGCTGTAGCATCTGCAACCCGGCTTCTCGGAGGCGTACCAATGTTAAATCTTTACTGACTCCGATGTAGAAGTTAGACAACGTGTTATTTAACTTCTTATAAGCATACCAGCAATCTTCACCAGTACCAGCCTCTTTGCAAGCAGTGAAATTAGATATACGTTGATCGGCTGGTTCAAATTTAAATAACTTGGAATTTGGTAACTCAAGCCATTGAAACCACTGATCGGAGTTTAGAGGAATATCTACTAGCTGTTGACCCCGCTCTGGATCTTCTAGCCAAACTGCTAACGTTGCTCTCTCAGACAATGACCACACTATTGGTGTTTTAGCTACCATATGTTATGGGGATAGGTTATATCCAGTAATTAACATCTTTCTAGAAAATTACAAGTTGATGTGTATCGTGTTTTACTGAATCAACCATAAGCTTACAGGGTAATTTTCTATACTGATGATACTGCTGGGCAATAGCAG
>CAZZWA010000367.1:0-6176 GCA_964657555.1 uncultured Microcoleus sp.
GGCAAGCTCATCAAGGGTGAGTGTACCTGAAACTCTGGCAAGGCTTCTCCCCGGACAACGAGCTGTTCAATACCAGACACTGTTGCCAACAGCCGCCGGAGGGATGCTGGACATTCCACAACGACCCGACCTCCAAAAGCTGCTACCAATGGCGCATAGCGAATAAACTGAATCGTATCTCCCAAGCCTTGCTCAGCATGGAGCAAAATCGTTTTTCCTTCTAGGTGCGACCCATCCCACAACGGCTGATCAAACGAGCGGAGGTCTCTCCAGTCTTTCGACTGCCAGCGCCACTCTAATTCAGCAAATCCATTACGCAAGTCACCGACCAACAGTAATATATAAGCCAGATTGATATGGGTTTCCGGCAGATCTGATTGGAGCTGGATAGCTGTTTGATAGCTGGAGATGGCCTCATCAAACAAGCCTTGCTCCCACAGAGCCACTCCTAAGTTGCAGTAAGCTTTAGCATCATCAGGATTAAGGGCGATCGCCCGACGCAGATGGGTTACAGCCTGCTCCAGTTCCCCCTGTTGAGTTAAAGTAAAACCCAAACAGTGGTGGGCCGATGCATAGTTGGGGTTGAGAGCCAAGGCTTTCTGGAGGTTGAGAATTCCTGCTTCCATCTCACCCATTTCCTGCAATACACTACCTAAGCTGCTGAGAGCTTCTGCACTATTGGGATGAAGCTCTACAGCTTTTTGGAAGTAAGCTGCTGCCTCCTCAAGTCTGCCGTTCTGGTAAGCGATTACCCCCAGTTGATGTATAGCTTCAAGCTGACTCTGCTGCGGCAGAATTTGGCGAGACATTTGCTCTATCTGCGCCTCGGTGACTTTTCCCAAGGTAGATCTAGCCACAGGCAGATGCTCACTTCCTACTCCAAGTACTTGGGAAGGTATGGTTTCTGCTACACTGAAACAACTCAATGCTTGTGCTACTTGCTCCAGCACCCCCTCCCAGTCCCCTGGTTGCGACTGACGAAATAGCCGCATACTGGGATACCAGGGGCTGTCTTCCCGCTCCAAGAGCCACCGCCAGTCATGAAAGAAAGATAGCAGCACCCAGACTGGCTTACCCATAGCTCCTGCTAGGTGAGCGACGGCAGTGTCCACAGAAATCACTAAGTCCATTTGGGCAATCAGTGCTGCTGTGTCTGCAAAATCCTTAATCTGGGGACTCAAATCTTGTAATTGGTGTTCGCCTGCAAGTTGAGTAATGTCAGCCGCATTGTCTCCCACTTGCAGACTAAAGAAACTAATTCCTGGCATGGAGAGAAGGCGGGCATAGCTCGACAAAGAGCAGGATTTCCGATGATAGTCTCTTAAGAAGCTGGGTATCCTATATCCACTAGCCCAGACGATACCAACTTTGATCCTAGTACCGGGGAGTGTTTCCAACCTGAGGTGATGATTAATAGGGGGAAACAGGTAAGGAATCTTAGATGGAATTGTCGTCAGGGTTGTCCCCAAAATATGGGGCAGACTCATCAGGGGTAAGTGTACCTGAAATTCCGGTAAGGCATCTCCCTGGACAACGAGCTGCTCAATGCCATAAACCGTTGCTAACAGACGCCTGAGCGATGCTGGACATTCCACTACGACTCGACCTCCGCAAGCTGCCACTAAAGGCGCATAGCGAATAAACTGAATCGTGTCTCCCAAGCCTTGCTCAGCATGGAGCAAAATCGTTTTTCCTTCTAGGTGCGACCCATCCCACAAAGGCTCTAGAAATTGACGTGGATTTTCCCAAACTTTCGACTGCCAGCGCCACTCCAATTTAGCAAATCCGTTGCCCAAGTCACCGAGTAACAGCAGAATCTGACCCAAATTAATATGGGCTTCCGGCAGATCTGATTGGAGTTGAATAGCTTTTTGATAAGTGGAGAGTGCCTCCTCAAGCAAGCCTTGCTCCTGTAGAGCCACCCCCAAGCTACAGTAAGCTATGGCGTCATCAGGATTGAGGGCGATCGCCCGACGCAGATGGGTAGCAGCCTGCTCCAGTTTTCCTTGTTGAATTAAACTAGCACCCAAGCCGTGGTGGGCAAATGCGTAGTTGGGTTTGAGGGCAAGGGCTTTCTGGAAGTTGAAGATTGCTTCTTCCTGCCTACCCATCTCCTGCAATACACTTCCTAAGTTGCTGAGGACTTCTAAATTGTTCGGGTCGAGAATGAGAGCTTTTTGGCAGTAACCAGCAGCCTCCTCAAGTCTGCCACTCTCGTGAGCGATGCTGCCTAACCAATGAAGGGCTTCCAACTGCTCTGGCTGCTGTTGCAGAATTTGGCGGCATATTTGCTCTGAGAGCACTAACCGTCCTGCTTGATAGTGTTCGAGGGCAAGGGTGAAAGCTTCGGAGATAGCTCTAGCAGTAAACTTTTTATCCTGGTGGGCTTTCCCAAAACCCTTGAACTTTGCCACGGCTGCATCCAAACTCTGACCTAATTTAAGCGAATTCTTTTAAAAAGTAAAATTGTGCAGGTAAATATTAGACCCTAGCGAGAGTTACAACCTCTGACTGATCTTGATATTTACCCCGCCGAGCTTCGTAACTGATAGCACAGGGTTCCCCTTCCAAAAAAATCAATTGCACCACACCTTCATTGGCATAGATTCGACAGTCAGCACTGGAAGAATTGGAAAATTCTAGAGTCAAATGACCCCGCCATGCGGCTTCAGCAGGGGTTAGATTTGCCACAATACCGCAACGTGCATAAGTACTTTTACCTATACAAATGACTGTGATATTGTCTGGAACTTGTAACCTTTCCAGGGCAACTCCTAAGCCATAAGAGTGAGCAGGTAGGATAAAGTAACTACCACTAGCATCTGTATGAAGTTGTGTTGGCTCCAGATTCTGAGGATTAAAGTTTTTTGGGTCAACTACAGTTCCGGGAATATGACGAAAAATCCGAAATTCTACAGAGGAAAGGCGGATGTCGTAGCCATAAGAAGAGAGACCGTAGCTGATCGCAGGACGCCAAGGTAAAGCTGTTTCTCCCTTCTGTTCTCTAACTAAATTTGGCTCAAAGGGGGAGATCATACCCTTTTGGGCCATTTGAGCAATCCAGATATCGTTTTTAATCACAATTTCACACGTAATCCCAACCGGAATATTAGATTGACATCCTCCCCAACTTATACCAAGTTGCAGTCAAAGAGGTAATCTGTCATGAGTACGCGAAACGCAGTGTAGCGAAGCATCTCGGAGATTCTTCGCTGCGCTCAGAATGACATGATAGAACGCAACTTGGTATTACTTCGTTGAAGTTGGGGATTCCAGCAGTGATGCTGGGATTTCCTTTCCTTCTCCTCGTCAAGATGCATTCCTCAAGGCTGATGACTGCGGCGGAGTTCTGTAATTTGATCGGCTACATCCAACAGGGCTTGAGGCATCTCTGGCCCTGTAAGGATAATCTCTACATGAGCAGGGCGTTTTGCGAGAAACGCTAATACCTCTTCTTCTGGGATTAAGCCAAAGCTAATCGCCAAGCTTAATTCATCCAGAACAACTAGGGAATATTTTCCTTCAAGTACGACTTTTTGGGTATGCTGCCACAGCTCTTGTAAGGAGTGGATCTCTGCCTCGTCCTGGCGGGGCGTATCAATGCAACGGGGCAGATTGCAGCGAATCCAATCTAAATGCTGCCCTAAGCGAACCGGATGCTCGTGACCTTGACCAATTCCCCCCTTGAGAAACTGAACGACTAGTACCGGCGTCCCCTGACCAGCAATTCTCAGCGCTTGCGCCATGACACTGGTAAAAAAGCTACGGTGAGAGCTGGTGAAAACTTGTATTAATCCTTCAACTGTATAGGGTAGACGACAAGGAGAATTGAGAGTAGGGGTTTCTAGCTGGGCAACCATGAGGCAATGTAAAGTGAGGAATTCGTTTTGATCGTAAATCTGACAAAGCAATGCTACCAACTGACTTGAGTCTCTAAGTATAGTGTGTTTTATCTAAAAAAACTCTTGCTCAGACGCTATATGTATACTGACATTTTGCACCTACCCGATGACCCGCCAGGGAATTAATTCCCTGGCTAATAGCGAAAGTCCTCTGAAGAGGGTTAAATGCTTACTGGACAAAGATTTCAGTCCACTTTAGTGGACTAGAGCTATTCGCCCGGAGTTTAAACTCCGGGCGGGTGTGGAAATTAACCGAAGATGGTGCAAGATGTGAGTATATTTATAGAACAATGCTTAATTCAATCAGCTCAGGAGCTTTTTAGCTGTGAAACTGGTGATTCTGGGAGGGCCAGGGGCAGGGAAGGGAACGCAGGCTAAACAACTATGCAACCATCTGAATATTCCTTGGATTTCCACTGGCAACATTTTGCGGCAAGAAATCGCCAGTCAAACCGAACTTGGTCTCCAAGGGCAGCCCTACTTGGAGAGGGGTGAGCTAGTACCCGATACCGCCATGATTGAATTCATCAGGGCACGGCTTCTAGAACCCGATGCTGCTGGCGGCTGGCTATTGGATGGCTACCCTCGTACTGCCTTCCAAGCAGAGGAGTTAGATTTTCTGTTAGATGATTTGGGACAACTTCTAGACTTGGCTATCTGGTTGGATTTGCCGGAATCTGTAATGATGAGTCGCTCCATCACCCGCTCACGCCCAGACGATCAGCCAGAAATCGTGCAGCGCCGTATTGACTTATTCCAGGAACGAACCATACCTATCCTGGAATACTACGAACATCGCTATCGGCTGTTAACCATCAACGGTGCTCAGCTGCCAGAGCAGGTACAGCAAGATATTCTCAAAAAACTTAACCAAATGTGAAATTGATGGGTTGAGGCTGACCAAAAGAGGATAACGAGCGAGAAAGATACAAACACTTTGGCGACTTTGCTAGCTCCTGAGTCCTCACTGCTGTATTCTTATTGAGGATTTCTAGGCAATTGCAATGTGTTGGCAGCGTCCTGATAATCGGCAAGCAGATCAGCTGCGTCCGATTCGTTTTGAGCGAGATTTTACCCGTTTTGCCGCTAGTTCAGTTCTGGCAAAGTGTGGTGACACCATAGTTCTTTGTACGATTACTCTCCAAGACGGCGTCCCTAAATTTTTGGAAGGCACCGGCAAAGGCTGGCTAACTGCTGAGTACCGGATGCTGCCAGGAGCAACTCCCAAACGGGGAGCGCGGGAAGTGCTGCAACTGTCGGGACGCACTCAGGAGATTCAGCGGCTGATTGGACGAAGCTTACGAGCAGCACTAGATATGGAAGCGCTAGGAGAACGCACGTTGCTTGTGGACACGGACGTTCTACAAGCTGATGCTGGTACTCGGACGACATCTATAACAGGCGGGTTTGTGGCGCTTGCAGATGCTCTAGGAAAACTTGTGCAGCAGGGAGTGCTGGAGCGATCGCCTATTCGTCACCAAGTAGCAGCTGTTTCCGTGGGAATATTACACGGAGAGCCATTTTTGGATCTTAACTATCTCGAAGACGTGGCAGCTGAGGTAGATTTCAACATTGTCATGAACGAACATTTAGGTGTGATTGAAGTTCAGGGAACTGCTGAAGAAGGCAGTTTCAGCCGTAATCAATTGAATCAGATACTCGATTTGGCAGAAAAAGGTATTCAGGAGTTACTGGCAGCACAACGTCATGCCTTACGGAATTCTCTTAGCCTTTCAGAGGAGGATGAAGGTTCTCAATAATCTTTCTCTCTAGTCGCTTAAGATTGATTTGAAAGCGTTGGTGTTTGATACTCAATGTCCGCTAGTCCTACGACTAACATCCCTTCTTTGGAGAGTGGCGATCGCCTAACTCGCCACGAGTTTGAGCATCGCTATCAGGCGACGGGGTAGGTAAAGAAAGCTGAATTAATTGAAGGGGTGGTGTACGTGGCTTCACCTGTGCGTGCTACCCGTCACGGTAGACCCCATGCAAAAATCATCACTTGGTTGGGAACCTACTGGGTAGCGACACCTGGAGTTGACTTGCAGGATAATACCACTGTCCGCTTAGATGCCGATAATGAGCCGCAACCTGATGCTTTATTACGCCTAGAACCGGAGACGGGTGGCAATTCTCGGATTAGTGATGATGATTACATCGAAGGTGCGCCAGAACTGATTGCAGAAATCGCGGCTAGTAGTGCGTCTTATGACCTGAATGACAAGTTAAATGTTTATCGTCGCAATGGGGTTCAGGAGTACATTGTCTGGCAAA
>CAZZWA010000368.1:0-6176 GCA_964657555.1 uncultured Microcoleus sp.
GGCGCTGTTTGCTTATTGCCATACTTATCTTATCACACAAGAAGCGGAACAAATTCCCCTTTCATCCTTCTTAGGAAAGTCCTCTGTTCAGACCATAAATCTTATAAACCGATAGAAAGAGACCCACTTGAATTTTAATTCAGGTGGGTCTCTTTAAACTTTATACTTCTTTGTCTACAGAGAGACTCGTACAGGTGTCCGATTGGCTCGGATTTCAAAATCAGATGGTAGCAGTATAGAACGACCAGTCATCTCAGGCGGTTGGGGCAGTTTTAATATTTCAAGAATCGTAGGCGCAACATCTGCCAGACAACCGTCAGTTCTCAAAGCAACTTCAGTACCATGTCCGGGGATTTTTAATCCCTCCCCTTCCACTAAAATAAAAGGTACGGAGTTCGTCGTATGAGCTGTCCAAGGGTTGCCATCCTCATCCCACATATATTCGGCGTTGCCGTGATCAGCTGTGAGCATCGCCGTGCCACCAGCTTTGTTGACGCTTTCCAGAAGGCGTCCTACACACTTGTCCACAGTTTCAATTGCTTGAATTGTGGGTTCTATCCGTCCAGTGTGTCCCACCATATCTGGGTTGGCGTAGTTAATCACCACCAGGGAGTAAATGCGTTTTTCAATTGCCGTAATGACTCCCTCTGTCACCTCTTCAGCCGACATTGCTGGCGCTTGGTCGTAGGTTGGCACCATCGGACTTGGCACCAATTGCCTGTCCTCTCCTTCAAAAGGCTTTTCTAGACCACCATTGAAGAAATAAGTGACGTGGGCATATTTTTCGGTTTCGGCTGTCCGAAACTGCTGTAAACCGTGATTGGCAATGACTTCCCCTAGGATATTATTCAGATTTTGGGGTTCAAAGGCGACTAATACTGGGAAGTTGGGGTCGTACTGGGTAAAGGTGACAAACGTTAGAGGAAGAATCTGCTCTCTCTCAAAACCCTGAAAGTTAGGTGCAACGAAGGCTTCAGTCAGCTGCCTTGAGCGATCAGGGCGGAAGTTAAAGAAAATCACTCCATCCCCTGGTATCACGGCACCGGGAGCGATCCTGGTAGGAATAACAAACTCGTCTGTGATATCTGCTGCGTATGAAGCCTGCAAGACTTCTAGTGCGGTATGACCATTGCCTGGGCCATCCTGGGTGATCATGTCGTAAGCACTTTTGGTGCGGTCCCATCGGCGATCGCGATCCATGGCATAGTAGCGACCACTGATGGTGACAATGCGCCCAACACCAATCTCGTCGATGTAGTCTTGAATTTTCTGAATTGCCTCAACGCCTTCTTTGGGACGGGTATCACGACCATCTGTGATGGCATGGATACAAACTTCGGAAATTTCTTGCGCCTTAGCTAAATCTAGTAACCCTAGGAGATGGTCTAGATGAGAATGTACCCCGCCCTCGGAACAAAGCCCAACCAGGTGAAGCTTCCCACCCTGCTGACGAATGTCCTGGCAGACTTCAAGTAATTGTGGGTTTCTCAGAATAGAACCATCTTCCACAGCATCTGAGATCCGGACTAACTCTTGCGGCACAACTCGTCCAGCACCAATGTTTAGGTGACCCACTTCAGAGTTACCCATTTGGCCTTCTGGTAACCCCACAGCTTTGCCAGAGGTTCGGAGTAGGGTGTGGGGATAGGCTGCCCAAAGACTGTCCATCACTGGGGTTTTAGCAGCAGCAATGGCGTTTCCTTGAGTTTCTTCGCTGTAGCCCCAGCCGTCTAGGATGACTAGCACCACGGGAGAGACAGGTGCTTGTGCCATAGTAATACTCTTTGCTTCTCTATATTTATATGAAGGCAATGATAGCATCGACTCCCTTCTCGGGATACGATTCTTTCTTTTTTACTTAAGCTTCTACAATTTTACTGAAGTTAGCTAGTACTAATTACCTATAACGTAATAGCAATTATGTATGGGGTAAGATTAGTCATAATAGTATGGCACAAAAATCTGGCAATGGAAATAATTCTATGTTTACCTAGTTCTGGAAATTTTCAGCCGCGTTGCCATCACTAGAACATAAAACTGTCATAAAGCAAGCGTGACGGCAGTTTTATCGCTTGGCAAATCTCTCGATCACGACCTGTCAGGAAAACAAAATTATTTCCCCGCTCTGACTAAGACAACAACTAGATCAAATCTGTTTCAATTTTGTCAATATCAGCTCATTTAATAAGTCTTCAAAGAAGGCTGAGGTATTTATCCCAAGTATCAAATGTTACATTGATTATCAATCTTATAAGGTAGTAAAGCTTGTCACGTTAAAGAAAAGACACTAATTACTCAAACCTGAATCGCCTGCTTTGCCACTCCTGGCTCTGTACGGAAATTGCGATCGCCCAAGTGCGGCATAACCGAACCCGACGTAATTAACGATTTTGATACCCTAGGTCTCAAGAGGTACAGGTAAAATCAAGTATTGACCATCTTACATAGTTACCGCTTGCTGTTCCTAAAGAGGACGCCTAACATCCCATCGGGAAGTGCTCGCGAACAGGCGTCCAAATTTTACTTGTCATCAGAGCACTATAGGGAAAAACCTAAACTAAATCTTTAGAGCCGAGGAGGCTGGATTGTGGCTGCAACCGACTTCAAAGACTATTACGCTGTCCTGGGAGTGAGTAAAACTGCCAGTGCTGATGAAATCAAAAAGACTTACCGACGTCTGGCTCGGAAGTACCACCCGGATATGAACCCAGGGAACAAAGAAGCTGAGACTCGCTTTAAAGAAGTTAGCGAAGCTTACGAAGTTTTGTCTGATCCAGAAAAACGTCAAAAGTACGACCAGTTCGGTCAGTACTGGAAGCAAGCCGGACAAGGATGGCCCTCAGGCTCAGCAGGAACTGGTGTTGATGTTGGTAGCTATGACTTTAGTCAGTACGGTAGTTTCGACGAGTTCATTAATGACTTACTCAATAGCTTCGGTAGTCCCAGTCCAAAAACTAAACGGAGCGGACGCACCTCTTACCGCACGACCACCAGTGGCCCATCTGGGTTTAATGTAGGATTTGAGCAGCAGACAGGTGGAGTGACTGGGGATAGAGAAGCTACGATCAGCCTCACCCTCTCAGAGGCCTTTCATGGAGTCAAAAAGCGTTTTGCTTTAGGTAATGAAGTGATTGATGTTCGTATTCCTCCCGGCGCTAAACCAGGCAGTCGCTTAACCCTCCGAGGAAAAGGTCAGATTAACCCTTACAACCAGCAGCGAGGTGATTTGTATTTAACAGTGCAACTTCAGCCTCACTCATTCTTCCAATTTGAGGGAGATAATCTAGCGTGTGAAGTGCCGATTACTCCAGACGAAGCCGTTTTGGGGGCAGCGATTGAGGTACCGACTCCAGACGGAACTGTCAGTGTGAACGTTCCTGCTGGCGTCCGTTCTGGTCAATCGCTACGGCTGCGGGGCAAAGGGTGGCCAAATCCTAAGGGTGGACGGACTGACCAGTTGGTGAAGGTTTCAATTGTGACTCCCAAAGACCCTAGCCCTCTAGAGCGGGAGTATTACGAAAAAATCCGTGCTACTCGCAGCTTTAATCCTCGCAGCAATTTACAGCAGATCAAGCTGTAGCTATTTATTAAATGTTCATTGTTAATGGTAATGAATCATGAACAATGAACTATTTGTCAAATTCTTATCTGTTAGCCTTCACCTTTAATTAAGGCTGACGCAGCTGCCTGTAAAGAGGCATAAGCAACTTTGGGTTTGCCATTTATGTAAGACTTGCCATCAACAGATTCACAGAGGGTGCCAGCTTTTTGGCCCTCGCAGTTATATACCTCTAGCACTTGCTGAATCGTATCGGGTTGAAAACCTTGGAGTACTGAACTCCACTCACTTTGGCTAACCGCACGAACCATAATTGTTTCATCCATAGCTATAAACGGCTCCTTGGTAGATACACTGAACTGAATTTACAGTGTATCTATAGCATTTAGTAGTATCTGAATATCAGCATTAGGAGAAAGGAAGGAAAATAAGTGTTTAAAGCGCAGTTTTCCTTGCCGATCTAATACAAATTGAGCTGGTAGGGGCGCTCCTAGTGCCTGACCTACTCCATAAGCACGAAATACCGAACACTTAGGATCGCTAAGCAAAGGCATCTCTAAGCCTAGGTCTTGGACAACCTTTTGGCTCTGTTTGTAGTCGGTACTTGTAATCATCAAAATCTCGACGCCGTGCCTTGTGAACTGCTGGTAGTTCTGATTAAGGGCTTTGATGTGAGGGAAGCACAGAGGGCAGTACTGCTTTTCCGTGAAGATGCGGGTAAAAGCTAGGATGACTGGGCGCGCTCCTATATAGTTTAGCAGCTTGACTTGACACTTACGCGTTACATCAGGCAACTCAAAGCTAGGAGTTGTTTCTCCCAGTTTCAACTCGCTAATAGCCGGAATTGGCAAGAAGTTCCGGAAGAAACGCTCATTTAACAAGCCACTAAAGTCTGTAGAAGTCAACATAGAATAACGCTAACATTTATTGGGATCAATGCAAACCCCAATACTGAAAGCTTATAAAATAAGTAACAGTATTGGGGCTTTCAACTAATTAATAACAACTGAATACAATGTAGTACAGAGTAGTAAAAACGTTCTGCCTGTTTATGTTGCTCGCGCTAGCCGCAGTTTCACTTGGTCGCTGTGTTTACGGTTTGTCAAACCGATGTCAGCGGTAGGCATATGCTAATAAATTACCAGCACTCCCACGCCAGCTAGGTTTTAAACAGAAGCAAAGAAGACTTTCGACTTGACAGGGTCGGGAACCATTGTCTTATCACCGGGTTGCCAACCAGCCGGGCAGACTTCATCAGGGTTAGCCTGTACGTACTGGATAGCTTGCAGCGTCCGTAAAGCCTCATCAACATTGCGACCGAAGGCGAGGTTATTAATAGTGGCGTGCTGGATGACACCCTCTTTATCAATGATGAACAGACCCCGAAGTGCTACACCAGCCTCTGGATCTAGGACGTTGAAGGCAGCGCTGATTTCTTTCTTGATGTCAGAGACTAGAGGATAGTTCAGGTCACCAACACCACCTTCCTTACGACCTGTCTGAATCCAGGCAAGGTGAGAGAATTCGCTATCAACAGAGACGCCAAGGATTTCGGTTCCTAGTTTCTTAAATTCTTCGTGGCGATCGCTAAAAGCTGTGATCTCAGTGGGGCAAACAAATGTAAAGTCTAGGGGATAGAAAAACAAGACGACATATTTGCCGCGATATTCAGACAGTTTAATCGTCTTGAATTCCTGATCGACCACAGCGGTTGCACTAAAGTCAGGAGCGGCTTGGCCAACCCTAAGAGCGCCTTCGTTTTGGTAGGTCATGGACGGATTTTCCTTGAATAATTGTGCGTTTAAGAACCGTTACAAATATATCATACTCATAACGAGTTTGAGTAGCAATGGATAATTTAGATACGCGGGAGTGGCTGCTTACTAATGGATTAGGCAGTATGAGCAGTGGAACAGTTTGCGATGTTCGCACACGAATTTACCATGGCTGGTTAATTGTGGCGCTTAACCCGCCCTGCGCGCGAACCCTCTTACTCTCTCACTTTGATGCCAGTCTGGAAGTGGCAGGACAGGTATGGGCACTCTCAACAAATTTCTGGGACGGTAACAAGATTGATCCCTTGGGCTACCGGCTGTTGCGCTCTTTTGAGATTGAGCCGGTGCCAACGTGGGTTTGGAGTCAAGACAACTGGCAGCTATTGCGGCAGATAGTCATGCCCTATAGCTCAGGTAGAAATAAGGCTATTGGGGAAATAAATCTGCAATCGGCTAACCCTCAATTTTGTAACAGAATTTTGATTCAGTACCGCTATCAAGGCAATGAGGCCGCAGTGCTGAGGCTACGACCGATAATTGGCGATCGCGACTTTCACCATCAAGAATCAGCCCGCTCAGGAGTACAATTCTCCCAAGTCGTTGGTCACCAGCAAATCTGCTTGCAAGCACATCGCTCTGGTTGGGTAGGAACTCCCTGGCATCTGCGTTGGAGCACAGGTCACTATCAACCAGAGGGGGTTTGGTACTGGAATTATTACTACCCAGAAGAGAATAGACGAGGCTTGAGTGATCGCGAAGATCTCTATAGCCCTGGCTACCTAACAATTACTTTGCAACCAAAAGACGCTTTAACTATAGAAGCGAGAGTAGGATGGCCTCTG
>CAZZWA010000369.1:0-1107 GCA_964657555.1 uncultured Microcoleus sp.
GGCAATTCTTTGGGAACACCCATCACTGTTTGGGTTTTAAACACAGTACCTGGCTTGAGATCGTGGAAAGGGAATTCTGGTTCAGTGCAGCCTAAACAAGGCATTCCAGCACGGGTTTTGGAGGAGACACGGTTCCACAAAATCCGGTTGCAGGAAGAACGGGTCATGGGGCCACGACAACCCAAGTCGTAGAAGAGGCATCCTTTGCGCTGACCAAATTCACCAGTCGAGGCTTTGTAGGCAAAGTGGACGTTGCGGGTACAACCAGTTTGGGTAAAGCTGTGGAAGAAAGTCTCTGGGCGATGGAGTTCATCAAGGGTGATGTCACCGATCCGCCCTGTAGCTACCGCCACCAAAATTTGGGTAATCCAGTCGGGATGGGCTGGACAACCGGGGATGTTAATCACGGGCAATCCAGATTTAGCCCGGAAGTCCTGCCCCAAGTAGCCACCCTCTTGACGTTTGAGAAACTGTAACCCTTCTGATTGGGTGGGGTTGGGGGCCATTGCTGGAATCCCGCCCCAAGTGGCGCAATCTCCGACAGCAACAACAAAGTTGGCTGCCTGCGCCAGTTCCCAAAGCCATTGTTTCATGGGACGGTCAGCAAAACGGTTCCACTCACCTGTGCCATTGGGTGCATTGACCACGCTGCCTTCAAATACCAGAATATCCAGGGGAATTGCCCCAGAAATGCAATCGCGCAGTAATTTCTGTAAGCTTTCTCCCAGTTCAAGTCCTAGAGATGGATGCCAAAGCACGTTAATGCCAAAATCTGTAATCAGATCGCAAACGCTAGGTTCTTCAGCATTGAGAAATGACATGGTGTTGCCGGAACAGGCAGCACCTTGCAGCCATAGTAGGTTTGCCATACGCTATGTTTCTTTTATTTGTTCCAATGCTTGACTCTGGTGACATTTTTTTGCTAATCACCTATATTTTGAATTTTAAAGCTAATCTTTGAGCGGCTCTCATTTGTTTAATAAATTATTAGATATAAAATTCTAAACAAATCATTAATAAGTAACATAAATAACAATTTACTGAGAGTTGACCTAAAAAAATGAAAGGAGCTAGGACAACTCTGATTGACTGATAAATTTGTGGAGC
>CAZZWA010000369.1:1207-6170 GCA_964657555.1 uncultured Microcoleus sp.
ATAAATTTAGTGTTTGATAAATTTATACAGGGGGAGTAGGAAACCGCCAGAAGTGTTAAAAAAAGCTAACCAAACCAGCTAGAGGAGGGCAGGAATGACTCCTAGCATGACAGATTCAGCAGTTAAGGCAGCGATCGCTGCCATTGAGTCGGAATCAGCAACGACTTTAGAAAAAATTGAGATGCTGACAGAGATCGCCCTAGGTTTCCAGAACCAGCCAAAAAGCCCCAAACAATTGGAGGATGCGGTTTTACTCTACCAGCGTGCCATCGACCTGTGCGCAGACGAGCAAAATCCTCTCGCTTGTGCCCGTGTTACAGCAGGATTGGGAACCGCTTTGCGAAGCATTAAGAGCGAGGGTACTGACTTGCTAGTGCAAGCAAAGGCAGCTTATGAACAGGCACTGCCCATCCTGCAAGAGTTTGCCTCCCCAGAGGAAGTGGCAGAAGTTGAGATGAATTTGGGACTGGTGCTGCAATCACTAGTCCCCTTTCATCTAGCAAAAATGGCAGACAGCCTCCACGCTTACCATAGGGCGCTGCGAGTCTTCAATGCCCAAACCTACCCCCAGGAATATGCGATTTTGCACAACAATATTGCGATCGCCTACTTGTCTATGCCCCTTGTCTCTGACGGGGAAGACTTGCGTCAGGCGCTGGCAGTGCAATCATTTGAGCAAGCGCTCAAATGGATTACTCTCATCGACCACCCCAACGAGTATGCCATGTTGCAGAACAATCTGGGCAATGCCTTGCAATATTTACCCTCCTCCCATCCAGTGGAAAATAACCAGCGGGCGATCGCTGCTTACGATGAGGCGCTGAAGGTGCGTAACCCCAAAGATACACCTGTGGAGTATGCCAACACAGTTTCTAACAAAGCTAACGCCTTGGGAAACTTACCCGACAACCCCGAACAACCGGAAGTTGGGAATCCTCACAACCTCATGCTGGCGCGTGGGTATTATCAAGAAGCCCTAGAAATATTCACCAATTTCGGACAGATGGAACAGGCGCAGGTGGTAGTGCAAGCACTAGAAGAATTGGTCATAGGGCATGGGGCATGAAGCTAGAACTCTTTACCAAACACTCATAAGGAGAACAACACGCAATGACCGATATTCTCACAAACCCTAATACTCATACAACTATTCGTGATCTCTTGACCGGCCTTGCGGCTGGCGACATCAACCTGATGACAGGATTGGTGTGGCTGGGTCTAGCAACGGCTTTATCAATAGTTGGCGGTGCTATTGGTGGCATTCTTCTTGCTGGTAAAGATTTAGGTTATCAGCTAGCTGCCATGATTGGTGGGCTGTTTGGTCCAGCTGGAGTGATTCCAGTAGTACTCGTAGGACTCGTTGTTCTGAAACTCGTATAGGAGCAAGACTCGTGCTTGAGGTGGGATGGTTTTCAACTAAGTTGCTTCTCAAAGGGAAGCTGCTGCGCAACCCCAGTTATTTCGCACGGCAAACGGCGATCGGAGTTGCCATTGGTCTACTTTTGCTGGTTGGACTCACAAAACTCGGAGTTCCTCTCTGGCTGCCAATGGTGCTATCCAGCTTAGTGACTGGAGTCGCAATGCCATTTCTATTAAAGGACATCAGGATGAAATAGGAGAACAGCGATGAGTCTAGCTAACGCTTCACCTCCAGTTCAACAGACATTGACCTTGGAGGAATTGGTTACAGAAATCAGCCGCTTTGAGGCAATTATTGCCGAGTGGGATGAAAGTCAGCGGAGTGTGGTTGTGGGGCTGAAAAGGGCGATTGAGGACTTGCACAAAGAAGCGTTAGTGCGCTTGATTCGCAGCGTCAAGCAAGAGTCGATGGCAGCTTTACTCCATGCTGCTGAAGATGAGGTGGTGTATGGGGTACTGCGTTATCACGAACTTGTGAAGCCACCAACACTACCTTTAGAAGCGCGTCTTCAGTTAGCCCTTGATCAAGTTCGCCCCAGCCTAAACAGCCATAACGGGGATGTGGAACTAGTAGCGATTAAGCTACCAGATACCGTAGAAATTCGCTTAATGGGATCTTGCAGTAACTGTCCTGCCTCAACTTTGACTTTATCCCAAGGAGTAGAACAAGCAATCAAGGCTCATTGTCCCGAAATTACCCACATTGTAGCGATCAATAATACCCAGGTTGCCAACCGATCTGATGCGGGTTTTATCAGTTCTTTTTCCCAGCCGCAAGCAGCCAATTGGGTAGAAGTCGCAACGGTCGATCAGATTCCAGAAGGCAGTGTGCTGGCGCTGGAAGTCAAGGGTACGGGGATAATTTTGAGTCGTACTCATTCCCGCATTAACTGTTTTCACAATGCCTGCAATCACATGGGGATGCCATTGGATATGGGCAGGGTCAATCGTGGTATTCTCACCTGTCTGTTTCACGGGTTTCAGTACAGTTTGGACACAGGTGAATGCCTGACTTCCCCAGAAGTTCCCCTCCAGTCCTATCCCGTTCAGGTTGATGGTAGCAAGGTTTTCGCCCAGTTGAGGGGATAAAAATGAACACCCGGCTTGAGATTCACCTAACGCCAGCGCGATCGCCAAGGTTGCTCCTCTCACCTGAAGGTGCGGATGTGATTCTGGGTGTAGATCCGCAAAATTTTGCGGATCTAGCTATGCCTCTAAAACCAAGCGCCATAGCCATGTTTGGCCCTCGTGGTGTTTTGTTAGTTGGGGAAAGTGGGCCGTTATGGGTGTCAGACACAGGGCATCATCGGTTACTGGGGTGGCGTCACCGCCCCCAAGCAGATAGTCAGCCTGCTGATTGGGTAATTGGACAACCAGACTTCAGCTATGAAGGACAAAATGCGAAAGGGACACCAGGAAGGGCAACTCTGAGTGTCCCGACGGGGATTTGTGCCTGCGGGGAAGGACTAGCTGTTGCAGATGCTTGGAATCACCGAGTCTTGATTTGGCAGCATCTGCCTGAAGATTGCAACGTCCCTGCCGATCTGGTGCTGGGTCAAGCAGACTTCACTCAAAATGAACCAAACCGAGGCAGTCAAGAGGCAACAGCAGATAGCATGCACTGGCCTTATGGGGTGCTTTATGATCGTGGACGGCTGTTTGTTACTGATACCGGCAACCGACGGGTTTTAGTTTGGCACCAATTGCCAGAGGTAAATGGTCAACCAGCAGATTTGGTACTGGGACAACCGGATATGACCTCTCGTAATGAAAATGATGGCGGCACCCCATCAGCATCTAGTATGCGCTGGCCTCATGCTCTCACTTTTTGGGGAGAAGATCTGGCGATCAGCGATGCTGGTAATAACCGGATCATGATTTGGGATGGGATGCCGAGGGAGAATAATGCTCCTTGTTCACTAGTATTAGGTCAGTCGGCGGTTAATTTAGTTGAATTGAATCGAAGTGCCTATTGGCCTAGTGCTGAAAGTTTGAGCATGCCCTATGGCTTAGCGGCAGATGGTGAGTGGTTGGTGGTTGCAGATACGGCTAATTCCCGGCTGCTAGGGTGGCAGATCGGTCACCAATCGTTCACTCCAAAGTTCATGGGTGCAAGTGCTGATGCTTTGACTGGTCAGGTGGATTTTCAAAGTAAGGGTGAAAACCGTTCTTATGGACTGGCGTCGCGAGATAGTCTCTGCTGGCCCTATGGAATTCAGATCTGTGGCAATACAGCAGCGATCGCTGACTCTGGGAATAACCGAATTTTGCTCTGGCAGCTGATGCCAACACTGGTAACCCCCCTTGTTCCCCCCTTAGCAGGCAGGGGGGTGCAAGGTTTTGGAGGTGAAGCACAATCGCCATGAAGCAGGAAGAAATCAGAGTGCGCGGCACTGTTCAGGGAGTAGGGTTTCGCCCTGCTGTGTATCGCCTTGCCAAAGCTTGTGGACTCAAAGGAGAAGTTTGCAACGATGGTGAGGGCGTCTTGATTCTGGCATCTGGTCGTGCTGAGTCTCTAGAAGAATTTGTCCAACAGTTACAGAAAGAATGTCCGCCTCTGGCAAGAATTGAAACAATTATCCGTCAACCTTATTCTGGAGACCGCAACTTTGATGATTTTGCGATCGCCCCCAGCAATCTTGGGTTAGTGCGGACAGAAATTGCCCCCGATGCCGCGACTTGCCCAATGTGTAAACAAGAAACCCTCGACCCCTTTAGTCGCTGGTATCGTTACCCTTTTACGAACTGTACCCATTGTGGCCCCCGCTTGAGTATTATCAGGGCTATTCCCTATGACCGCCAACGCACTAGCATGGCAGCTTTTGCCATGTGTCCAGATTGCCGGAGTGAATACCAAGACGTCGATCACCGCCGCTTTCATGCCCAACCAGTTGCCTGTCATATTTGCGGTCCTCAGGCTTGGCTAGAACGGGCTGATGGCAAACCCATTACGGCTTCTATGTTCTCCATGCTGGATGATGTGGATGCGGTATGTACCCTGTTGCAAAAGGGCGAGATTGTCGCGATTAAAGGGTTGGGGGGTATCCATCTGGCTTGTGATGCGACGAACGAAGCTGCCGTGCAAAAACTGCGTCACCGCAAGCAGCGTTACCATAAACCATTTGCGCTGATGGCACGGGATATAACAGTGATTGAGGCATACTGCATTCCCAATGCCCAAGAACGAGAAGTATTGGCAAGCCCTGCGGCACCGATTGTTTTAATACAAAAGAAGGGCATAAGGCATGGGGCATGGGGACACGGGGACACAGAGATCGCCGACTCTCTTACTCAGAACTCTCCTCTGATCGCGCCCTCTGTGGCACCTAGTCAAAACACCCTTGGCTTTATGCTGCCTTACACCCCCCTACATCATCTGATACTGCGACGGATGGATCGCCCCATCGTCCTCACCAGTGGCAATCTTGCTGATCAACCGCAGTGTATTGATAATGACGAAGCCCGCCGGAAGTTGGGGAGTATTGCCGATTATTTACTGCTACATAACCGGGATATTGTGAACCGGGTTGATGATTCAGTGGTA
>CAZZWA010000370.1:0-6152 GCA_964657555.1 uncultured Microcoleus sp.
GAAATCTCTAAGCGTTAGAAGCTGGCTGAGTTGAAGCAAGCCAGGGCTTTTGGTTAAATTTTGACCTGACTCCAAGTCCAGTGCCTATTAAGCCAAAGAAGAGTATGTCTAAAATGCTCGAATTCTCAGGCACTGCTTTAACGCTTACCTCATTTGCCTGAAATTCTGTTAACTCTAGAGATGTTGTGTTAGCGAAATACTGCGAATACTTACCCTTCACAAAGCCAGCAGCAGATTCTTGGTGTCCTTCAAATACAGTGTTAAAAGAAGTCTCGTTTGGAGCAAAGGTTATATTTGCGCTCTTGTCATAGTCCAGGAAAGCGCTCTTTCCTGGAGTTGCTATGCCGGAAACTTTAAAGTAGCCCAAGAGACTCCCAGTAGTGGTATCGAACAATTGGAAAGATGTGTCTCCAGTAGCACTAGCACTTTCATTTTGTAAATCGTCAATAGATGTTTGTAGACCTAAAAAGCCTAGGAAATCGAAAGAAAAAGTTTCACCACTACCGATAGTAAAGTAGTAACCGCTAACTTCAGCCAAGCTTTGTGCTAATCCTGAGTAGCTTCTCCCTTCGCCAATTGTTTTACTTTGAGACAAATTAGAAAAAACTGTTAGTGGAGCGTTTAGAGCGAAATCAGCAGTTGCAGTAGCATCAGCGTTAGCAGTAACTGCCCCATTTGTGGCAAAAGTCACAGTATTAGTATAAGTCCTAGTCTCAACCTCTAGGGGGGGGTGACTAAATTGATTAATCAATAGTTCTGTTCCCGAAGAGGCCAGAGTAGCAGCCTGACTGGGCAAGATAGCAATTGTCTCCCCAGCCAGTATTGGTGCTAAAAACATCAATAACTTGGTTAATCTTAGTTTTAGATTCATATAATCTTCCCTTAATGTATCATCTAAGATCGTAACGATTATAATTATCAAAAATTAAAAAATAATCATGAAAGAAACATGTATGGTATAAAGTCTTGATGAATTTGCAACTTAACGATTATCATTATCAAAAAAACTACCCAGAAACTTCAGCACAACTTAAAAAAATCAGTTGTAATTTAAAGCTTTGATGAAGATTGCCTTCGTTAAGGCTTTTATATGACTTTCATAGTCTTTTCTTAACTTTATACCAGTAGTCTAAGTAGGCTGACCTAGATTCAGTATCATATGATGCTTTCTATAAAAATAACTAGAAGGCAAGCTGAATTTCCGGAATTTTTACCAAAAACCTCATGCATCGACCACTAGCAAAAACACTCCAGCAAATGGGAAGCTTCTGGCATCCCTACTTCCTTAAGCGTTTTTTTCCCTTGATATTAGCGGTTTGTTTCTTGACAATAGCCGTACACTCGGTTGTTGCTCAGTCAACTCCAGGAACACCGCGACCGAAGGTGATTCTAATTTCCCTTGATGGTGCGCAGCCAGATATTGTTAACCAATACCTCACAAGCGGCGTACTCAGCCCAAACCAGGGTCTGGGTCTGCTGAAGAGTCGCGGGATTTTTGCTAAGCAGAACATCACCTGCAATCCATCCCTCACTGCCGCTTGCCATATTTTAATTGGCAGTGGTTCCAATACATCCAAGACTGATGTTGTCTCCAATACTTTCCACTTGGTTGCCAGCCCCTTTAACCAGAATATAAGTGGCTTTGGTGCTCCCATTGGTGGCTACACACTTACATCTAATGGGCCTACTCAGAGTACTAGTCCTACCGCTGAGCCAATTTGGATCAAGCTACAGGAAGCCAATAAGAAGGTTGTTGCTGCTACATTCCCAGGAGCAGATGGAGTAGATGTAACGGTGCCTGGTCTTCCCAATAGCCCAATTATTCAGCCAGCTCAAGAGCGAACGGTAAGCTATACAGTCCCCTTTGGAACAAGTGCTGGTGTCTTTGAAACTGTCTACACCCCGAGTGCCTCGGATTTTACCAATGCTGCCGATGCCTTAGTTAACCAACTACGTGCTGCTGGGAAACAATCCTACAGCCAAGTCAAGGTAGCTAAGCTGGAAACCATATCTAAGATTACTGGAGGTGGAGGCCCCTACGATATCCAAGTTGCAGCCATTGATACGACCAATGATCGCAATGTCAACTACGATACGCTAGTATTCTTTGATGCCAATCAGGGTATCCAACCCGGTCCCTTCCAACTGCCTTCGACTGGCCCTGCCTATGTCAGCTTAAACAGTGGCTCCCAGCCGTTTTTCTTTGTAGGCACTCCCAACAAAGTCGGTGGCAGATTCTACGTTACTGCCCTTGCTCCCGATCTTTCTACAGTCCATATTGCCCGCTCTACTCTAAATTACATTCCTCGCAACACGCCAGTACTAGCGAGTGTAGATGATATCAATAACAATGTTGGCTTCTGGCAACCGCAGTCAGACTATTACTTTGTTGAGCGGCTAATCGGCCCTATCCTCAACAGCTTCTCAGATCAGGAAGTAGAGAATATATACGAAGACCAAGTTCGCAACTTTGTAGACTACCAAACCCGCGTTGCCTTGCGAGCTATCAGTCAAAACCCCAATGCAGACTTAGTATTAGTCTACATTGAGCAGCCGGATGGTTCGGAACACCAGTTTCTTCTCAGAGACTCGCGTCAGGCTACTGACCCTACCAATCCCAAAACAATTGGTACAGGTCAAGATCAAGCAAAGGTCACTCGTTACGAGAAGTACGTGCAAACCGCATACCGGGCTGCTAATAACGCTGTCCAACGCATTATTGGTGCTGTTGGCACTGATGGTAGTGGAACACCCAACAGCAACATCATTGTCGTTTCCGACCACGGTTTTACTACGTTCCACACTTCAGTCAGTCTTACTAACTATTTGAAGAACAAGGGCTTCGATTCAACTAAAGTGAGAGCCGTAACTTCAGGCCCTGCTGCTCACATCTATATCAATTTACAGGGACGGGAGCCAAACGGTACTGTAACTCGGCAGGAATATATCACCCTGCAACAGCAGATTGTCGCAGCTTTGAAAGATTTGCAGGAAACCAATCCGAACTACACTCTCGGCGCTGGTAGCGTACCCATCTTTGAGCAGATTTATCCTCGCCCGCTCCCCGCAGACATCAATGACCCTACATTCGGTCTAGGCACCAACGAGGTCATCGCTCAAGATTCTGGCGATGTGTTTGCAACCATGACAGAAGGTTACAACTTTGACGGCATCCAGAGTCCCGTAGTGACACGTCTAGGAGATACTCCTTCTACCAGTCCAGTGCTTTCGGTATCCAACTTCTACGGTGCCCACGGCTACAACCCTGCATCACAGAAGATGAGCGCTAGTTTCTTTGCGGCGGGGCCAGACATTCGTCAAGGAACCTTAGAGCAGATTCGCAACATTGATGTGACTCCGACCATTGACCAACTGCTGGGTGTTGAACCCGCCCCAACAGTACAGGGTAAGGCTCTCAACCTAAAAGGTTAAGAGAATGGGTAATCGGCAGAAACCCGACAAACCCTAAGAAAATGGCGCTGCCTTAAGCATGTAGGTAGGGTTGAACGAACGTGAAACCCAACAAATCATCTGGTTTACCGGAGAGTTGCGGTTTGTCCCTCAACCCGATCTACAAATTGCTCATAATCGTCTCCGAATGAGCAGCACCTTTTTCCTAATTGTCAATCAACCGTCAGCTAAGAGATTAGCCAAATTCCATATCAAAGTATCTCTGACATCAGCGACTTACCTCACTCGAATTACAGGATCTTATGCCTACCTCTACCTTTATGAAGCCTTCAACTTTAACGGCAGGCGCAGCCAGCCTGATTGGATTGGCAAGTATTTTTTGCTCTAGCCCCTCTCAAGCTGCCATCATCAATGGTGGTTTTGAAACTGGTAACTTCAATGGATGGGACACAACAGGTAATACCAGCACTCAAACCTCAGCCTATGGTAGTGGCCCAACAGAGGGAACTTATGATGCTTTACTATCTAGCACAGACGGCGCAGCTCGTCCTTCAGATTTAGAAAGTTTCCTAGGGCTTGCATCTGGTAGCCTGAATTCTGTTAATGGACAAATTGCTCAAGGTTCCGCCATACAACAAACGTTCACTGCAAATGCTGGCCAGCGTTTGACTTTTGATTGGAACTTCCTCACCAATGAAGCAACCCCGTCCGATAATTTTAACAGCTTCTCTTTCGTCACAATCGGTTCCTTGTCCAAACTAGCTGACACATCCTCAACATTTTTTCCCTCCCCAGCATCCTTGTTCTTATCTTTCTACAAAGAAACTGGATTTCAATCATTTTCTTACACGATACCGACCACCGGAACATACACTTTAGGCATTGGGGTGGCAAATGTAGGCGATCCCTATAATGGTTCTGGCGTATTGGTTGACAATGTAGCTTTATCAACCCCATCACCTACTTCTGTTCCCGAACCTACTTCTGCATTGGACTTACTGGCACTTAGTGCTATGGGTATCGGTTTGGTATTCAAGCGCCAGCAGCAAAATAAAGTTTAAAACAACAAAGTCAACTAATTGCTGACCCAAATTTTTGCTCAGCTGTGTCTTCAGACAAGAAGACACAGCAACTACTAAGAAATCACTGGATTTTTTACTATGCTGAGGTACTTCTGCTGGACTGCTACTTTATCCGTCGTCTTAAATTTCCTAATCACCGGAGTTACTAAAAGCGACCCGATATCTGCATCTTCTCAATATCCAGAAGCACAAAAATCTAAAGTTAATGAACCACTCTGCTATATGCAAACAGCAGATGGCAGAATTCTGGATTTACAAAAAATGTGTAGTGAAAATTCTGCTGCTCACAGTACATATAGTTCTGTCCCCGCCTCCAAGTTTCGACGAGATTGTACATTTACTCAATGTGGAGGCGCGAGCGAAGTCAGGCAACCTCCAAATTCGTATGACTAATACCATTTACGTTAAGTTTTTGATAAATATAAACAACAAGTTGGTTTGTCATTTAACCGATGTATTCTTCACATAAACTTTAAAAAAAACTGGAAAATATACGTGTAATATTCATTCTTGTGGCACAAATAGCTGCATATTTTCTAAGTTAAAACTCAACCAAAGCTTTATGTTCAACAATCCCCAGTGGGCGATCGCCAAGCGCATGCCCGTAAGTCTGTTTGCCCTCACTTTATCCTGTGGCGCTGCTAGTTTGATGCTTCCCGGTCAGTCGGCGATCGCTGCTTCCATAGGTTCTTATCAGCATGTGCTGATCCTGTCTGTAGATGGTTTGCATGCAGCAGACCTCGCAGACCCCTCACTGGCGAGTTCTATACCAAACATCCTCAATTTTGAGAAATCAGGGATTGTCTACCCCAATGCTTTTACCACATCTCCTTCAGACTCCTTCCCCGGTACTTTGTCTTATTTGACAGGTGCCAATCCTAAAACCACAGGAGTCTACTACGACGACAGCTACTCCCGCACCCTGACAGCACCGATAGCAAGTGGCGGCAATGCTAGCACTGCTCCCGGTACGGAAGTTCAGCTGGCGGAGAATATCGATAAGAATCAAGCCCTTCTTAATGGTGGAGGAGATTTCGGTAAAGGCAGCATTGACGTCACAAAGTTGCCTCAAGACTGTAGCAGTGGCACTTGCCAACCCGTCTATCCTTGGAACTACAACCAAGTCAACACGATTTTCGACGTTGCCCACAATGCTGGGTTGTATACCGCTTTCTCAGACAAACACCCTGCTGCCTATACGATTGCTGAAGGTCCGACAGGCAACGCCATCGACGAAGTCTATTCTCCGGAGATTAATGCCACTCAAGTCTCCGTCCAAAACGGTAAGTTGGTAAACGACCCAACCGCCAATAACGACATTACCAAATCCTACAACAGCAAACCTGGTGGTGATGGCAGTCTGGTTAAAGCCTACGACGATCTGAAGGTGAATGCCATTTTGAATGAAATCAACGGCTTAGATCCTTTGGGAACAACCAAAACCAAAGTACCTAACCTGTTCGCGGTGAATTTCCAAGCAGTCAGCGTTGCCCAAAAAGCTGCGGTAGGCGGCATTGATAACGGAGTGCCTAGTGCAGATCTAAAGGATGCTCTTTCTCACACCGATGCCAGCATCGGCCAGATTCTGGATACCCTCAAGGCAGATAATTTGTTTGACTCCACTTTGGTAGTGCTCACTGCTAAGCACGGTCAAAGTCC
>CAZZWA010000371.1:0-6142 GCA_964657555.1 uncultured Microcoleus sp.
GACCAATTTCCACTCCAGCATGGGAGTACCTCTCAGCTAGCGTTCTTGATCGGTTAGTCGGATGAGGATTTCATTGATCATAACTCCACCCTTTGGGCGGTGAAGTCTCAGCAATAACTTACTCAATTTTTTAAACTAACCCATCGCCTAAAGGTCAGGGAATGTAGGTTGTAGGAATTGGTCTTGTCGCTGCGCGACAATTTGGAATTCGTAATTATGACCGCATAGCTAAAGCCAAGGGCAAGTTATAAGGCCATAGGCGGTTCAGTTAGCGCGTGAAAATTCCCCTTGAACGCCGGTCTAGTAATAGTCGTTAGGGCGTTTTTACCCTGAAGGTGCGAAGCATACCCTGCGGGAAGGCTAACGCCTACGGACAAAAAAGCTAGGGTTTGAGCCATAAACTATCGCACGTCTGCTTCGCCCCTACCCCTAATTTTGATTAATGAACCGATACTCTTGTCCCGTTGTCTCCCCCTCCTTAGCACCACCGATCTCTGAATACTTGACTGATGCTCTAGGGGGGATCAAAGGTTTAGATGAGAAAAGTCCCTAACTGAACTGTATTGAGTCATCAGGACGTTACGCATTTTTGGCATTCCCTGAATTTATTCAGGGGTTTGTAGCTTAAATGACCCTCTTTGACTTTTGACTTTTGACTTTTCGCTATACCGCTCTGTTAGTATTTGCTGGGCACTATGCTCTGGATTACCATCACTTGGGTGACGCTGGAGGTAGGAGCCATTAGCCTGAAGCTCCCAAGCTTGGCGATTGTCTGCTAATAGGATGTTCAGGATCTCCTTCAACTCTTTGGCACTATCGGGGTCTTCCACAGGGGTCACTGCCTCAACCCGTTGATCCAGGTTGCGAGTCATCCAGTCGGCACTGCCGATAAATACCTCCTCTTGACCATTATTATGGAAGTGAAAGATCCGGGAATGTTCTAAGTAGCGACCGACGATACTGATAACTCGGATATTGTCGCTCACACCTTCAACACCAGGGAGCAAGCAGCAAATGC
The DNA here is from genome assembly GCA_964657555.1 of uncultured Microcoleus sp. Taxonomy (GTDB): domain Bacteria; phylum Cyanobacteriota; class Cyanobacteriia; order Cyanobacteriales; family FACHB-T130; genus CAZZWA01. The sequence continues at coordinate 1,019 of CAZZWA010000371.1, forward strand.
CGCGTACAATCAGGTCGATTTGCACTCCAGCCTGAGAGGCTTCATACAAGGTTTTGATGATTTGGGGGTCAACTAGCGCGTTCATCTTGGCAATGATGCGACCGGAGTGACCGTTGTGACAGTGCTTAGTCTCCCGTTGGATCAGGGCAACTAGGCGATCGCGCAGTGTCACGGGAGCCACCAACAGCTTGCGGTAAGACTTCTGTTTAGAGAAACCTGTTAGGTAGTTGAACAAATCAGTCAAGTCAGCACCAAGCTCTTCCCGGCAGCTCAACAAACCTAAGTCGGTGTAAAGTTTTGCTGTCTTGGGATTATAATTACCCGTGCCAATGTGGACATAGCGGCGCAGGCGCTCTCCTTCTTGACGAACAACCAGTACAACCTTGGTATGAGTCTTAAGCCCCATCACTCCGTACACTACATGCACACCAGCTTGTTCTAACTCGTTTGCCCAATTGATGTTGCTCTCTTCATCAAAACGAGCTTTGATTTCTACTAAAGCAGCTACCTGCTTACCATTCTGTGCAGCAGCAATTAAAGCTCTGATAATGGGTGAATCACCAGAGGTGCGGTAGAGTGTCATTTTAATTCCCTGCACATCAGGGTCGTGAGCTGCATGAGTAATGAAATTTTCTACGGATGCGCTGAAGGACTCGTAGGGGTGATGTACGAGCAGATCTTGTTGGCGAATCACCGAGAAAATATCCTCACCGTCTTCTCTTTCCAGGGATGGATTATTTAACCACCGCAATCGGCGAGGGATGGCAGGTGTCCAGGGGGAGTCTTTGAGGTGAGGGAGAGGTAATGCCATCAACGACATCAGATCCCGCAAACCTAGCCACCCAGTTGTCTCATAGATATCCGTCTCATCTAGCTTCATTCCATGTACCAAAGTCTGCCGCACAAAAGCAGAGATTGAGGGAGGAATTTGTAGCCTAACGACAGAACCACCAAAACTGCGTCGGTGTAATTCCGCCTCAAGTGCTAATACGAGGTCATCGGCTTCATCCTCCTGCACTCTCAAATCTGCATCCAGGGTAATGCGGAACAGGTGATGCTCTTGGATATTCATTCCTGGAAACAACGGCTCTAAATTGTCAGCAATCACCTGTTCTAATGGAACGCCAACCCAGACACTAGGGCGATCGCTTTGTGGATGCAACTCCTGAGGCAGTGGCACAAATCGGGGCAGACTATTGGGCACTTTTACCCTGGTAAATTGCTCTTGCTCAGTTTCAGGGTCTTTGACTACCACTGCTAAATTCAGGCTCAGGTTAGACATCAGGGGAAACGGATGGGTGGGATCAACGGCCAGTGGCGTCAAGAGGGGAAAGACGCGCTCTTCAAAGTAATGCTGTAAATAGAGGCGCTGCTTCTGATTGAGATCGATATACTTCAGCATGTGAACCCCTTCTGCTGACAACTGAGGCAGTAGTTCTTTTTCTATCAACTCTTGCAACTGGTTCACCATTGGATGCAGGCGCTTGCTAATCTCATCAAGCTGTTGCTTAGGAGTGCGCCCATCCGGTGTTAGGGTACTGATCTGAGCTTCCACTTGCTGCTGTAGACTGGCTACGCGCACCATGAAAAACTCATCCAGATTGGAACTGAAGATGGCTACAAATTTCACACGTTCCAAAAGTGGAGTTCGGCGATCTATCGCCTCATGCAGCACTCGACTATTAAACTCCAACCAACTCAGCTCTCGGTTGAAATAGTATTGCTGGTCGTCGAGGTGAATTTCTGTGGCAGCTTTCTTAGCTTTAGGCATAGTTTTAAAGGAGGGCAGATTTTAGAGATACTTCCACAAGTATGTAGACATGGTTAGTTTACAGAAATGTTGCGTGTTCACGCTCACCTACAAGGGGATGAGGCACAAAAACACTACCCCTACAACCAACCCAATGGGGTATTCTTCGACAGGGCTCAGGAAACCACCACGGGGGATTGCCCCTACTGAGATCTTGCAGCCAGCCCTTAGAGTAGAATTCTAGGGCTAGATAAACTAAGTCTGCTGACGCGGATTCACGGAAAATCAAGGGTTTCGTCACCTGCGCCAGTAGGTTTCGTTTGAATAAAAACGGATCTACTTGTGCTTCCCTTCTTCTATAGGCGAAGCCTGACCGTAGGGTAGGGGGTTGGCGTAGCTGCGGTTTCAACCGCCAGGTGCAAGCTCTCAGTTAGGCAACTTATTTGTACTAAAACCACAGCAAATATTTCGGAATGCCGTACTATAAACTGAATACGAAGTTTCACAGATTTCCCACCCTCACCCCCTCCTTAAAAAGAGGAGGTGAAAGATTTTAGCGCTTGCTCTCTATTCTCTCGCCCTTCGTGGGAGAGAGGTTTGAGGGGTCTTTATGGGAGTAAATGACTGGATTTGCTCTCACTTACTTTCAGCCTAGAGCGCCAGTCCAGTAATTCCAGAAATCTTGATTTTTCGTAGGGGCAATCCCTCGTGGTTGCCCTTCAGATTAATGAACCAATGGTTTAGGTGATTGTGTAAATAACTTGCAATAAATGGTCAGGATGGATAATGTGGGGTTTTAGATACGCTTTTCTGTTTGTGGTACTGCTAGTTTCCCTGGTGATATCAATGGTGCAAATGAAAGTGGCAGTTGATGAGTCAGATTTTCAGCGCTTATGTATCTGGGCGTTGATTGCCTGTTCTCTGGCGTTTCTACCTTCTCTATTTTGACAAAGTCTAATCTGATCAATAGACACTTATGGTAAGATTCTTGAGGAAGAAGTAAATGATTATTGATCCCTCCCAAATCGACTCCAGAAATAGCTATCAATTACTAATCGGCTCGATTGTTCCCCGACCGATCGCTTGGGTTTCAACAATCTCTGAGGACGGCATACCCAATGTTGCACCTTTCAGCTTCTTTATGGGTGTGGCAGCCGCGCCACCCACTCTAGCTATCTCCTGCGGTTTGCGGCGTGGGGTGAAAAAGGATACGTTAGCGAATGCGGAGCAGTCTGGGGAACTGGTGGTCAATTTAGCTGTCGAAGAGCTAGGGGAGCAGATGAACGCTACCAGTGCCGAATTTCCGCCGGAAGTTGATGAGTTTAAAGCGGCAGGACTGACACCGATTCCCTCAAAACGGGTGCGTGCACCGCGAATTGCTGAGTCACCGATTAATATTGAGTGCCAGATGAAGCAGGTGATTTATCTGGGACATGAAAGCAGCCAATCTGGCTTGATAATTGCTGAGGTGTTGCTGTGGCATATTCGCGACGATTTGCTAACACCTCAGACTACAATAGATGTCACCAAGCTGCATGCGATCGGGCGTCTCTCAGGAAGCTGGTATACGCGCACGCGGGATCTGTTTGAGATGGGGCGTCCGCCTGATCAGCAACCTAAGAGTTGAACTGTTTCAAGTTTGTTATGGAAAGGATAGATGCTTTTGGCTCTTTAAACAACATGCTGCTGTCGCTTGCGTAGTATTATTCCCAGTGACCCAATGACAACGAGCAGGGCAAAATTAGAATTCGACTCAGGAACATCTTTCACCTGTGTTGAGAAAGCATCTGTCTGTTGACTGAATGTTAGTTGCTGTGGCAGAACATTGAGGCCAGTTGCTGTCACTGATGATTGAATTCCACTAATGTTAAGGGCACAGATAATATTTTGGCAAACTTGGGGTTTGATGAAAGTGAAAGGATTGGCGCGGGCAACGACTTCAGCCCCGTTAGCAAGGTCAGCAACGAACGCAATTTGACCTTGATCATTCAACCCTTCTCGATAAAAATCAACGGATGTCACTGTAGAACCGAACAAGGAATCGCCAGTGGCAATAACTTTATTATTTAACAGATCTGGCCCAGTGAAAATGCCTTCACCCCCTGAATCCAAGCCAGCCCAAAAGGCAACTGTTCCCAGATCGTTGATGGCGACGGTTGTAGGATTGAACGGAGAGTATAAATCCTGAAAAGGGCCACTAGTGTCGGCAACGATGGTAGGTGCCGCACCCCCTCCGCTACTAGTGTAGATATATTGTTGATCTCCATAGGAATCCCAGCCACCAAAGGCCACTTTTCCCTTGTTATTAATTGCAGGGGCACCAAAGGCAATTGACTGATCGTTGGTATCGACAATTTTTTTAAGTATTCCTCCTTCACGCTTGTAGATTCCATATCCTCCCGGATCTTTCAAGGAAGCCTCAAAAGCAACTGTTCCCAAATCGTTAATCACAGGAAACCCAAAACTTTTGAAGAAGCTATTGTTGTCAGCGATCGCGTTGAGGCTCTGTCCTGGGGTACTGACCAAGATGCCTTGACTGCTTGGTTCACCAATCGCAGATAGGTTATTAGTAAACACTACCTGTCCCTGATTATTGAGTGAGGGAGCTAGGGAAAGATCGTCACCCTTAGCAATTAAATGACCTGTCGAGCCAGTGTAGATCCCTGATTTTATTAAGGTACTCGAACCAATACTTTCATAGGCAACTGTTCCCGCATCGTTAATGGAAGGAGTAAATAAGTCACCAGAGAAGACGGGGTTGTGACTGTCGGCATAGGTACTCAGAAGTCCCCCGTTACCAGTACGGATAGCGGAACCTTTTCCTGAGCCATAGTAATCTTCAAAAGCCACTTCTCCCTTATTGTTAATAGCAGCGTAAATGAAGGAATCTGGAGCCGATGGGCCAGTCACTTCGGCAATTTTCGTAAAGCTAAAGCTAGCAGCTTTAGCTTGTGGAGTTGCTAGCACGCTGAAAGATAAACCAATCAGCACTGCTTTAATCGCTAGATGTAGTTTCATTTTGTCTCGACTTAAAAATCTGTGTTCTGTTGCTAAATTGAGATGCTACCGTAACCCTACCTACAGGAGACACAACATGCACCCGACTATTGCAAGCATCTCGTATCAAATTGCACTATGCTTATACAGTCATAACCTATCTCAAAACTATCTTGGTGAGTTGTTACCAAATCTGTAACGATCCAAAATATCTAATTTCTGCAAAGTTGGGACGCTTTTTCTCTCCCATCTCTTAGGCATGGTGCTTCCCTGATTCGCAAGCGCTTCACTATCTGCCCTCATTCCTAGAGCATCGATCAAGTATTCAGATTTCGTTGGTGCTAGGCTGTTCTTGAGCAGGGGAGGCGTACATCCAT
>CAZZWA010000372.1:0-6135 GCA_964657555.1 uncultured Microcoleus sp.
GCCGCCAAGCTGTAGGGAAACAGCGCACTCCTACTCAGATTAAGCAACTGAGCGTTAGTTGACACTCCTCGGCCTTCAGCACGAGGATTCTAGATCACCCTGAAACCTGGGGTTTCTATATCTGTAAAGACATTGCTGTCTCTACAGTTCCTCGACTCACTCAATTGTGATTCACTTTGGCACAAGTCCTCTGTCTCCTAAGGCATTTACGGGTCTGTTGCTATTAATCCAAAATCAAGAAAGCCGTTCTAGAAGAACGGGGTATTAGACCCAATTTTCTGATCAACTGACATCTTGCACCAGGCGTTTGAAACCGCAGCTACACACACGAAACCTGCCTGCGCAGGTTTCAAAAGCGTTGATTTTTCGTTATTCCGCGCAGGCGGACTTTGTCTGTATAGCCGCGAATTTCATTCGCCAAGGCTAGATGCAAGATATGAGTCAATGCCTTGGAACGCTGCCTCAATTGTTTCTGGCTTGTCTGTGTCAAATTCGGTAAGGGAGACATTATCACTTTTTAGTGCCTCTGCCTTCAGTGGGGAACGCACAGCTGCACGGACGTTGGCTCCGACAGCATCTAGTTGTTTGACAACTTGAGAGCCAACGTTGCCTGTGGCACCCATCACTAAAATTGTGCTGGCCATCACTTACTCCTGAGTGCAGTTTCAACCAAGATACTTTGCAATAGAGTCAATTCACAATGACTGCCCGGAAGCGCACCTCACCATTGGCAACTCTCTCATAAACGCGGCTGATATCGTTCAAAGAGTAGGTTTCAGCAATCACTTTCACCTTGCCTTTAGCCACATAGTCAAGTGCCTCGTAAAGATATTCGTTGCTATTTTGCCCTGAGCCAATGATTCGACTGCGATTGTAGATCAGCTCAGCCGATACTTCTAGCAGTTCATCTGAGATGCCCATCAACACCAAGCGTCCCTCGGGTCGCAAACCCTTCAACACTTCAGTGGTGGATTTATAAGAATTACTGGTTGCCAGGATGACATCAGCTCCTCCAGCAGCACGTAACGCCTTACCATCTGCCACAACTTCGTCTGCTCCTAGGTGACGCACGAGCTTCTGTTTATCTTGAGAGCGAGTGATAGCGATGGTCTCGAACCCAGCAGCTTTGGCATACTGCACTGCCAAGTGTCCTAGTCCGCCAATTCCCAGGACTGCAACCCGCTCGTGCGGCTTCGGTTCGGCAATCCGCAGACCACTCCAAACAGTGTAACCAGCACAGAAAATTGGGGCGGCCTGTTCGGAAGACAATCCATCTGGTAACAACATTGTGGCATCGGCGTAGGCAAGCATGTATTCAGCATGGCTTCCCTGAGTTTGGAGACCAGTACCGATTTGCTGGGCGCAGAACATCGTCTTACCGCGCAAGCACCACTCACAGCGATCGCACGAGGCTTGCACCCAAATAACGCCTACACGGTCGCCCACTTGACGCGTTCTTACCCCTTCACCAATTGCCACAATCTCACCCACTGGTTCGTGACCCAGCGTGCGCGGAAATTGGGTCGGAATCTGGCCTTTTGTGATGTGAACATCGCTATAGCAAAGTCCACTGGCCTGAATCTTGATTAAAACCTGATTGAGCCCAGGTTCTGGTGTTGGCACTTCTTTGACTTCCCATTTGCCATTAACTGCGGGAACAAATGCAGCTTTCATTTTTATGACCTCTCTATACGTGTTTGAGCGATCGCCATCAGCGAGCATTCAACTATTAAATTAATGAGCTATTTCTGACTATTCAGCTTTACTAAAAAAGTTGCTTAATAGAGATTTTTAAACCTCTTTTATCTTCTCTACTCCGAAAGCTCTCCGACATTCTCAAGAGCGTGGTTTACAGAAACCGAATTTGGTACGAGACAGCCTCCTCTCCTAACCACAAAGAATGGGCAGAATGTGATAAGATTTTAGTATAATTTATGCCTTTTTGGAACTAAAGCAGAACTTTTTGTAAGTTTTTGCGTAATTTCTGCTATTACTCTACATTTTTGGAGTTTTTCGCTGTATGACCTATTCCCAGGAGCGTCCCCAAGAGCGGATTATTCCCACGGATTTAGGGAACGAAATGTCCCGATCTTACCTGGAATACGCGATGAGCGTGATTGTTGGTCGGGCACTCCCAGATGCTAGGGATGGTCTGAAACCTGTGCATCGACGGATTCTCTATGCGATGCACGAGCTGGGTCTCACTCATGACCGTCCTTTCCGCAAATGTGCTCGTGTGGTGGGGGAAGTCTTGGGTAAATACCATCCCCACGGTGACACTGCTGTGTACGACGCTTTAGTGCGGATGGCGCAGGATTTCTCCATGCGGGAGCCGCTGATTAATGGTCACGGTAACTTCGGTTCAATTGACAACGACCCACCAGCGGCAATGCGCTACACCGAGTGCCGCCTGCACGCTCTCACAGGCGAATCTTTGTTGCGGGATATTGAGTCGGAAACAGTAGACTTTGGCGATAACTTCGATGGTTCCCAGCAAGAGCCCCTAGTATTACCATCACGTCTCCCCCAGTTGTTGCTCAACGGTTCCTCAGGGATTGCAGTGGGGATGGCGACAAATATCCCACCTCACAACCTCGGAGAACTGATTGATGGCGTTGTCGCGCTGATCCACAACCCAGAAATTACCGACATCGGTCTGATGCAGTATATCCCAGGCCCCGACTTCCCCACAGGCGGTCAAATTCTGGGAGTGTCTGCCATTAAGGAAGCATACACCACAGGTCGCGGCTCCATCACAATGCGAGGTGTGGCCGAAATCGAAACAATTTCACACCGAGGGCGTCCGGACAGGGAAGCAATAATCATCACCCAGCTGCCCTACCAGACCAATAAAGCAGCGCTGATTGAAAAGATCGCGGAAATGGTCAACGAAAAGCGGCTGGAGGGGATTGCAGATATCCGGGATGAGAGCGATCGCGACGGCATGCGGATCGTGATTGAACTGAAGCGGGATGCCTATCCCCGCGTTGTCCTTAACAATCTGTACAAGCAAACACCCATACAAGCCAACTTTGGGGCGAATATGCTGGCTTTGGTAAACGGAGAACCCCAGCTACTCACCCTCAAACAGTTCCTCAGCGTCTTCCTCGATTTTAGAATTGAAGCAATCACTAGGCGCACTCGCTACGAACTCCGTAAAGCAGAAGAACGAGCCCACCTTCTCCAGGGATTGCTGACTGCTCTACTGCACTTGGACGCTATGATCGAGCTGATCCGCAGCGCGGCTGATGCTCCTACCGCTAAGTCAGAAATGATTACCAATTATGGGCTTTCAGAAGCGCAAGCGGATGCCATTCTCCAGATGCAACTGCGACGCCTGACCGCCCTAGAAGCTGAGAAAATTCGGCAGGAACATGAAGAATTGCAACTCAGGATTGCAGATTTGCAGGATATTCTGGCGAGAAGAGAGCGCATCTTGGAGATCATCGAAACCGAGGTGCAGGAATTAAAAACCACTTACGCGACACCCCGACGCACGGTGATCGAACATGCGGAGGGTGAGCTTGACGATACAGACCTAATCGCTAATGAAAAAGCCTTGATTCTGCTGACAGAGCAGGGATATATCAAGCGGATGCCAGTCAACACATTTGAGGCGCAAAGCCGCGCCACAAGAGGCAAGGCAGCAACTAAGATGAAAGAGGATGACGGCGTCGATCATTTCCTCACCTGCTGCGACCACGACAGTGTTTTGTTATTTAGCGATCGCGGTGTCGTCTACTGCCTCAAAGCTTACCAAATTCCCATTGGGTCGCGCACTAGTCGGGGCACCCCCATTGTGCAAATGCTACCCATCCCACGAGAAGAGAAAATTACCTCAGTTGTGCCCGTGACTGAGTTCACTAGCGATGAGTACCTAGTGATGTTGACTAAGGGCGGATACATTAAAAAGACAGAACTGGCTGCTTTCAGTAATATCCGAGCCAATGGGCTGATTGCTATTTCCCTCGAAGAAGGAGACCAATTACGGTGGGTACAGCGCGCTAAGGGAGATCACAGCATCGTCATCGGTTCGCGCCAAGGCATGGCAATTCACTTTAGAACTGACCACGAGCAACTGCGTCCCCTCGGTCGAGCAACGCGGGGTGTGAGGGCAATGGCGCTACGGGACAAGGACGAACTGATTAGCATGGATATCCTGCCAAGTTCAGTGGTAGCCAATATTACTCAAGCGGCAGCCTCCCCTATAGGCGGGAGCGAGACAGGTGAGGAATCTGAGCCAACAGCTGAAGATGTCCCCATCACCAACGGCCATGGCCCGTGGGTACTGGTGATTACAATGGGAGGATACGGCAAGCGAGTGCCGGTGTCCCAGTTCCGGCTGCAAAATCGGGCTGGTATGGGATTAGTCGCTACCAAGTTCCGCAAAAGTCAAGATAAGCTAGCAGCTCTCAGAGTCGTCAGCGATGAGGATGAGTTAATGATGGTGACCAGTCGGGGCATTATTATCCGTCAGGCAGTCAAGGCGATTTCTCTTCAATCCCGTATGGCGACTGGCGTGAGATTGCAACGTCTGGATGAAGATGATGCGATCGCCGCAGTGGCCTTGGTTCCACCTTCTAATGGAGATGAGGAAGAAGCAGAATAGTCACCAAGCTCGTAGCATAGGTGTCTCGCCTATGGAGGCAGAGGAGAAATTCTCTTGGGACTACTCTCTCCTCATTGCCTTAGCGAGTGGGATCTTGATGGGGATAACCACCGCCCCAGTGTCAGCTTGGCCTCTGGCCTGGATTGCCTTAGCTCCCCTTTGGGTTTTGGTGGTTGAGGGGCGAGGCAGTTGGCGCTCTTCACTCTTGACTGGTTTAGTTTGGGGTATCGGCTACCATAGTGTTGCTCTATTCTGGATTACCGGGATTCACCCGATGACCTGGATGGGAGTGCCCTGGCTAGCAAGTTTAGCGATCGCCCTGTTCTGCTGGAGCTTCATCACCCTCTGGGGGGCGGCCTTAGCCGCTGCTTGGGCAGCTTGTATGAGAGCAGCTTTGCTTTGCGCAATGAACGCAGATGGACGCAGATCTCCCCTTTACGTTCATCCGCGTTCATCCGCCTTAGTTCTTATAGGCGTTGCCTTCTGGTGCGGTCTAGAAAGCCTGTGGAGTCTAGGATCTCTGTGGTGGACTTCCCTGTCTTACACCCAAAGTCCCCACAACTTAGCAATTTTGCACCTTGGTCAAATATCTGGCCCTACAGCTGTGACAGCTACAATGGTGGCGGTAAACGGCTTAATTGCTCAAGCATGGATTATCAGTCAAAAAGAAAAAGTCAAAAGGCTGCTTTTGCCTGTTGCTCTGTGCTTAATTTTGCACTTGATAGGATTTGATCTATACAACCGTCCGCTAATTCAACCAGCAGCAGCAGCTTTAAAGGTGGGCATTATTCAAGGCAATATCCCCAATGAAATCAAGCTTTATCCAGGTGGGTGGCGTCGCGCTATAAAAGGATACACCAGCGGCTATCAGACGTTGGCAAAACAGGGAGTGGATGCAGTTTTAACACCAGAAAGCGCTTTGCCGTTTCGCTGGGATGACCTTGTGGGTGGTTCTTTCTACTCAGCTGTTCTAGAAAAAGGTACAGTTGTTTGGTTGGGAGCATTTGGTGACCAAGGAAGTAGCATCACCAATAGTCTTTTTACCGTGGCTGGCAAAGGCAAAATTTTCAGCCGCTATGACAAAGAGAAGCTTGTACCTTTAGGCGAGTACATTCCCTTTGAGCAAGTTTTAGGTGGCCTTGTTGACAAGCTTTCACCATTGGATGCTCACATGGTTCCCGGTCAGCCAAAACAGTTGTTTGATACGCCCTTCGGTAGAGCGATCGCCAGTATTTGTTATGACTCTGCCTTCGCTGAACATTTCCGATATCAGGCAGCAGCAGGTGGGCAATTTATTCTGAGTGCTGCTAATGATGCTCATTACAGTCAAGAAATGCCAGCGCAGCATCATGCGCAGGATGTGATGCGAGCAATTGAAACTGATCGTTGGGCAGTTCGAGCCACAAATACCGGCTATTCTGCCATTGTTGACCCCCACGGCAGAACGAAATGGATTTCTGGATTTAGAACTTACGAGATTCATGCAGACACAATTTATCGGCGGCAAACCCAGACTTTATACGTGC
>CAZZWA010000373.1:0-2461 GCA_964657555.1 uncultured Microcoleus sp.
GGAATTTCGCTATTAGCCAGGGAATTAATTCCCTGGCGGGTCATCGGGTAGGTGCAAGATCTCAGTCTACTTACTTAGCTATTAGTAAAAAACAAGAACTGTATTATGGGCAAGCCGGATACGATCTGATTCCTAATCAGAACCCTATGTTCTATCTCCAAGAAAGCCTCTGCGCTTCAACCAGAGGATCAGCTTACCGAATTAGGTGGCTCTCGTCCGGCAAAAATAGCATCAAGATTATCTAGAGCAGTAAATCCCATTTGAATGCGTGTTTCTGTTGTGGCACTGCCAAGATGAGGCAATAGGAAGGTGTTGGGCAAAGTCCGATAGGCCGGATGGATATTGGGTTCGCCGTTATAAACATCAAGACCAACCGCCGCAATCTTGCCAGATTTCAAGGCAGCAATTAGATCCTCATCGTTTACCAAAGACCCCCTTGCGGCATTAATCACAACTGCGCCATCAGGAAGTAGCGCCATCCGTTGCGCATTCAAGAAATTGATGGTTTCTGGAGTTGCTGGACTATGGAGCGAGAAAAAATCGCTAGATCGCAGCAACTCATCTGGATCAGCGTGAAAGATGGCACCAAACTCCCGTTCTGATGGCAGTCGGTGACGGTTGCTGTAGTGAATTTCCATGTTAAATGCTCGTGCCCGATGGGCGACAGCCTGACCGATGCGGCCCATGCCAAGAATGCCGAGTCGCTTACCCGTCACCTGAACTCCGAGTAACTCCGTTGGTCGAGAACCTGACCATCTTCCTTGACGAACTATTGCCTCACCCTCACTGGCACGGCGGGCTGCACCTAGCAGTAGTAGCAGAGTGATATCTGCTGTCGCATCTGTCAGGACATCAGGAGTATTGGTAACGAGAATGCCCCGTTTTCTAGTTGCCTCTAGGTCGATATGTTCGTATCCTACTGAGAACGTAGCGATCGCCCGAATGCTATCTGGCAATTTAGCGATCACATCTGCGGTCAGGTGATCCTGACCTGTAACTAGTAGCGCATCAGCTCCGCTAGATGCGGCAATTAATTCTTCAGAAGTGTAGAGTTGGTCACTGTGATTAAATCGGGGCGTGTAGTCTTGGGCTAGACGAGTTTCTACTGCTTGAGGTAATTTCCTCGTCACTATCACAGTTGGTTTACATGTAAGAGGCATATTTACCATTAAACTTCTACCTCGTTTTACTCCTTAAGACTGATGATCTGAGCAGCATCTGCTACTATGCGTCTACCGTTGCTGAATTTGTCAAAAAAGACTATTTATGCAATTTACTCATAGTAAATTGCATATACTAAACAGAGAGTACCAGAAATGTTGTGCCAGAGAATATCTGCCAGTTGGTAAATGGATGAGTAGTTCAGCTTGAAACGCCCAGGTGAGTTTTTTTGAGGTTTCCTCTCCTGAAGGCAGGGTCAAATTTATCAGTGCTGAGTAAGTTGTTGATAGCTCTGTATTAGATCAAGAGTGAGGATAATAAGTTTATGAAAGCTGTCATTATTAACCAGTATGGCTCGACTGAAGTCTTACAGTATACAGATGTTGAAAAGCCTCAGATTAAACCTGATGAGTTATTAGTCAAAGTTTATGCCACCAGTGTCAACCCTATCGATTGGAAAATCCGCGCCGGACAACTGCAATTATTGACGGGTTACCACTTCCCAAAGATTTTGGGCTTTGATATTTCAGGAGAAGTTGTGGCAGTAGGTGCAACAGTCACGGGATTTAAAACGGGAGACTTGGTGTATGCATACCAAGCTGGCTTACCTGGAGGGGCTTATGCAGAATATGCCGCCGTAGCAGAAAAAGTAGCTAGCCTCAAACCCAGCAATATAACTCACGAACAAGCCGCTGCTGTTCCTCTGGCAGCCATCACCGCCCTACAAGCTTTGCGAGACAATGGCCAGATCCAGCAGGGACACAAGGTATTGATCAACGGTGCTTCTGGTGGAGTAGGTAGCTTTGCGGTGCAAATTGCTAAAGCTTTAGATACTGAAGTAACAGCAATTAGCAGCACGAAGAATGTAGACTTAATCAAGTCTTTAGGCGCTGACCGCGTTATCGATTACACACAACAAGACTTGACCAAAGACACGGCAAAGTACGACATTGTTTTTGATGCAGTGGGCAAGAAATCCTTTTCGGAAAGCCAAAATATTTTGCAGCCTAACGGTGTTTACATTTCCACTTTGCCCAATCCAGATAACTTGGTGCAAGGTTTGCTCACGTTTCTTTTGCCTGGGAAAAAAGCCAAACTCATTCTTGCCCAATCCAACAGCAAAGATTTGGTTTACCTCAAGCAGCTGATTGAAGCAGGCAGGCTGCGCTCAATTATCGAGCGAACTTATCCACTATCTGAGGTAGCTGCTGCCCATTCTGATAGTGAAAAGGGCCGTGTGGTCGGCAAGCTTGTAATTACTGTTGCAAGTTAACAAACTGCACCTCCTCATCCCATATCT
>CAZZWA010000373.1:2561-6119 GCA_964657555.1 uncultured Microcoleus sp.
AAACTAAAGACAACTTTCTTTTGTGGCCGACCCTGAAAATTACCTAATTAGAGTTATGACAGTAGCAACTTTGGTTCAGACAAAGCCTCCCCTTAGTGCCGAAGAACTGCGTAAGATGAACGCTTACTGGCATGCGGCTAATTACCTTTCGGTTGGACAAATCTATTTATTAGATAATCCACTGCTTAAGGAACCTCTGAAGATAGAGCATGTCAAGCCTAGGTTACTTGGACATTGGGGTACAACTCCAGGTCTTAACTTTATCTACGTTCATTTCAACCGCTTGATCAAGGCTCGCGATCTAAACGTCATTTACATTACTGGTCCTGGACATGGCGGTCCTGGCATAGTGGCTAACACTTACCTAGAGGGCACCTACAGCGAACTTTACCCTAACATCTCTCAGGATGCCCAAGGGATGAAAAAGCTCTTCAAACAATTCTCTTTCCCTGGTGGTATCCCCAGCCATGCTGCGCCTGATACTCCTGGCTCAATCAACGAGGGGGGCGAATTGGGTTATTCACTCGTTCATGCTTACGGTGCTGCCTTCGACAACCCTGACCTTTTGGTCGGCTGCGTGGTTGGTGACGGGGAAGCTGAGACTGGCCCCCTTGCTACCAGCTGGCATTCAAACAAGTTTCTCAACCCAGTACGCGATGGTGCTGTTCTTCCCATCCTGCATCTGAATGGCTATAAGATTGCAGGACCAACAGTGCTGGCGCGGCTTCCTCACGAGGAACTAGAGAGCCTGTTTGTCGGCTATGGCTACAAGCCCTATTTTGTAGAGGGAAGCGATCCTGAAACCATGCATCAATTGATGGCAGGAACCCTCGATACAGTCATTGCTGAGATTAAAGAAATCCAGAATGATGCTCGCACGAATGGTTACTCCAAACGTCCGCAGTGGCCGATGATTATCCTACGGTCTCCTAAGGGCTGGACGGGGCCAAAAGAAGTAGATGGGAAGAAAACAGAGGATTACTGGCGATCGCACCAAGTGCCCCTAGAACAGATGGCTAGCAATCCCGAGCACCTGAAACTGCTGGAAGATTGGATGAAGAGCTATAAGCCAGAAGAAATCTTCGATGAGAACGGGACGCTGATTCCAGAATTGGCAGATCTGGCTCCCAAGGGCGATCGCCGTATGGGTGCAAATCCTCACGCTAATGGTGGCTTGCTGCTTAAAGACCTGAAACTACCTGACTTTCGGGAATACGCTGTTGAGGTATCTAACCCAGGCACGATTATTGGGGAAGCAACGCGTGTAATGGGAACTTTCTTAAGGGACGTGATCAAACTCAACAGACACAATTTTCGGCTGATGGGGCCTGACGAAACTGCCTCGAATCGCCTCACTGCTGTCTTTGAGGTGACAAATCGGGTGTCCACTGCCGAAATTCTTGACATTGACACCAATGTTTCCCCCGATGGTCAGGTGATGGAAGTCTTGAGCGAACATTTGTGTCAGGGTTGGCTGGAAGGGTATCTGCTAACGGGTCGCCACGGCCTCTTCTCCTGCTACGAAGCATTCATTCACATCGTAGACTCGATGTTCAATCAACACGCCAAGTGGCTTGAGAGTTGCCGCCACATTCCTTGGCGCAGACCCATTGCCTCCCTCAACTACCTGCTGACTTCCCACGTTTGGCGGCAAGATCACAATGGCTTTTCGCACCAAGACCCTGGCTTTATTGATCACGTCGTCAATAAGAAAGCGGATGTGGTTCGGGTTTACCTACCACCGGATGCCAATACCCTACTCTCTGTGACTGATCATTGTTTGCGCAGCCGTAACTATGTCAATGTCATAGTTGCTGGGAAGCAACCCGCGTTGCAGTACCTAGATATGGATGCTGCTATCAAGCACTGCACAGCAGGAATTGGCATCTGGGAGTGGGCGAGCAATGATCGAGGAACTGAACCGGATGTTGTGATGGCTTGTGCTGGAGATATTCCCACGTTAGAGATCTTAGCTGCTGTTGATATTCTCCGCCAACACTTTCCCGACCTGAAGATTCGGGTAGTTAACGTGGTTGACCTAATGACGCTTCAGCCCAAAACTGAGCATCCTCACGGTTTGAGTGATAAAGACTTTGACTCGATCTTTACCACTGACAAGCCAGTCATTTTTGCATATCATGGCTACCCTTGGTTGATCCATCGCCTAACCTACCGCCGGACAAACCACGAAAACATTCATGTCCGGGGATATAAAGAAGAGGGAACCACCACTACACCCTTTGATATGGTTGTCCTTAACGATCTGGATCGCTTCCATCTAGTAGGAGACGTGATTGACCGGGTGCCGAAACTGGGATATGTCGCTGCTTATGCCAAACAGTTCATCCGCGACAAACTCATTGAACACAAGCATTACGTCACTACGTATGGTGAGGATATGCCTGAGATTCAGAATTGGAAGTGGACGTACTAGCCTGCATTAATTTCTGAGTAGTCGGGTGGGTACTGCCAAGTAAAGGCAATCAGCAGCCAACAATTAGGTTAGCAGTACCCACCTTATAGTAAGTATGCTTTGCCGGATCGCCACCGCCTTATTTTAGAGAACGGCGACGATCCACCTGAGCTGAGCAATTGGCAATGGTGCTAATTGTTTAGTCTCCCCACACCGTCTATGCGGGGTTCCCACTTTCCCGCCTGTGTGTATGGATATCCTCTGCTAAGCTGTTACAAGTAGTAGGAAGTCTGTTATCAGAGCTTCACAGTGGCAACAACTGCGAATCTAGACTGGCTCCTTAAGGCGCTGCTGCTCCTTTATAGCAGATTCGCTAAACACGTTTGAGTAAAGAAATCCTGCTAGCAATGCTCCCAGAATCGGGGCTAACCAGAACAGCCATAACTGAGAAATTGCCCAACTACCCACAAAAATTGCTGGCCCTGTACTCCGAGCTGGGTTAACTGATGTATTGGTCACTGGAATACTAATCAAATGAATTAGTGTTAGTGCTAGACCAATAGGAAGGGGCGCAAACCCTAGAGGAGCGCGACGATCAGTAGCTGCTATGATAACTAGCAAAAAGAAAAAGGTCAGGACAGTCTCGGCGATTAAACAAGCTAGCAATGAATAATGTCCTGGAGAGTGATCTCCGTAACCGTTGGAGGCGAATCCGCCAAGTTGGAATTCTGGCTTACCACTAGCGATCAAATAAAGGACGCCAGCGCCGAAGATGCCACCGAACACTTGCGCGCCGATGTAAGGGGCGAGATCAGCTACTGGGAAGCGTTTGGCAGCCCAAAGACCAATTGAAACAGCGGGGTTAATATGACAACCGGAGATGGGGCCAATGGTATAAGCCATTGTCAGCAACGTCAGACCAAAAGCTAGAGAAACACCGACTAACCCAATCCCCAGCGGATAGGGGACGCTTGCTGGACTCACACCCAATTTTGTGTCATTGGCAATGAAGGCTGCTGCTAACACAGCACTGCCACATCCTCCAAAAACTAGCCAGAATGTACCGATAAATTCGGCCAAACAACGTTTGACAAGTGACATTTTAAATAAATCTCCACAAAATCATGTATTTATTAAGCGATCGC
>CAZZWA010000374.1:0-6110 GCA_964657555.1 uncultured Microcoleus sp.
ACCTGCAATCAAGGCATTTTCAAACCAGGATTATTTGCAACTAACTGCGTGAACGAGTAGATACAGCCGTGTGTCTCACGTCCTAACCTATGCCTCGACTGCTATAACTAGCAACTTGGGTTAGGACTCGCCCAGGAACAGGTTTCCGACGTCAGACTAGTGTTGAGCCACTCAAGCAAGAGCTGATTGATCTCGTCAGGGCACTCATCGTGGGGACAGTGACCAGCATTATCTAACTCAACTAGCCGGATTTTAGGATTGAGGTTGCTGAACTGACGAGCCAGACTAGGAGGAACCATCCGGTCTTGACGGCCCCAAATGAGCAGCATGGGAATATTCAAAGTGGGTAGCAATGCTTTGACCTTGGGGCCAAACTTAGCACTAGTCATAGCCTTGAGCAAGGCAGAGAAGGCTTGAGCAGAACCTCGATCAATGGCAGGCCCTGCGAGAATCTCCACCAGTTCATCAGTGACAGCAGCAGGATTAGCATAGGCGATCGCCGCCCATCGACGGACAAAAGATGGCCTTCTCACCACATAAAAAACGGTTTTAAGTAGAATGGGTGATGCCACAATGCTTTTAACTGTTGCCACCACTGGTTGCAGCCAGTCCGGAATCGCTTCTTCTTCTACTGATGGGTCGGGCAAACTCAGCATCACGATGCCCTTGACCATCTCAGGATGAGCTGCTGCTGCCGCTACACAGACGAGGGAACCAATCGAGTTTCCCACTAATACAACTGGCTGCTGGATAAAAGTGCGCCAAAAATCATAAACCTGCTCCACCCAGAGGTCAACATTGTAAGTAACTGCTGCTTTCTGGGAGGCTCCAAACCCCAGCATATCCAGTGCATAAACTGTATGATGCTGTCCAAGGATCGCCAGATTTTTTCGCCAATGGCCAATGGAGGCTCCAAAACCATGTAAAAAGATTAAAGGTGGAGACTTGATGTCTAGGTCGTCCTGATCATAGGCTGATTGAGTTCCCCGGATATACGTGTAGCGAGTCTGCCAGCCCCGCCATACCCAGTCCCGTTGACTACCAACCTGTTGCTGCCATTGCTGGTAGGCGATCGCCTCCGGCAGAGCTTGACTTACCGCGCTGACCTTAGATTTCACTAGTTCTGTAAAAGCTCTTCTGTGCGTTCTTTACTTTTATTCTAGTAGCTAGCACTCCCATGCTCCCGCGATCGCCATGGCTACCGTATCTAGGGGCTTTTTTGCTGCTGGCTCCTCTGTTGTGAAGATTTAGAAAAGCTCTATAGTGAACCTAGAGCAAACTCAGTAAAATGGCAAGTACAAGTTTGCAAATTAGGGATTGGGGGCCAAAAGCTAGGAATTGGGTAGGAGTTATAAGTTATGGAGTTCAGTTGCAGCCTACTGCAACTAGCAAAGACGTTCTTACTACAGCCTTCAGCCTTGCCTCTTGCCTCTAGAGACTAACCACATATCGTTTCCAACCCACCGACAAAAATACTCATCATGCCGCCTGTGACAGAGAAAAGACGCACTCCTCGCGATCTACCCCAAATCAACGAAAGGATTCGTTTTCCTAAAATTCGTGTCATTGATACTGACGGTGCTCAACTGGGAATTATTACGCCTCAGGAGGCTCTACGCATAGCTGAGGAAAAAGAGTTGGATCTCGTCCTGTTGAGTGATAAAGCAGATCCGCCCGTTTGCCGAATTATGAACTACGGCAAGTATAAGTACGAGCAGGAAAAAGAAGAACGGGAAAGGAGGAAAAAGCAGCACACGGCTGATGTAAAGGAAGTGAAGATGCGCTACAAAATAGAAGAGCATGACTACAATGTACGTGTCAACAGCGCTCGTCGCTTTCTGGCGGCTGGAGATAAGGTTAAAGCCACGATCACGTTCCGAGGTAGAGAAATTCAACATAGCGACCTAGCTGATGCTCTGCTCAAGCGGATGGCAACTGATTTACAGGAAGTTGCGGAAGTGCAGCAACTTCCTAAAAAAGAAGGTCGTAACATGATGATGCTGCTGGCTCCGAAAAAATAGCGAGATTGGTCATTGGTCAAGAGGTCATTAGTTAGTCGTTAGCAGCGAATAACACCTAACTAATGACTCAGGACGACATACAAATGAAACTGGAAAATCGCTTTCAGATAGGGGGTGGCTGGATGGGGCGCATCCTGAATTGGGTGAATCTCCGACCAGAAGAAGGAGAGCGAACATTATTAATGTTCGCTTTCTACATCACCACTAGCATCGGGTTGCTTTGGTTAGAATACAGCGCTATTGCCCTGTTCCTGGATAGGTACGGCGCAGAGCGACTGCCGATTATTTACATCGCCAGCGCTCTAACTGGCTCAGGATTAGGTCTTCTGTATTCTTGGCTCTCTAGGATCGTGCCCTTGCGATCGCTCCTCGTGGCGGTTGCTGCTTTAATGGCCCTCCCCCTCTTCCTGTTTCGTCTGGGGTTAGATACTGATGCCATAAGCAGAATTATCCCCCTAGTCACTGTCTTTCTATTGCGGCTGTGGGTGGATGCTGTCGATGTCCTCAACGACCTCAATACCTCCATTAGTGCGAACCAGCTCTTCAATATCAGGGAAATTAAGCGCACCTTTCCGCTGATCTCCAGTGGCCTTTTAGTTGCTGATGTGCTTAGCGGTTTCTCCGTGCCCCTGTTATTAAGTTGGATGGGGGGAAGCAAGATGGGGCTCTACAACATCATTATCCTAGCTGGTGTGATGATGCTGTTGGGAGCAGGCATTCTGTACATTTTGTGCCAGCGCTATCAACAGGCTTTTCCCAACTCACCAGCGAGGGCTATCGAAGAATTGCAGCCGGAATATTCATCCCGCCGCATTCGCGGTCCCCTACAGCGCTATGTCATTCCCCTGTTTGCTTTCTTCATCCTGAGCCAGATCCTCTTCCTCCTAATTGAATTTACCTATCTCGGTCAATTAGAGCAAAACCTCAACACTGCTCAGATTGCCCAATTCCTTGGCATTTTTGGCGGTATTATTGGAGTTTTTGAACTCATTACTCAGTGGTTTATCTCCAGCAGAGCCATCGAACGGTTAGGCGTCTTTGTGGCCGCTATGTTAGTGCCTGCCGCCATCGCTATCCTTGGCCTCATCGCACTCAGCGGCGTAGTGGGATTCTTTTGGGGGCTCGTAGCGCTCAAATTCATCGATGAGCTGCTCCGCTATACCCTACTTGCCAGCATTGGCCCTGTTTTCTTCCAACCAATCCCTGAAAACTTTCGCAACTCCCTTCAGGCTGTCGTGCGGGGCATAGCTCAAACCCTCTCAACTGGTGCTACCGGCCTCGGTATTTTAGCGATCATTGCTGCCATTTCCTGGCTGCTGCCAAAATATGACCTTTTTGATCTACAGAGCCGTGTCTTTGTCTCAATCATCATCGTACTTGCTTTAGTTTGGCTATTCACCGCCTGGTTGCTGCGCTCTAGCTATGTCAGCTTGCTTGTCCAGAGCGCTCAAAGCTCTCGCCTGGGTTTTTCCGATGTAGATTTGCGAGCGCTCAAACGCGCCGTCGTCGAAGTCTTGGAGCAACCAGGAAATACAGAAGCTGATAAACGCTCCTGCATTCAACTCCTCTACCAGATTGACCCGCCCAATGTCGGCGAAGTCCTTTCGCCGCTGCTGTTTGCGCTCTCTCCCGCCTTACAACGCCAGAGTCTGGAAGCCATGTTGGAGCATCCCAACCCTGCTTATCTCAGTTCTGTCCAGGCTCTTATTGAACAAAAACCACCACCGGAAGTCCTTGCCGTCGCTCTCCGCTATGTCTGGTTGACAGAACTAGAGCCAGATATTAGTACTCTTAGACCTTATTTACAAGAGCGTGTCGATCCCATCGTGCGCTCTACTGCTGCTGCCTTAATTTTGCGCTTGGGAAACCCTACGGAAAAAGCAGAAGCTACTAATACTCTGCGGCGCATGCTCACAAGCCCGAGAGAACGAGAACGGGTAATGGGGTGTCGGGCTTTGGGAGAAGCTGCTTATTTGCAAGCGTTGCGGCTTTATATTCCCAATCTGTTGCAGGATGATTCCTTGCGAGTGCGTTGCGCTTTGCTGGAAGTGATTGCTGGTACTCGTCTGGAGGAATACTATCCTTCCCTGCTGCGGGGGCTGCAATATAAATCTACAAGAGCGACTGCTAGAGGTGCCCTGGTGCGACTGGGAGATGAAAGTATTCCGCTACTTGTGGAACTGGCAGAAGATATTCGCACGGGGGAAACAGTACAGCTTCAGGCTCTCACAGCTTTGGGTGAAATAGGAACGTCAGAAGCCCTCAACCGTCTAGTGAAAGTGTTAATGACGAGCTGGGGTATGACCCGCCGCAATATTCTCCGCATCTTGCTGAAGATGCCTAATGAAGTAGGGATTGAGGGAACCCTTGATCGCTTCGGTCGTAGCGGCATTGAGATGCTCATTGAGCAGGAATTGTTGTTTCTCGGTCAGATTTATGCGGCGATCGTTGATTTATCAGTGGTTGCAGATATTCTCCCTTCTGTTGCACCTCAGTCGTTAGTTAACAATGGACTATCGAGCTTAAGCGATCCGCAGGTTGTCTCTACCGGATATCTGACACCCCTCGATCTACTGCTGCGAGCTCTAGGAGATTTGCAATCGGATGTAGTAGAACGGTGTTTTTTGCTAATGAAGTTTCTTTACCCCTTTAGCGCTATTCAGGCGGCGGCTTTCAATTTAGAGTCAGAGTCGCGCTCAAATATCGCTCTGGGTTTGGAAATTTTGGATAATATTCTAGACCTTCCCAGGAAACGAGTCTTGCTGGGGGTTTTGGATCGACGCTCAGAAGCAGAAAAACTGCAAAACCTTGCCGAGGTGGTGCCATATCAACCGACGAGTCCCAGCGATCGCCTGCGTCGGTTGCTGGAGTTGCGTCATTTTCTCTCGGACTGGCCATTAGCTTGTTGTTTTCATTTGGCACGTCAGGCAAAATGGAGTCTAACGCCAGAACAGACGCTGGTATGTTTGCGCCATCCCACTGGCTTTGTCAGGGAAGCGGTGCTAGCTTATTTGAGAGCAGCTTCGCCCCGCGCTCTACATGAAATGCTGCCAGTGTTAAAAAACGATCCAGACCGCCTTGTGGCAGCTCAAGTGCAGCAGATGATGGCAGAATTGTAGGAATCTCCTTTGTTCTTTGTCGATTGTCCTTTGCAAATGACAAATGACCAATGATTCATGACTGATGACTAATGCTAACCAGCGTAGAGCGCCTATTATTTGTCAGAGGTGTCCCCATTTTCCAAGAATTGCGGGATGATTTTCTGGTGCGGCTAGCTTCGGTGATGGATGAGCTATCGTTTCCAGCGCAGCATATCATTTTTACAGAGGGACAAGAGGGGCGATCGCTCTACATTGTGATCTCTGGCAGGGTACGGGTTCACATTGGCGATCGCGATCTGGCGCAACTGGAACAGGGGACTTGCTTTGGTGAGATGTCCTTGTTTGATGCCGAACCACGTTCTGCTTCGGTGACGACACTCGAATCCTGTGAGTGTCTAATGTTAACTCAGCAGCAACTCTACGATGCGATTGACGAAACTCCGGGCATTGCTGTAAATATCATTCGTCTGCTTTCCCGTCGCATCCGCGAACTCAACCACAAGGTCAATGTTTATGAAGCAGCACTTCAGAAACACGATTTAAGCAGAGCAGGCAGCAATCTAGCTGGATAAGTTGGTAAGTGTAACGATGAAACAATGAGTTTGGTACTAGGAATAGATGGGGGAGGCACCAAAACTATTTGTATTATCCTGGATGACACAGGTAAAGTGTTAGGTCGTGGCGAAGCTGGCCCATCTAATTATCACAGTGTAGGAGTTAAGGCAGCTCATTGGGAAATTCAATCAGCGATTACTCTAGCTATAGCATCCACAGAGCCCTCAAGAGTGGAGGCGATTTGCTTAGGATTAGCAGGTGTAGATCGTCCGGCAGATACAGAAGCAGCACG
The DNA here is from genome assembly GCA_964657555.1 of uncultured Microcoleus sp. GTDB lineage: Bacteria > Cyanobacteriota > Cyanobacteriia > Cyanobacteriales > FACHB-T130 > CAZZWA01. Next base: position 5,970 of record CAZZWA010000374.1, read on the forward strand.
CAGCATAGTGCAACAGCTACAGGCGAGCAGTGAGTTGGCGATCGCTTGGGCATTGCCCGGATCTCAGATGACAATCTGTAATGATGCTCTAATCGCTTTAGTCGGGGGAGTGGGCCATGACGCAGGAATTGTGGCGATCGC
>CAZZWA010000375.1:0-3845 GCA_964657555.1 uncultured Microcoleus sp.
CTATTACTCATTCATATTTCTCAAGGTAGCTACCGCTGAAGGAGACATGCGGCTCAAGTAACGGAATATCCAATACTTGAATATTGTGTCTAAGATTACGGGGAAAGTGGCGATAAATAGACCTATAAACGCTTCGTTTTCTGGCAATCCTAAGTGAATCGAAATTCCTTTCAAAAGCACGTCCCAGCCGTGGGGAGAGTGGAATCCTACAAACATATCTGTGAACAAGATAATCACAAAAGCCTTAGCGCTGTCGCTCAGACCATAAACAATCTCATCCATAAAGGATTTAAGAATCAGCAGTTCTCTCCTCCTCGTCACTAAAACAAAGCAAAAAGCTGCTAGTCCGACTGCATCGGCAAAGACATTTTTGATAGCATTGTCACCCTTGCTCTGATATTCCTCCTTAAGCTCAGATGCTTTGCCTTTTACTTTCTCCTCCACCTGCTCTGTAGAAAGGGCATGAACTGGATCGATTAAGTTTCTAAACTTCAGCGATTCCTCGAACATTTGCAGTTCCCGGAAAGCCTCTTCTTCCAAATCGGCATTTATGAAGATTCCTGCTGTGTGAGGCTCTCTTATGCGGTCAACAATAGGCCCGACTAGAAACGCTTTACTTAGCTGCTGAGTTAGAATAGGGACAATAATTAAAATTAAAACAAATCTAACGGCAATCAGTGTTTTCGTTTTAGATTGGCGAAAATTTTGCACAACCTGCTGTTCTGCTTTGGGATCTAACTCTTGCTGAATTCGTTCAAATGTTCTCCCTATGGACCTTGGCAAAACACCAGTTTTATCTGACATAACGTCGCTACTACCCACAGTTCTAGAAGAATTAGGCTCGTAGACTACAGTTTCTCTGGCAATTGGATTACTACTGTCAACTTTGACAACGTTGTTGGAGCTTAGCGGTACAGCCACGTTGGAGCTTTGTGGTACTCTCACCAGAGAAGACGATAAATTAATATCTTCCTCATCTTTGTATTTTTCTATAATTTGGTCAACAAAGTTTAACTTTTCAATAATGACTGATGGGTCTTCTCTAACAACTTGCAGTGCGTAAGATTGATTCTGGTTCTCTCGGATTTCAAGTTGCCGCTCTGAAAGGTTTTGTTCAGCCAGGTTCATCCAAAAGCGACTCAACTTAAATTCTGCAAGTCTGAGTCGGGCATTCTTTAAATATTTCTTGAGGTCTGCCCTGAAGTAGGACATGGTGCTTTCGCTGTAGCCTTTTGAAGCAGCAGAGACTTTTTTCCCGTCAAAGTGCTCGTCTTCTAACGCCTTAATCAATAACGCTGCTTTATAAGCCTGATCCAGTGATCTCTCTGGCGTCTCTAAGTACCACTGATAAGTTTCGTATAGATATTCTTTCAGTCGGGTAAAAAATGGTTTTTTCATAAAACTAACTAGAGAAATGTTGTTTGCGAATTTTGTTCCTTACAACGTTTAGAGCTAGAAGCGCAGGTTGCTGACAGCACTACCATTTGGGCTCTCCCCCACTTAGTGATGATAGGCAAACTTGAGCGATCAGCAGCACTGCTTGCCGTAGAGGATATTTCCCCTGCCCTATATCCCATGCCCCATCCCCTAAACAACGGTATTGTCTACACTAATTACAGGATATCTATATTTGTCAATGGTATATTAGCAAAGTCGCCAAAGGAAAATCCGTGCAACCTGATGCAATTTGGTTTACAGGGCCAACTCGTAGTGGAAAGACAAGTCGCCTTGTAGCACAGTTTCAAGAGTGGATGCAAGAGGGATGGCAGGCAGGACGCCAGCCGTCACAAGTGAAAAGACGGGGTCGTTCCTCAGCATCACGGACAGTTTTAGTCTTTGCAGCTAATGATGATAATCGACGCGATTTGGCTGACCGGCTGGCAGCAGCGATCAAAGGGCGATCTCCCGTGCTTTCTAAGACACCTCTAGGTTTTTTTCAAGATGAGGTGATGCTATTTTGGCCCTTGTTAATTCAGCGGCTGAATCTTAGAGCACAGTTTCCAGTACGGCTGCGTCCGGAAACAGAGCAGGAGTTAGCTACCAGGTTATGGGACTCAGACTTAGAGGAACTCTGGCCGGGGTTGTCGGTGCAGCGTATGGTTCGCCGCATTTTGGACTTGTTGCAACTAGCAGCCATCAGCGGAACGCCAGTTGAGGATATTCCTAACATTCTCGAACAGGGTACTGTAGAACAATCAGAGGATTCACCCCGCAGTTGGGCGCATCTGGGAAAATTACTACTTGGCTGGCAGCAATGGTGCCTAGAAAGGGGATTGCTAACTTACGGCATTATTTGCGAACTGTATTCACACCACCTGTTACCAGATGCAACTTATCAGCAGCACTTAATGAATCGCTACCAAGCAGTGCTGGCGGATGATGTGGATGATTATCCGGCGATCGCTCGCGATTTATTCGACTTGCTTTTGAGCCAAGGGGTAGTGGGCGCATTTACATATAACCCTGAAGGAGCAGTGCGTTTGGGGTTGAACGCTGATCCCCAATACTTAGAAGGTTTAAGCGATCGCTGCCAGATAGAAACTTTGATCCAGCCACCATTCAACAGTCTGGCTCCTATACTGGAAATGACGGCATTAGAAGGGCTGAGCGACCCTGGGTATCTGTTGAGCTTACCGCAGAGCGTGCAATCAATTCAAACGACTTCCCGTGCAGCCCTGCTACAGCAAACCTGCGAGGTAATAGCTAAGGCAGTTAGTTCAGGACAAGTGCAGCCGCAAGAAATCGCAGTCATTGGCCCAGGTTTGGATGCGATCGCCCGCTACACCCTGATCGACATGCTCACCAGTAAGGGAATCCCCGTGGAGTCTCTCAACGACCAACGCCCCTTGATCAGTTCCCCCACAATCCGGGCGCTGCTGACCTTGCTGGCTCTAGTTTATCCCGGCTTAGGGCGACTGGTAGACCGGGACGCTATCGCTGAAATGCTGGTGGTACTTAGCTATCAGGAGGATTGGGGACAAGGAGCACAAGCGGGATTGGGTAATGCTTCCCCCTCTTGTTCTCAATTCCCAGCCATTGACCCAGTCAGGGCGGGTTTATTAGCAGATTACTGCTATTCTCCCGATATCGAGCAGCCCCGCTTGCTGCCCCCTACTGCGTTTCCCCGTTGGGACAGATTGGGACATCGAGCCACAACCACCTATGAGAAGATTGTCCAGTGGTTAGAGAAGCAGCGATCGCAGCAGGAATTGCGCCTGATTCCCTCTTACGTTGCTCTCCTCGACCGAGCGATTCAGCAGTTCTTGTGGAATGGCAGCAATCTCCCCTTTGACCAACTTTCTGCCCTGCGCGAATTGATGGAAACCGCCCAGCACTACTGGGAAGTTGATACCAGACTGCGCCAGCCCCCCCCACCAGCGGCACCCTCCCTTACTAAGGGGGGGATTGGGGGGGTCAGCACCGAGGCTCCGCCCCACACAACTATTGGCCGATTCATTCAGATGCTGCGTCAGGGCACTGTCACTGCCAACCCCTACCCAGTTCGCTCCTTTGGCCCATCCAGTCGTGCTGTCACCCTAGCAACTATCTTCCAATACCGCGCTGCTCGCCGATTCCACCGCTGGCAATTTTGGCTGGATGCTGGTTCTCCCTTATGGTCAAAAGGCGGTGCTGCTACTCTGTTCGGTGCTCCCTTATTTCTCAAGGATTGGTCGGGACAACCTTTGACAGCAGAAGATGAAATCAATGCCGACGAACAACGTTTGCGACGGATTTTGCGAGATTTACTAGGGCGGGTAGGAGAAAAAATTTACCTGTGCCACAGCGATTTAGCCACCAATGGGCAAGAGCAAACTGGCCCTCTATTATCCTTAGTGAATGCCTCT
>CAZZWA010000375.1:3945-6101 GCA_964657555.1 uncultured Microcoleus sp.
TATGAGGAAGTAGGGGTGATACTCCCCACTTGTGCATCATCAGGGTGACTCACGAGCTACAGAGCAGATAACAACCGAGGGGCACCCAGATGAATGAAGAAATGCTTTGGTCTGATGCTGTAGTTATCAAGATTGGTTTTATTTTGCCAGTCAGGGTTGATGGAGGGTACAAGTTTTATGCCTTTGATAATACATTGCCTGAACCTGCTGTAGATGGAAAGAAAACTTTTTCGTCTATTGAAGAAGCTATTGAAATTGGAAAGGTTGCTCTAGAGGAGTTCTGGCGAAGAATGGAGCATTGTGCTCTTGTAGACGATCTCTTGAGAGCAGGGAAACTCACTCCTAAAGTAGCAGAAGGTATTAGATACGATCCGAGTCAGTATGGCTGCATTGCCCATCTAGTCAAATAAAAGTTGACGTAGGCGATCGCGACTTGCAAGTCGGTTTCGGTGCATGAGTATGGGCGCGGTGTGGTGTTGCTGTCGGCCTCAATCTCAATCGCAGCTGCTGACATAGCTGACATGACGCTGATGCCTTTTGACTTCTGTTCACTCAGCTGCCGACTGCTGTTGCTGTGCGATCTGTCTCACCTTGTAACTTCTACTGGGCGTCAAGCAATTGAGTGGCAAATATCAGGGCTTCTGCTGGTGTAGAGATTTTCCCCTCAGCGCGTGCTAGCCCTAGGGCATCCAGGATTTTACCAACTTGCGGCCCAGAACGGAGATTGAGCGCTTTCATTAAGTCGTTGCCAGTAACTAAAGGCGTAGGATGAGCAATTTGGTCATCAGGGTTGAGATAGCGGTTGATCGGGGGTGCGATCTCTTCTACCAGCATCCCAGATGCTACAGCCAAAACTGCCAAAGCTGGGAATACTTCTCCCACGCTCCGAAACCAAAAATACTGTTCTCCCAAAGACATCGGAGTTGATTGCAGTTGAGGCAAAAATTTGAGTGCTGTAGTAACAGCCCGAATTTCAGTACGGCTGTACTTCAAACGCAACAACTCTGCCTCGGCTGCTTCAGGCGTCGGTGACAGGAAAGTGGCAAGTTTAGCGATCGCTAACCAAGTTGTCTTAGTTGTATTTCCCAGCACAGCAGTTAGTAAATTGCCAAAGTTAGGCCAACTTTCCTTCAACACCACACATGCCCTGTCAACAGCTGTCAATGTATAAACACGATTTGTGTCGCTACTAGGAAACCAAACCTGGAGCAAGCCATCCTCCCTAGCAGCAGTCAGCCATGGGGTGGCTTGGGAACTAGCGAACATATAGCCTAACTCTGTCTGTACTCGTTCTGCTGCCACCCGACTTAGTAAGGGTGCGAGTTGGCGAATCGCCGACTGGGTTTTTGGTTCTATGACAAAATTCAGCTGGGCAGCTTGTCGGTAGGCTCGCAATAACCGTAATGGGTCATCCTGGAGATTTTGGACAGAAACCATGCGGATCAAGCTTTGTTGCAAATCTTCATAGCCTTGGAGGGGATCGATAAGTTCTTCTGTGCGGGGATCGTAAGCGATCGCATTCATTGTAAAGTCCCGCCGATGCAAGTCTATTTCCAAATTTGGCCCCTCAGCTTGAGCAAAGTCAGCTGTTGCTTGCTCAAACACGACTCTGGCAATCTGCCGTTCGGCGTCCAGCACAACAAATCCAGCGTTATGGAAACTGGCAATCTTTCTGGCTGTCTTCACTGCCTCCTCTAGCAGCACAAAATCCAAATCTAAGTATTCGCGGCGGCGTCCAACCAAAGCATCCCGCACCGCGCCTCCTACAAGGTAAGCCGGTTTGGGTAGCAACTCCAGGCTAAAAGGCCAAGTTCGGGGAGATAAAGCAGATAGGGAGGAACCGAACATTGCAATAAAAATCAATCTAGCAGCTAATTAATAATTGCCTTGACTGAGCTAGATTAGCAGAAAGACCCTGGAATCTGTCCTATGTGTATTTGCATTAACTGCCACTATGTAGACCACTGCACTACTTATCATGCAGTGGAAACACAACATCAGGTGCCTCACCTGACAGAAGACCCGGATTTTGAAGCGACTGAACCCACTATCAATGTCAATATCCGGACAAAGGAGGATGTGATTGAGATGGAATGGGATGTTGTTGGTTGTCTTAGCTTTAAGCGGGAAACTGGCAAATGGATACGATTGCGTCC
>CAZZWA010000376.1:0-4013 GCA_964657555.1 uncultured Microcoleus sp.
TGCATCAAGGTTATGTGATTCATGTTTAATCCCGCTATAAATGCTATTTGTTATACAATTTCGCCTTCATCACTTGTATAGGTTTAAGTTATAGCGAGGTTGGAGACCACAATTTATGGGTTCGACTGCTTACATGCAAATAAGCTGTCGTGCATTGAAATTGCGATATTTCTCGTTAAGGTCGTTCGTTGTTAGTCAGTTGTCAAACCTTTTTCACAATAGTTTCAACTACGAACCACAACCTGAAAAAGAGGCAACTTATGTATGTAGTCGCTTAACAAGGCTCGCAATCAGCAATCTTTAAGTTCAAACGCTGTATAGATCTGGCTTTGTGGGGATCGCAGCACAAACAAGGTGTCATTCTTACAAATCAGGGGCGCATAGGAAGAACTACGCCACAGATTAATCATGTGTATTTTTAGGTGAAGCTAACAATGCTTAGAGGACTCTTATCTTTCAATGGCCGCTATCGCATCCTGCACTTGAGCTGGTTTGCCTTCTTTTTGACATTTGTGGTTTGGTTTAACTTTGCCCCTTTTACCACAACTGTGCAACAAGATTTCGCTTTAACTGTTCCTCAAGTTAGAACAATCATTGTTTGCAATTTAGCTCTAACGATTCCCGCCCGAATTATTATCGGTATGTTGTTGGATCGCTTTGGGCCTCGCATTACCTTCTCATCACTTCTAGTGTATGCCGCGCTTCCCTGTCTAGCTTTTGCCTGTGCTCAAGACTTCAACCAATTGGTCTTAAGCCGCTTGGCTATGGGGATCGTTGGGGCAGGATTTGTCGTGGGTATCCGTCTAGTGGCAGAATGGTTCCCTGCTAGAGAAATGGGTTCTGCACAAGGCATCTATGGGGGCTGGGGCAACTTTGGCTCATTTGCTTCTGAAGCTATTTTACCGACAATTGCGGCTGCAACTACTTTTCTAGCAGCTGGTCATGTGAACTGGCGGCTGGCGATCGCTCTCACCGGGATTGTTGCTGCTATTTACGGAGTCATTTTTTACCTCAACGTCGAAAATACCCCTGCAGGCAAGGTCTATCAGCGACCCGCCCGCAACGGGGGCATGGAAGTCACCAGTGCCAGAAGCTTCTGGGCACTGATGCTGACTAATATTCCCTTGTTTGGGGCTTTAGGTTTGTTGGCTTGGCGCTTAAAGGAAAAAGTTAAGTTCCTCAGTGAAACCCAAATGTACATTGCTTGGGCTGTCTTGCTCGCCCTGTATCTGCTCCAAGCCTATAAAGCTTTTGAGGTAAATCGGGAAGTGGTAACTGGCACTAGGCAGTATCCCTCAGACCACCGTTACCGAATTAGTCAGGTGTTCCTTCTAGAGCTGGCTTATGCTGTTAGCTTTGGCTCAGAGCTAGCGGTTGTCTCTATGCTACCGGAGTTTTTTGAGAAGACCTTCAACCTCTCTCACCAAATCGCAGGGCCAGTTGCTGCCACCTACCCATTGATGAACCTGATCTCCCGTCCCGCAGGTGGCTTGATCTCTGACAAGATCGGTAGCCGTAAGTGGACATTAGCATTCATGATTGGCGGTGTCGGCATTGGCTATCTGCTGCTGAGCACGATCAGTGGTAGTTGGCCGCTACCTCTAGCCATTGTTATGACTATGGCTTGCGCCTTCTTTGTGTTTGGCGCTGCTGGTGCTACTTTTGGGATTGCCCCCCTGATCAAGCGGCGAGTGACTGGCCAGATTGCCGGGAATGTTGGTGCCTATGGCAGTGTGGGGAGCGTGATTTACTCAACAGTTTACAGCTTGTTGCCCCAAACTACGGCAGGATACCAGCAGTTTTTCCAGGTGTTGGGAGTTGCAGGTCTGATTGTAGGCAGCCTTTGTGCATTTCTCCTTAAAGAACCCCAGACTACTAAGAGCGAAGAGTTTGCAGACGACGCAGTGGTAGTGGGCCATTAATTGCTAATTGCTAATTGCTAATTGCCAGATTTCTTTCTTAAGCTGTCGTGCCTTTAAAGTGTAGCAGTCTAGCATTAGCAATTAGTAAATTCTTTTTTGACTAGAGACAAAAGTAAATTAAGAAAATTTAATGTCGTCAACTGCTCAAAATCAAAAAATGGCAACTGTTACTAATAATTCTGATGGATCACCAGAAAGACTGGGCTACGTTCGCGAACTTACCTACCAGCAGATGATTTTGTGTTCAGCAGTGATTGGCATTGCTGGGGGATTGGTGGCAACTGTTTATTACTATGTGCTAGAAACTTTCCTCCATTTTGTCTGGCATACTATTCCGGAATTTTGGGAACCATATTTTCCCGCATCAATTCCAGACTGGAATTATGTATGGGTTGCTACTACTATTGGTGGGTTTCTGGTTGGTCTAACACTCTATTTCATGGGCCTTCCCGGTGAAGTTTCCATGGTTGTTGACAAGGTACACGATCCAGGTAAAATCGAGCTGCGGCAAACTCCAGCGATGGTTGTTGCCTCGCTGTTTTCAATCACGGCTGGTGGCAGTGCCGGCCCAGAAGCTCCTCTTGTACAGATCAATGGCAGTTTTGGCGGTTGGCTAGGGCAGAAGCTCCGGCTGACCCTTGGTACAACCCGTGTCCTGACCTTCTGCGGCATGAGTGCTGCACTTGGCGCATTCTTTGGTGCACCCCTTGGTGGTGCCTTATTTGCTCTGGAAATCCCGCATCGCCGGGGACTGGAATATTACGAGGCACTCATTCCCGCCGTGTTGAGTGCAATTCTGAGCTTTTTTGTGTTTCGATTCAACACAGGACTGTCAATCGGTGGCATGTACCAATTTGCGGCGATTCCTAAGCTCTCGTTGATGAATTTGGGTGAGGGGGCCATACTGGGAATGGCAGGGGCGCTAGTTGCTGTGCTCTTTGTTCTGCTCTTTCGCACCGTAGGTTACTTGACTAAGTACATCGAAAACCGCACAGTAATGCTCGCCACACTAGGTGGTTTGTCTATTGGGCTGATTGCTTTAGCTTTTCCCCAAACTCTGTTTTTTGGCGAAAAAGAGATTGCCACCATTATAGAAACAGGTTCTACGTTTGGGGTGGTAATGTTGCTGGCGATCGCCGGCGCTAAAATGCTGGCAGTGGCTTGCACTCTCCACTCTGGGTTCCGAGGAGGATTTATCTTCCCTCTGTTCTACATCGGCGCAGCAGTTGGCTTAGCCATATCTATGACTTTTCCCCAAATCCACCCGACAATCGGCATGGTTTGCATGATGGCGGCGGTTAATGTGGCAGTAACAAAAACGCCAATTAGTACCACAATAATTCTTAGCGTACTTTCTGACACGGCGATGGTACCCGTGATTGCGATCGCCAGTTTTGTCAGTTTCCTCTTGACTAGTGAAGTATCGTTGATTAAGACTCAGCGTTCGCGTACCATCTCTCAAGAAGACTCGCATGGCATCTTTAAAAGCGAAGCTAGATCAGCTGCTATCTAAAAAATTCAGATCGAATTCGGTAAATCGCAACGCACACAGTCTGTCGCTGTTGGCTAATAGCAATGAACAACTAGCTATATAGCTACTGACAGCCAATATGCTTATTCAAACAAACACGATATCATGGCCAAGCGTTCAAATCTCATGGCTGAGTTTTTTCAATTTGAGGCAGATTTTGTAGATTCTCTGCGCTGCATTCCTATGCAGGTGCGGATGAAGTTAGATACTTGCGGCATTAAGCTGAAGTTGTCTGACTGGAATCATCTCACTTTCAAGGAGCGTGAAGCGATTGCAGAGCTACCTTGCACGAATCAGACCCAAATTCAAGCCTATCGGCAATTTCTGAACCAGTTGATTATAGAACATACAGGTGCTCCAGCTAGAGATCTGCCAGTAGAGCCTCATCCAGTCTGGATGGATGCCACAAACGTGCCGTTGAGCGTTCAGGAGCAGGCTCAAGAATTTGGTGTAACTGTGACGCCTCAACTATGGTCATCACTCACGCCGTTGCAACGTTTTGCCTTGATTAAACTCAGCCGTTCCAGTCATGAGAACAAGAACTTTCTACCAGCACTCAA
>CAZZWA010000376.1:4113-6045 GCA_964657555.1 uncultured Microcoleus sp.
GAGGGTTCTGCTTGAGCTGCTCCAGAACTTCTATACCACTCATCTGAGGCAGCATAATATCTAGCAAAATGAGATCTGGCTGGTAGGTTTGTGCTTTTACCAAAGCTTCTTGACCTTCTGTCGCAGTGACGAATGAGCACTCAAGCAATGTCAGCACTTGCACAACTAGTAGCAAGTTGTCTTCATCGTCTTCTACAGCCAAAACTAGAGGCCGTTTGAGACTGCTATGTTGACAGCATTTAGGGTAAAGTTCCAGTTTCATGCTCTGTTCAAGGGAATTATTCAAAAGCCCAAGATGATGATCATCTGCAAATACTTGAACGAGGCATTCCCCAAGCGGCGATATGTTGCTATCGCAACACGCTAACTTCCCTGAAAGCCAGGAATAGCCGCCACGCAAATGCGGCGCTTGTAATGGACTGGCTCGCATTTAATCCACTAGGTCGATGGTTCGCAGTTACATTGGAAGTAAAACGCCACAAGCTAGTTGGTTTTATTGCTTACTATAGATGATTTTATCGAACGATTAGCCAAAAAGTGGCTTTTTGAAGAAATATCTCAAGGGCTCAAAACTTTTCAAAAATGACTTCCTTCCTCTAGAAGATCATCTTTTTCCCTGGTATACTTCGCACGGACAAAGATGGAGCTTTTTGGATGATGGGGGGACTTGGCAATGGTCTCTCTATCGACTAAAAGCTCAGATGATCACCGATCGCTATCTATCATGCATACGACTGATGGCTTATGCCTCCAGTATGTTTCATCGGATACAGCGGAATGTTAACCTTTTGGAGGTTCTTTCTAAAAAGACTGCTTTATCAAGCCTAGGCTGTATGGAAAATATATTAAAACCAAGGAGCGGTCAATTAGAACAAAGTCTCTCACAACGGGTTGAGTCTTTGTACCGCGATCAACTGGGGCATCAGCCTAGTCAAATCATTTGTAAGCTTCTTGAGCAAAGGATTGCTATCTTTGTTGAAAACTCTATTACTAAACCAGAACAGCTTCTGATTGATAGCGGTTATCAAAATTTGGCTGAGCGAGTACGGTCTAATATTAACCAAGCAATGAAGTCACCATTGAAGACACTAATTGAAGAGGTTGTCCGCGTACCTGTGATTGATCTGCTAATTGACTCGGCGCTCGCTACGGGTCGCACAAGTACCATTGCAGTTTTGGCTGCCATGCCTGAAGTCCAAGATTCACCATGATTCTAGTTTTTAAATGAGTGGCTGGGTGTGCTGAAGATGGTGGCAAACCATAGCTTCTAGCTCCTCAATCATAAACGGTTTACTCATATAGTCATTGCAGCCTGCTTGGAGAATCCGCTCTCGGTCTTCGGCTCTAGCAAGAGCCGTCACGGCGACGATTGGAATCTCCATCGTTTGGGGATTTTCTCTAAGTTGAGAGACGACCTGGATGCCATCTAATTCGGATAACATAATATCTAGTAAAATCAAGTCTGGCTGCTCGATCTGTGCTGTCAACAGAGCCGTCTGACCATCAGGAGCGGTAATCACTGAGCAGTCCAATGGCTCAAGCACATAGCTCATTAACAGTAAGTTGTCTTGATCGTCATCAACTACTAATACTACTGGGGCTTGGCGCGTACAGCCAGCTTGAGAGCGGCTGGCCGACACACAGTTATCAAGGTAGGAAATTGGCAAATCATCCCTCCTCTATGTTGGGTATAAGTTGGACGGCAGTCACCTTCACCAGAAGAGTGGACGAGGCTTTCTTAAAGCGGCTAGACGGCGCTTACAATAGACTGGCTCGCGTTCAACCCACAAGATTGAGGCTCCTTGCTTACGCAAAGGAAAAGACTGTCTCAGCTCGTTTAGAGCATTGTCTCTTTAGATATTCTTACACAAACTTTACAAAAAACCTAAACCCTTTATTAAAAATAAACAAATAATGTTATCTTGTTTTAAT
>CAZZWA010000377.1:0-4267 GCA_964657555.1 uncultured Microcoleus sp.
CATCTAACCCGACAGACTGTAACAGCTTAGTCCACTCTTGATCTTTTGAGTTGGTGCGGTAAGATTCAGCCAGAGTCATCAGCGTCTCGTACCAAACGCCGTGCTTGGCATAAGATATTGCTTGGTGCATCGGTGTTTTCGCTTTCTCCAACTCATTCTTAAGTCCTGGAGCCAGTGCCTCTCGTTTCACCCACGCTTCAGCAGAATCTTTCTCCAATGGGGCGTTCGGAGCGCAAGAAATATCAATAAACAAATACGATTGATACCATTTATTCACTTCCAAGAGCGGTGCTGTGGCGGGAAGGGAAACACTGATAACTCCTGGCGTCCCAGTCAATGTGACAGATGTTTCGTAAAGCGTCTGGTTTTCCCGATTCCGCAGCGAAAACTTGCCGGAATGTATGGACTTAGATTCATAAGGCACATAAAACAAGAAGGTGGGATGCTCCTTGGTAGTTAATCCCCAACGCAATTCTGTGCCGTCAGCTGCCTTCGTGACTGGAACCAAGGCAGTAAGCTGCTTCTGAACAGCTAACGGACAGCCACGACTTCCTCCAGGTTTAGTTCCACGCGGTGCTCCTTGGTCTGAAGGCGGTTCCTCAAAGAGCACACGACTTCCTGCAAATTTAGTTCCACGCGGTGCTCCTTGGTCTGGGGGCGGTTCCTCAAAGAGCGATTTTCCTGTTGGATTGGAAGTTGGGGATTGTCCTAGAACTACCGGATTTACAAACTGAGTCTTGATAGGCAGAGGCAGGAAACCAAGCGATGCAAAAAAACTGATGATGGCAAGTTTGAGCGGCTTAAGAGGTAACTTTATCCAAGTCATGATGACAACATACAGTTCTTTACAGACTAATCTAATATTGTCTCGGGTAACACTCTATTGTCGGTTTTGTCGCCAAAAATGAAGGAGATGGTAGGATAGGATAACTTTTTCTCTTCATTTGACCACAAGACCGTTAATTAATTAAATTTTTCCTGGGACTATTTTTAAATATTTATACTTAGTTTTCTCTCTTTTAGCCTGACCCTAGAAGCTCAGTGCTCATGTATTCCCATACTACATTTTGAAGTGCGGAATGTGGGTTGGAAATTCTTGCGCCTGTTCATCAAACATCTGCTTTACCTGATCTGCAAAGTGTCCAAGACTGAATTCCTGCTCTATAGTGAGTTGGTTGATAAAAAAACTCCCACCGGCTCAGGTTGCTTAAGAGGTGGGAATTTAAAGTAATTAAGCGATCGCAATTCCTGGAAAAAGAGCCAAATTAAACGGTCTCAGCAAAACCCTACTTTGAATTCCCAAATAGTCCGGTGATAGTCCCATCGTGTCTTTTGGGATATTTGTACTGCTAATACAGTATCTTTCGATTTGAGCAATGAGTAATCAAGCCGTTCGGCTTCAACTTCTTCCCAGATAATTTGACGATATTCAAGAAAATGTTCAATATGGGCGCAACTAGTCAGATAGTGCGTGAATACTCCTGGGTTTTTCTGAATAATTGCAAATAGCTGTTTCCAGAACTGCTAGCGATTGATGCGGTTGATTACTTGACCCATCAGAGCACCGTTATTCTTCTATTTCCGGAGCTTTATTTTGGCTGCCGTATTCTGCACACTGCTGGATTAATTTCGCCACTAAACCCGTCCAGCCAGTTTGATGAGAAGCACCAATTCCGGCACCATTATCTCCATGAAAATATTCATTGAAGGTGATCAAATTGCGCCAATGTGGGTCAGTTTGGAATTTTTCTGTGCCGCCATAAACTGGCCGACGACCAGAGGCGTCTTGCAAAAAAATCTTGGTCAACCTTTGAGATAATTCAGTGGCCACTTCCCAGAGGGTCATCATTTGACCAGAACCAGTAGGGCACTCTACTTTGAAATCATCGCCTAGGTAGTGATGAAACTTTTGCAGTGACTCAATGATTAGATAGTTCATTGGAAACCAGATGGGGCCGCGCCAGTTGGAATTGCCGCCAAACAAACCTGTGCTAGACTCAGCTGGTTCGTAATCCACTCGGTATTGATGTCCGTCGAAGTCAAAAATATAGGGATGCTCAGCATGATATTTAGAAACTGCACGGATGCCATAGGGGCTTAAGAACTCACTTTCATCTAACATCTTTTCCAGGATGCGCTGGAGTTGATTTTTTCCGGCGATCGCCAGCAGTCTTTTGGCCCCAACGCCCTGTGTTTCCATGCAGGCAACGTTATTTCTTAGATCGGGGCGATTGCGAATAAACCACTCCAGCCGCCGTCTGAAGCCTGAGAACTTTTTCAGAGGTCCTGGTTCTAGTGTGGTGACAGCAAACAGGGGAGATAGCCCCACGATTGAACGCACTTTCATGGGAAAATGACGGCCATCGGGCAACCGCAGCGCATCATAGAAAAAGCCATCTGCTTCATCCCACAGCGCTATTTCTGTATCGCCAATGCCATCTATAGCATCAGCAATGCGAAGAAAATGTTCAAAAAACTTACTAGCAATATCTTCATAAGTTGGATCGTCTATTGCTAGTTCTAGAGCAATTGATAGCATGTTCAGGCAATACATTCCCATCCAGCTAGTACCATCTGCCTGATTGATATATCCACCCGTAGGCAGTTCTGAGCTTCTGTCGAAAACACCAATATTATCTAATCCTAAGAAGCCCCCCTGAAAGACATTGTTGCCTTCGGCATCTTTCCGATTCACCCACCAGGTAAAGTTGAATAGTAACTTCTGAAACACGCGTTCCAGAAACTGCTTATCGGCGCGGCCATAAATTTTTCTTTCAATCTGATAAACGCGCATAGCAGCCCACGCATGAACAGGCGGGTTGACATCGCTAAATTTCCATTCATAGGCGGGAATCTGACCGTTGGGATGCATATACCATTCCCGCGTCAATCGATCTAACTGGAACTTAGCAAAATCTGGGTCAATTACTGCTATGGGGATGAGATGAAATGCCAAATCCCAAGCGGCAAACCAGGGGTATTCCCACTTGTCCGGCATGGAGAGAACGTCATCATTAAATAGATGAAGCCACTCATGGTTTCTGCCGTGCTTACGTTCTGGTGGTGGGGGTGGCTCGGCTGGATCGCCTTTGAGCCATTCCTCAACTACATAAAAGTAGTATTGTTTACTCCATAACATCCCGGCAAATGCCTGTCTCTGTACATTGCGCTTATCTTCTGGGAGGGGCCATGGACAGATGCGCTGATAAAATTCGTCTGCTTCTGAGAGGCGATTTTGATAAATTGTGTCAAAATCAACCCCAAACGGTTCAAACCCCTTTTCTGCCCCTCCTGGATCGGGGGAAGTGTCACTCAGTCGTAGCTGCACTATCTTAGTTTCACCTGCATCGAGCCACAATTCATAGTGGGCTGCGAACTTAGTACCGAGTTGATGAGGATTGACTGCGGCTTTTTGACCGTAGACTAGATAATTATTAATGCCATCTTTGACGTAGGGAGAGGCATTCTTGGTGCCAAATAATCTTTCATCGTTAGTTTCATTTTCTGTAAACAGTAGTTCTGTTGCGTTGTGGCAATACAGCCATTTCTCTCCCAAGCTGGGATGGGAGGCTTCTATAACGCTGACATGAGCATCAGAACTGAGAACTTTGAGAAAAGGCTTTTCTTGATTGGGGTTCCAAGACCAGGTATTGCGGAACCATAAATTTGGCAAGAGATGCAGCGGTTTCGCTGCCGGTCCCCGGTTAATAATACTGATTTTAATGAGAATATCTTCCGGCGAATTCTTCGCATATTCAACAAAAATATCAAAGTAGCGATCCTCAGCAAAGATTCCCGTATCCAGCAATTCAAACTCTGGGCTATTACGACCCCTCCGGCGATTTTCTTCAACTAATTGGGTATAGGGAAAAGCAGCCTGCGGATATTTGTAAAGATATTTCATGTAGGAGTGAGTGGGGGTATTATCCAGGTAGAAAAAGTATTCTTTGACATCTTCGCCATGATTACCTTCACTGCCCGTCAAGCCAAACATTCTCTCTTTGAGAATTGCATCCTCACCATTCCAGAGAGCGATCGCAAAACATAGTCGCTGATGGTTATCAGAAATTCCTGCAATGCCATCTTCTCCCCATCGATAAGCGCGAGAACGAGCTTGGTCGTGGGTGAAGTAGTCCCAGGCTTCTCCAGTAGCACTGTAATCTTCCCGCACTGTTCCCCACTGCCGTTCGCTCAAATATGGCCCCCATCGGGTCCAGTAGGCTGTGCGATCGCGGTTGGCAGCCAATCTAGCTTCTTCTTGAGTCAT
>CAZZWA010000377.1:4367-6020 GCA_964657555.1 uncultured Microcoleus sp.
ACGTCTTGATCAAAGCTGATTAACGATAAATGTTCAGGGTTTGCCACTAACTCTTTTGCGACTAAGAACCCAGCAATTGTCCATGTTTGATACTTTCTTGCTTCCCTACCAATAAAGTGACCATACTTGCTGTCGTAATATTCTGGCCATTCATCCTCACTCAAGCAGTTCTGAGCAATCTCAATAGCTTTCAGCGCCAGATCTGTTCTGCCAGTTTTCTGAGCAACTGCAGCTAGCATCCAGATGAGAACTGGCCAATTCCCGCCATTATGATACGACCATGGTATATTTTTCGGATCGCAGCCAGTGATTGCCTTCCATTCCAGGCTTTCCAGAGCTGGGAAACAAATTTTCATTGGCATCTCTCCCACCAGATCCTGCCATCTTTGTTCGATAAGATTAATAATCTTTTGTGACTGCTGCACAGTGGCTAGGGAAGTCATAATAGCCATCAAGTTCCCTACAGCAAAAAAGCGAAAATCCATCCATCCAGAGCCGAGATTGCCTGCTAGATAACCTGCTGTTTTCGGCAACCATTCAGTCAACCAAGAGGGGATAGAATCTGGATAGATATTGAACTTATTGATAGCGCTCTCGCCAAACTCTTCGCTCTGATAGCGGTAGATATCATTTAAGTGCTTAAAATCTAGCCAATAATACTCGCGAATATGATAAGTGAGATGACTCAAGCGCTCATCAACTGCTTGGATATACCTATTACCCTGCGCATCGGCTAGGAGCAGTTCGCGAGCAGTCAGCAAGGCAGCATAGAATAAGGCTTGGATTTCCAAGGGACGTCCGTAGACGCCCATGCGTCGGTCGATCATGAAAGCTCCATCTGGAACTAACATGGTTGGATACATGTCAAACCGAGCCACCAAGCACAAATCGAGAATTAACCTCATCCCTTGCTGGAATTCTGCTTGATGAGCCAGTGCAATATCTCCTGTTGCTTTTACATAAGCCCGCAGTAAAATAAGCCACCACAGACAGGAATCTACAGGTGTGACTCTGCCGATCGCCTGTTCGCCAAAATCGGCAACCAAATATTCTTCCCCATCGCTCAATTCCACTTTAAAGCTGGCTGGCATCAAACCTTTTCCCGGCTTGAAACAATCCATTTGGGCTTCGCTACTTTGTAGAGACAATGTTTCTGTGAGGAAATTGCGAACAATTTCTGGCTTGCCATTGAGCAAAAAAGCTAACCCTGAAGAGACAAAATCCCGGACAAAGCACTGGTCATAATTCAGTGCTGCCACACTAGGATCACGGGCAGCTACAGTTCCCACTGGCCGTCCATGATAATAGATTATGGAAGCTTCGAGTCTCCTCCAAGCCTCTTCCACAAGATGATTTTCATATACCGGACTGGTTTGAGGGACTGGGTTAGTTTCTGTTTTCATTGACAAATAAATATCGTAAGTAAGAGTATATATTTTCAGATGTTCATAATTAGAACTTACGCTTTAAGTTATATCATGTTAGGCGAATGACTTGCTCTCAAACTCAGCCGACAGCCGAGATTAGCAGCAGAGCGAAGTGTTGATTTTATTCGTTCAAGCTGACATGATGAGCAGTGGTAAGACGGCTAAAAGTATGAGTGCAAAACTTTACTGTTTCCTCACTATCCATCTCACAAACAACAGCTAACAA
>CAZZWA010000378.1:0-5998 GCA_964657555.1 uncultured Microcoleus sp.
GATTTGAAGCCGATGTGCAGCACAGAATTAATCTTAGTTTTTAACTGAATTGGTGGTCTCTGCCCATTTCCTCGGAACCATTTTCTCAAAATCTGTATGAACATCGGAGCTTCTGTCTTCCAAGCAAATACATCTGGATCTTCATAGTTTTGAAAATAACCAGCCTGTTCTATTTCAAATCCCGACCTTATACCAATTTCGCAGAGTTGGCTGAGAGAAAAAAAGCGAACATGTCCTCGCCATATATTTTTATAATCTGACCAAATACTAGTTTGCTCTATATCTTCATCAAGATTCGTACTCTGTTGGCAAAGGAGCCGCAACAATCCAACGCGGTCAGAGATATTGTTTGTTGTCAAATAGCAAATACCCTTAGGTTTTAAAACACGATAGCATTCTAGCATTAAAGTTTTTAATGAATACAAATGTTCTACAACTTCCATCAACGTAATACAATCTACCGAATTAGTTTCTAGTGGCAGCTTTTCAGGCATACTAAAAGGCGCTCTAATATCTGGATCAAAGTTACAATCAAAAAAAAGGATTTCTTCCTTAGCTAAACTCTTTTTGAATTCTTCATCTGGTGTCATGCCACAGGCATAGACTGTTGTGGTATCGCCAAAACTTACTTTAACAAGCCTAGCAAAGCTCCCAGGATAAGCTCCCACATCAAGAATACTGAACTTTGAATCAATAAGTGAATTAATTAATTTTAAGGCCCGAAAAAACCTGGCAGCCTGTCTTTTTGCCCAATTAGTCTCAGTAACAAAACCTGCTTCAAGAGGACTTACTTCTTGAGAAAAAGGCTGGTAATTATGCCAAATGTATGTTTTAAAATCTTGGAAATCTGAAAAAATCATTTTTTCCACTCTTTACTACTTGAGCATTGCCTCATAAACTCGTTCGACTTGTTCGACAGTTCCCTGCGGATGACAATAACTTTCAACTAACTGTCTAGCTTTTAGCCGCTGAAGCTGTTGTATAGATGAATTATTTAACAATTCCACTGTCCGTTCAATTAGACCTAGATTATCCTCACAAATGCCAGCATGCACCCCATCTTGAGCTGGGATTCCTTCCACCCCTTCTAGTGTCGTCACAACAGGTGTACCTAGTGCAAATGCTTCTAGAACTTTGACTTTCATGCCGCTGCCAGCAATAGGTGCATAAAGCATCACATCCATATTTTTAAAGTAGGGTATGGTATCTGGAACATCTTGATAAATTTCTACATCAGGCAAGTGGATAAAAGCTGCAAGTGTATCTTTAGCAGAACGCCCAATAATTTGGAGTCGAGCGTGGGGAACACGGCGTTTGATCTCAGGCCATAGGTGAGTTAAAAGCCGCTCAGCAGCAGAATAGGATGGTGCCCAGTTAAATCCACCGATCAGCCCTACAACTGGCTGCTCATTCACCTGCTTTTGAGCAGCAAATGGATAAAGTGAAGTATCGATTCCCAATGGGATAGTGTGAATACAAGCTTTGGGATTGATCTGTTGGATACGCTTTGCCAAACGGTCTGACAAAGTCACGATTCGGGAGAAAGTCTTGAGTAACTTTTCCTCAGCGCCATAGGAAAAGAACCGCCTGAATCGATTTTCCAAAGTCTTAGGAGACTGAAACACGCGATCAAGTGAAAATAGGTAAAGGACATTGACAACTGCCCGTTCTTGATGTTTGATTCCTAGCCAACCACTCCAAAGCTCTTCAAGATGAAGAATGTCGTAAGATTGCGCAAGCTCCGCCGCTAAATCTTGGCGCAGTTCTGGACTGAACATATAAGAGTAAGGCCGCCAAACTGTCTCCACCTTAGCCATCAGTCCATATCGCTCTGGGAAGAGATAGCAGCGCAGGTCATACTCAGGTGCTGGAAAAAGAGCCTCAGCTTTAGCCATGTCTTCGGATTGACTACAGGCAGCAAATGCAGTAACCTGATGACCCCTTTCAACTAACCCTTTGAGCAGAACATAGAACCACCTGGCAGCAGCATTACCAAAAGGTAAAGGCGGCGAGGGCATCACCAGTAAAACCCGTAGCGATCTCATGCCATCTCCTCCATTTTTTCCAGGATGCTTTGGGCCATGTTGTCCCAAGAATAGGCTCGCAACTGTTCTGAAAAAGAATTCAGCATCTGGCAGTATTTACCAGCAGCCTCTTGCCAACGGCGCAGTCGCCTCACGAGGTCAGCTGCATTTTCTGGATCGGGCAATAACAAGTCACTGAGAGCAGGCGGATAGCGTTCGGCAACTCCAGATGTGGCGCTGACTAGGCTAGGCAAACCACAACAGAGGGCTTCATGCACCCCCAGACCATAAGCTTCGTAACGGGTGGGCGCAACCAGACAATCTGCTGCTCGCAATAAATCTGGCACATCGGAACGGAAGCCCAGGAAATGGATGCGGTGAGAAATACCAGCCTCAGCTGCACGGCGCTGCCACAGTGGCAGTTCTGCACCAACTCCAATAACCACCAAATCAGCATTCCAGTTGGAGTCAGCACACAACTCCTGCCAAGCTGAAAACAGGGTATCGAACCCCTTGCGGCGATCACCCAAAGCACCAACAAAGACCACAAACAGTTTCTCTACAGACCATCCCAACTGCTGACGGAGTTTGGTTCGCTCTTGAGGGGTTGCTGGGTAGAAGATATGTGGATCGATGCCATAGTAGATTGTGTGAATTACCTCAGAAGGGATAGATAATCTCTCAATCAGATCTTGTTTGGTACGTTCTGAGTTGGCGATAATTACCCGAGCTGACTGTAATGCCTGTCGTTCTGTAGCCAGAAAGATGTGATGAGCAACCAATGCCTTGAACTGGTGCAGCAACCCAGCTTGCGTGTCAGCTTTATAAGCTGCATGAACGTAATGTACCCAGTTAATATTTCCATTTTTAGTCAAGTTACCACCATTGACCAGCACTCTCCCGCCCGCGCTGATTATGCGCTTGGCTTGGGAGCGTCCCACCCAGTTGAGCAAAGAGCTACTGAGTAAATAAGAATGCGCCACCTTTGGTACCCGATGGAATTTGACATTAGGCACCAGCAGTTCTGGCGCGACCCGATAGGCAACCAGATGCACCTGATTCCCAAGCTTTGCTAAGTAGTCAGCCAAGGCCAGATTGGCTCTGTCCATTCCACCTGTTCTGACAAAATCACCAGTTATAAGTAGGTAAGGTTTCATATTCTCATCCTGATTGTCTGCTCGACCTGCTGCGTCCAGCTATTGTAAGCAGCAGCAAACAGTGAGCCATTGAGTAACCAGAATTCCATTCCACTTTGACTGATGAATAGCGGGTAATCGAAAGTCATCGCTAAAGCGCCAATGTTGTAGGCAAAAATCAACCCGCCCCATAGCGTAAAGTCACCCAATTGCCGACTCATAGCAATTGTCCAAGCAGTGCGACAGGCGATCGCTAGCGCGGCAACATAAGCAATAATCAGTGGCAAGCCACCGTCTAACAGCCATCCCGTCCACTGAATTTCCACCCATATCTGCTCGGTAAATGGGTTGCTTTTGTCACCGAAATAGGCGTTCATCATCCCCCAGCGACCTATACCCGCTCCCAGAGGATATTGAGGCAGCAAAATGTTAAATGTAGCCTCTAAGAAACGACCCCGGTGTTGGTAATACAAAGTATCGGCTTGCTGGGTCATCAAGCTAGAGAGTCGTTGGAGTGTTGATTTCCCCCCTAGAGAGACTGCCCAAGTGATGGTGGTGAGGAAAAGCGCACTCCCGCCCACAATCATCGCTGTCAGTCGCCCAAATTTGCCTTGCCTAAACAAAACTGCTGCTAGACAGAGCAGGCAAATGCCAGCAACGATCAAAATAGAACGGATTTGGGACAGGTAGATGCAGAGAAGGCTGAGTGCCGCACTGCCTATGCAAGCACTACGTAAAATCGGATTTGCAAAGCGGAGTGCAATCCCAACACTAAACAATAAGGCATAGAACCCAGCTGTTGCAGCTCCACCCGGATTGTCGGTTAAGCCCATCGGTCTGTAAACCTGTGCCCCATTGGCCAACTCAATCAACAGATGCTGTCCCCCATAAGCACCATTTTGAATCGTTGTGGAAACAAAGGGCTGAAACTGACCCGGAAAATACACCTGCAACACGCCGAACGTGGCACTTAGGGTGTGAAAGCCCCACATCAGAAAAATCAACGACTGGAAGCCCTGGGACGTAATCTTTAAGTGTCTGGCCCAAAAGAGGGGACCAAGGATGGCCGCATACATAGCGCATTGTGCTGCCCCTGCCAGCAAGCTACTCGTGGAGGGATGCAAACAGAATGACAATACCACGATCACTAGCACCCAAATTGCCGGGTGAGTCGCTGGATGTTTGGGGCCACTTCTACGAAGCCATATCAATAGAAACAAACTTAGGGCAAAGGGAGCAATACGCATCGGAATCCGTAAGACTCCGAATTCAGGGAACAACAGCAAGATTTGAAAGATAAACTGTAGCAGGATAAAGGTGTGAACCCACCCCCACTCTAATTGAGCCAGCTGAGGACTATAAATAAAATCTAGCTGTTTTTTTAACATTGACTCATCTCTATAAAACTAACCTTTAAGAGACTGCCATCCTCTTGCTTTAAGACGGCTCATTGCCCGCTCTGGCTGCTGCGTCGCCAAAAAGCTTGTGGGTAGCCATTTAGTTCGTGAAACCTCAGATTGAGGAGCCAGAAGTGCTGGGCCAAAAAACTGGCGTTTGAGGCAAAAGACACTGTAGCCCATCTCTTCAAAGAACAGAGTTACATTAGTGGGGTACTTGCCATGCTCTTCAAACACACAGTCTCGAATCCTTTGTGCTTGCAGCAAGTTAACTGCTCCTTTAAGTACATAAAGTTCGTGACCTTCTACATCTAATTTAAGAACGCCAATTTGCTCAGAAGCTGGGAATAACTCGTCCAACGAGACTGATTTTACACTTACAGTCTGCAACTGCTTGGAATTAGATAGAGCGACAGCAGGCTCTGCTGTGATCACAGAAGCAATACCTCGATTAGTTGAAAAAGAGTCTGGGATTTTCAGCTTTACGATTCCCTGGCGGTCAGAAACAGCGATTTGCTGGATTTCTAAATTGGTATTTTTCAGCTGCTTCTGCCATTGTTCAACATTGTATTTCAGCTCTGCAAATATCTCTGGATGAGCTTCAAATGCCCAAACAGAACCACCAGCAATAGAGCTTACACGATTAGCTAGAATGGCAGTCATGTAACCAATATTAGCACCAACATCAACGACCAACTCACCTGGCTCGGCCAAGCGCCAAAGTGTTTCTGTTACTGCCAGATCGATGACTCCAAGTGTAGAAAGAATCAGTCCATGCTCTTCTAGTGGGCGCACCCGGATATCCAGTCCTCCAGGCATTTGCCGATTTACAAATTCAGATGTTGATAGCGGTCGGAATGGTGACAATCGCCGCAGAAAAAGTCTTGGCTGATAAAAGTATTCAGGCTTCAAAATACCAGAAAGTTTCATCTTATTCTTATACCTTCGGCTTCAAACCCGCGCAAAGAATATTGTCACTAAATGCTCGTCCGCGAAAACCAAGACTTTTTGGCCAGTGCCACGGCGTAAACGGGATGCGACCCTGGTGACTGTAATCGGTTTTAATATCAGTCAGACCACACTCTGTAGCAATCCGGATCAGGTCAATCTCTAGTAGTGCCGTCAAATGTGCTGGATAAAGACCAGGCCCTTCCTGAAACGCATTGAACTGATTTTTTAGCAACAAGGTCATTTTGCTTAGCAGGCTCAGCTGATTAGGCGTTGTCACAATTACCAAGCCTCCTGGTTTAGTCAACCTTACAAGTTCTCTCATAAAAGCTCGAGGGTTTTCCAAGTGCTCGATCGTCTCAACTGCACACACCACATCGGCAAACCCATCGACAAAAGGTACTTTGCTAGCTTCTAAATCGTGGGAGATGAATTCTGCCTCAGCCGGAAAGCCATCGTAACAAACAGCATCCACGCCAATATAGCGCTCTCC
>CAZZWA010000379.1:0-1208 GCA_964657555.1 uncultured Microcoleus sp.
TAATTCTCGGCCTGATGGCAGTTGTGACAGTAATCATCCTGACCACATCCGTCTTCATGTACCATTAGCTTTCAAAATATGCAGCAGGAGTTGATTTCCCAGTCGTTTTAGCGGCAAATACATTTTGTGTGTCTGCTAGCTCACCACTATGGTGTGTGCTATACTGCAAAACCAAACGGCCATCTAGCCATAGGGAAAGAGTGATCGCGCTTCTCCTTCGCCGCCAACCAGATTATGCTACTGCTAATAGTAGTGTTAAATATATAATGATTGAGTTACAAACCGTTAATATAGCTTTATAGTGAAATAAATTTGTTCGCTTTAATAGCTAAGAGATTAAACTCTTTATTAATTAGAATTTTTTAGTATATTCTTATTGTATAGAAGTTAGAAATTGGAGTTATTACTAATTTAAAATTACGATTTTTCATCAAAGATTTTTATATGCCTTTATTTTATGTTAACTATATCAATATTGTCACCTTCAATCTTATTTGCATAAATCTCTAATGTAGTGCTATTTAACTCATTAGACTCTTTAGAAAATGCTTGTGATAATAAAATTTTAACATTTTCTAATGCCAATGAGTTTTGCTTTAGTAACTTCTCAATCTCTGTTTTTTGAGCTAGCAGTTTAGCTTTCGTCGCTTCAAGTTCGCATTCAAACTTACGTAAGCGAATTTCTAAATCAGTATCATGTTTATGGCAGTGAATTAAACCCTGGCTATCAAACCAAAATCGTAAATGATTGGAATTTTTTATGAGTTCTCTAAGATTATTTAAGTTTTGGCTTTTTTGATTAAGTATCATCTTTAACTCCTGAGCTTTTTTAATACAAACATCTTTACGAAATTTTATTTCGACAATTATATATTCACGTTCACTTTGTAGAGCAACTTGATATTGTCTTTCCCATTTTTTTGCTTCAGCTTGAGCTAGTTCATAATCTCTCTGAGCAGTGCACTGGGCATGTATATTGACGGAAATAGCTGAAAGGAGTTCCCGAGGCATGGTAGTTACACTATAAGATTGTAAGAACATCTATAATTATCTTTTCTCAATACACTCAGTTTTTAAACCGCACAATTACTTAATTTATCAAGGTAAGGCATTATGAGAGAGCCTGAAACATAGCTGAGCCTACTCTGAGTTGGTTAGAGTTAGCCATTGGCGCTTACATTAGAGCTGATTTATAAAGTAAATCTTAA
>CAZZWA010000379.1:1308-5985 GCA_964657555.1 uncultured Microcoleus sp.
CTCTCATCCTGCCAAAAAGTGACCGCGACGTATGCGCCAAGCGCGATCGCCCTTACTTATATTAAAAACGGCTTGGAGCTTTACTTTTTAATAATTTTGCTAAAAGGTTTGCTCTGCAACGCTTACAGCCTTCAGATCAAAGTCCAGCTATTAGTCGTTTGCAGTATAGTTACAGCAGGAGATTGAAACGTGGCAAGTGTTTCTGGGGAAGTTGGAAGGTTGAGAGTGAATGAGTAGATCGCATTCCCTAATTGTGATCGCCTTCAGCAATTAAAACAGCAGATTGAGGCGTGGCAAGCGTTGCTGAAGAAGTCGGAAGAGAATGAATTAGCGATTTCTCGTATGTCCATGCATTCGTTGCAGATGATCGGTGTTACTGGAGAAGTTAAGAGGGAATGAATTAGCGATCGCTTTTCCTTATGCTGAGTTACCTTGTCATCTGTCACCAGGGTCAAATAATTTGGTTATTGACAGCAATTCTTCTTACAAATTCAAGGGACGGAGAGGGGGGGATTCGAACCCCCGAGGGCTGTGACACCCTAACAGATTTCGAGTCTGCCGCATTCGACCACTCTGCCACCTCTCCAACAGCTGAGGCTCTATTCATTCTACAGCAGTGAACCATCATTTTCTGTTGCCTCCAGGGTTGTCTCAAACTCACCACTAGGAGTCCACTGCACAGCACCATCGCGTCCAGTCCAGTAGAGCTTGATGTTGCTTGTAGGTAACACAGACGTTGTATCCGACTCAATCGTAGCGGATGAGGCGATCGCCACTGCTGGTTGCACCACCTTCAATAGATCTGTGAATAGCTCTCCAGGCCAACAAAGTACAGAGGCATGGGGCAAATGTCTAGTTATTGCTAACTTTTCTTCCCTCATCGGACGCAAGCTCTTTGAATCATGAGCCAATTTGAGGTTTCCCACTAGCAACCAAATCTGGTTGCGGATTTGCAGTTGCAACACTGGTGGCTCAATACTCATTATTTTCATAGTTGTAGAGCCAACTGATAGAGTTTGGCCAACTGATAATGGGTAGCGCTCTACCTGACGCAGTTGGGCAGCACGAAGTGTTGCCTGAGTATCTACAGAAGAATCGTTTGTAGAGAAGCTAGAAGATAAAGAGTGACGAGACTGACGATTCCTTTTGCTAGTGTCTTCTTCCTCCTGAATCCTGACTTCTGAATTTTCTCTTGAGACATCGTTGAAATATAAAGTTTTGACTGGCACCTGTGCCAAGATGTGAGGC
Source organism: uncultured Microcoleus sp. (assembly GCA_964657555.1). Taxonomy (GTDB): domain Bacteria; phylum Cyanobacteriota; class Cyanobacteriia; order Cyanobacteriales; family FACHB-T130; genus CAZZWA01. Next base: position 2,557 of record CAZZWA010000379.1, read on the forward strand.
CAGCCAACTTTGCTGCTATTTTGTGAATCAGTGGCTATTGCCCAGTCAATTTGACTGATTTCCTGTTGTTGCAGAAATGGTAGCACTGTAGAACTGACAGTATCAGCATCTCCGCTATTAATCAAAGTGACTTTTCCTTGGTCTTGAATCACTAAGATTGGGGTTCCATCCGTGGAGAGTACAGTGACTCGCAACCCTGTTACCTGAGATTGCCCTGTAGGCGCAAAAACTAGGCTGGCAGCAATGAACCCAGCCAACCACCATCGTCTCTGCCACCAAGGTTGGAGCCAGACTAAACATAGTAGTCCGTAAAGTGCCGCCAACTGTAGTACTGATATGGTGCTAGAGGTAGCTGAGCTGTCAGAAGCATGGCAGAAAAATTGCACCAGTAAAATTAGCCAGTGGATAGGGTAATATAACAGCCCAGCAATAGTGCTTCCAGCTAAGGGCCAAATCGAGGCAGCGATCGCACTAATTGTGCCCGTAATGCTAATCAAAAAGAGCGGAATAGCTGTGATTACGATCACCAGAATGCTATAGATTGAAGAGTTAAAGGCATAAATCTGTAGTGGCAATGTCCATAGCGAGGTAGCAAGGGGAACTGCAATTATGGATGCCAACACTGGTGATAACCAGTCCAATCTCTTAGCTATCGGTTGGACAGTTACTAAAAATCCTAGAGTAGCTAAAAAACTTAATTGAAGTTCTAAATCCCAGAGCCAAAGCGGATTGAACAGCAGCATCAAAGTTGTCACAACTAAAAGTAATTGCCATGGCTGACGCTGCCGATGGCTGACTAGAGTGATGAGTGCTGCTAGTCCCATAACAGCTGCTTGCAAGGCCAGAGGATATAAACCTGTGAGAGCAACGTAGATGACTAAGGCAGTAATGCCAAGACCAATTCGTAACCGGACAGAGAAACGGCGAGTTAAGGTCAGTACTAACCCTAAAATCAAACTGATTTTAAATCCATAGGCAGTTAGGGCATGAGCTAATCCCATTTGTACAAATTGATCTTTGATTTCGTAAGGCAAATCTACAACTCGGCTTCCTAAGATAATCGAACTGAGGAGTATTCCTTCCGGACTGCCCAGTTTGTGAACTTGGGAGCGGATGATGCGTCGCCTGAGTGCCCATCCTTTCCAATGGGGTACCGCTGGCTCATCAGGAAAACTGATTTGACTCCCATTAAAACCAGCAAAAGCACCCTCTCTCGCTAAATAAGATTGAAAATTAAAGCCTCCTGGTAAGTTGGCTGGTTTGAGTTTGTAGAGAATGCCTGTAAGTGCGATCGCTTGACCTGGATAGAGACCTGTTGCTTGGAGTAAAGGCACTGTTACATACAACTTTCCCTTAACCGCCTTAGCGTCATCAACTGGTCTGTTTTTAGTGCCTTTTACATGATTTAGTTGAATTGCTTCTAGCCAGAACTGCGATCGCCCAGTCCGCGTTAGGCGAGGCATACTAGCAACTCTGCCTTCAACTGTAACCAATTGCTCCTGTGCCCTGACTTCTTTTACCTCGTTTAAAGGAACAAACTTACTGATGTCATCCGCCACTGGTTGTGGCAAACGTACTTGAAAATAAAGTGCTGCCAGCCATCCCACAATCCCTGCCACAAGCAACAGTCCTGGCTTAGGGCCAGTTCGCCAGAAGCGCGGCAAAACAACTGCCGCCCCTACTGCCAAAACTAGTAACCCATATTGTCCTTGGGGAATCGCAGTAGACAACAGACCTAGAATATAGGCCAAACTCAAAATACAACCTGTGACTGGGTTCATCAGATTGCTAAACCAAGCTTCAATCCCAGCACAGCATGAAGAAACAGAATACAAAGTGCTGTGCTTCCCAAGTAAGCGTGAACGGTACGCAATATGGCTTTGTTTCCTCCAAAGTTAGTTAAAGAAAGTACGCCATTAATAGCTAGCAATATCAGCACAATTGAACCTGTCCAGAAATGCTGACTTTCTAAAACTGGTTTTTCCTGCATCACCAAAGATAAAACTCCGCCTGTATAACCAGTTGCCAGAAACAGAAGCATCCAAGGCGCGAGTTGGCGATGCTCAGCTCGACTTTTAATAGCAGCCACCTCATCCGCCAACAGCCGTCCGCGCCATCCTGCTAACCCTATAAAACTTCCCATCACAAAGATGAGAACTGCCATCATCGCGGGATGTCCCCAGTGTACAACTGGCTCAGGAATTCCAAGTCGCTCAAGTTGGTTGGCAATTGGTTCCAAAAGCTCATTCAAATTTGCCATATATCTTACAACCTGGTTTTGTTTGAGTTAGATTTGGCTTTTGCTGACTAAGCAGCAGTCCTGATGACAATTTCGGTAAGCTTCATAACACATTTTTGTAACTGTAATAGCCATCCTTCAAGTTTTTATGACACTTTATGCAGTAGCTTTCTCCTGTGGCCTTTTTAGTAGTGGAAACCCCAGTGCTTCGCGTTGCTGCAAGTAAAGTTTAGCTACTTCCCTCGCCAAGTTGCGAATTCTGCCAATGTAGCGCGTTCGCTCCGTTACAGAGATAACGCCTCTGGCATCTAATAAGTTGAACGAATGAGAACACTTTAAAACATGGTCGAGACTCGGTAAAACTAAGCCGCGTTGAATGAGTTGCTCTGCTTCCTGCTCGTATAGACCAAACAGGGTGAACAACATCTGCGGATTAGATGCCTCAAAGTTGTAAGTACACTGCTCAATCTCCCCTTGGAGATGAACATCCCCATATGTAACACTATCAGTCCAAGAGATTTTGGCAATTGCATCGACCTCCTGGAGGTACATGGCTAATCGCTCAAGTCCATAGGTAATTTCAATTGATACAGGCAGACAATCAATACTTCCACATTGCTGAAAGTAGGTAAACTGCGTGACTTCCATTCCGTCTAGCCAGACTTCCCAGCCGACGCCCCAAGCTCCTAAGGTTGGAGACTCCCAATTATCTTCCACAAAGCGAATGTCATGGTCTTCTGGACTAATGCCTAGAGACCTCAAAGAGTCCAGATAAACGTCTTGGATATTCTCTAGCGAGGGCTTAATCAAAACTTGGTACTGGTAATAGTACTGATAGCGGTTGGGATTTTCCCCATACCGTCCATCTGTGGGTCGTCGGCAAGGTTCGACGTAAGCTACGGCCCAAGGTTCAGGTCCAATCGCTCTTAAAAAAGTATGGGGGTTCATTGTGCCTGCCCCTTTCTCAATGTCGTAAGGCTGGGCGATTAGACAACCGCGATCGCCCCAGAATCGATGCAATGTAGCAATCACCGACTGAAAATTCACTCTTACCCCTTTCCTCAAGGCATACAATGCATAAACCATTTTGGCTCAAATGCAGTCTCACAGAGCAGTTGAAAAAATATCAAAAAAATTTCCCCAAAATAGTTGACAGTTTTGGGTAGAGGTTGCTACATTGATAAAGCGGT
>CAZZWA010000380.1:0-3834 GCA_964657555.1 uncultured Microcoleus sp.
CTAAGCCACCACAAGTGGTGATGGTGGTCGATTTTGGTGGGTCATCTACCAAAATCATTTTTGCCGGACCAGATGGGAAACTGCGGGCATTCACGATGGAGCCAGAGGTCGCCAGAGTGACCAAGGACGCCATTGAGCTATACGCTTCCACAAAATTGGGAGCCGCCGATCCAGAGAATGCCGCCTGGGTAGCTCTCAAAGAGGAGTACAGCGCAGTTGGTTATCTCGCGCAATTCCGGTTTCATGCCAATGCCGGATTAGCAGAGTTGAAGTACGAGCGAGCAGTGGAAAAACCCTAGCAGCTCTGTGGGTGATTAAAGAGAAGCTGAAGCTAGGTGCCAAGTTTAGTGTGGCACTGGCTTGTCTCCTGCCAGCCGGGGAGTTCAAGAATCGAGAGCGGTTCGCCGCCATGCTGAAAGCCAGCACTGCTAATTTTTTGACCCCAGCCGGAAGAATCAGCGTGTCGATTGAGCTATTTGATTGCCGACCGGAAGGCTCGGGAATTTTTCTCGTACATCGTTTGGCGACACTCTCTAGTTTCAAAGCGCGGGTAGTGGGTGTGGTGATGGTTGGCTACCGGAATGCGTCGGTCTTGGGATCACATCGCGGGCAGTTAGGGGATGCCGTGACCTCAGACTTAGGCTTTGTCCGCATGGTCAAATCGGTAATGAGCCGCACGTCGGGTCAATTGAAATGTTTGAGTCGGTAACGCCAATTGAGGTCGTGCGTCAGTCAGTTGAGGCGTCTGAGTTACCGCAGGATAGCAATGTCCGGGGGAGCACGAGTGAGTTCGTGCAGCAGAAAGAGGCAGCAGCCAAGCAACAGATGGAGGAAAACTCGAAGAACTGGCAGTGGTTCCAGATGGCGCGTCTTGAAGAACGCCTTGGGACTTATTCCGGTTCTGTGTCCATTGAGGCGATTCAGGAGTTGGCTGTTAGCAAGGCTCCAGTCCCTGATGCGCTTCGGGATGAACGCAACTCAACTGTAGCTAAAGCTGAGCAATTTGTCCTCCAGGTTGCTCATAAGGCTCTTGAGCAGGATGGAAAGGAAGTTGTTCCTGGTGTCAAGATGGCTGAGGCTGGGGGGTATCAGATTACCTTGAATGAGGGCACGGGCGATTTAGCTATTGACAAGCCAAATCAGACCTTTCTGCGCCAAGAAACTGGCAAAATCGAGCAGAGTTATCGTCCGGACGGGGTGCTGAAGGCCAAGGGAGAGGAAGTCACCCAAAATCGCTTGCTGGTCAAGGACTTGGACAACTTTGATTACATCGAGCGCAAGCAGCTGACTCGGGAGAATCTCGCTGGGCTGCGCGACCTCGTACAGAGTTACGGCCAGGAAGGGAACGTTCCCATCGAGACTTGGCCTGGAGGGAAAAAGGGAGATGCCGCGATTGAAAAGATGAAAGGTCGGGCTTTTGTTTCCCAAAAAGCCAATATGCAGATTATTGAATCTGGCAAGCATTTGCAAGTCCGGGATATGGAGGGGAACTTGCAGATGAAGGCTTATGGGGAGAAGGTGGAGAAGCCCATGACTCGCGAGCAGTCCCAGGACTTTAAGGGACGGTACGAGGTTGTGCAACAGGTGCGTATTGAGAAGGAGCAACAGGCCACCCAAAAACTTGGGCAGGGAGTTGAGATTGGCGGTTAGCATCAAGCTTTTTGATGTCTGTGGGGATTGTGGAGAAACCTGCAAGCCCCACATAAACCTCGTAGCACAGGATGCAGCAGGGGGAGCGATCGTCGTTCAGGTTAAATAACTACTTTCTTCATCAAGGGCATGATCGCGGTTTTAGTCCATTGCTGTAACGTGGTTGGCGTTGTCGTTTCAGGTTGCTATCATTGGCATTAGGAAATCACCAGGAAACAGTGGCAATGGAATCAACAGGTGTTTACTAGATTCCATCGTTTCAAATTCTTGCTCCTCGCTGCTTTGAAGTTAATCTTGTGAATGCTCACCATGTCAAAACTTTGCCTGGTTACAAAACAAATGTTTTAGATCTGAGGTTGATTTAGCTTTCAGTCGATTTCCCACAGTTGACCACTTCACTTCCAATCTGAAAACAGCAATGAATTTTGGCAAGCAAGAGAATATTGCTTTACAAACCTTCGCAGACTATGGCGCGGCTCGTTTCAGGATGCTTTGTCACGGTGCTGGCTTTGGCGCTAAGACAGAGGAGTTCATCACCACCTTCCGCCGCCTGTTGACCCCCTGGGGTCATGTACCTATCGGGAACCAGCCACGCTGGATGTCGAACATTGGCGATGACCACTCGCCAATCGAGTTTTCCATCGCCATGATCAATCAGCAACCGGAGGTGCGGGTACTGATGGAAGTTCAGGGAGATGCCCCAACGGTGCAATCCCAGCGGGCAGCTGGGCTCGCGTTCAACGAGATGCTTGAGCGTGAGTTCGGAGCCAGCTTGAAGCGGCTGCGCTTAATTGAAGACCTCTTCCTCCCCGAACAGATGCAAGGCAACTTCGCCATCTGGAACGCTGTTGTGTTTTCCCAAGGAAAAGTGCCAAGTTTCAAGATTTACCTCAATCCACAAGCCCAGGGTTCGGAACACACCCAAGCTCTCGTTAAGGAGGCGCTCATCCGTCTTGGCTTTCCACGAGTTTGGCCAGCACTTGGGCAGACGGTAACACGGCGAGGCTCTCAGCTTGATGAAATTAAGTATTTTGCACTTGACCTGACGGATAGTCACAGAGCTAGAGTCAAAATCTATGTCCATCATCATCAAGCTATGCCTGAAGACCTCGAGCTTGCCTGTAGTATCGCTGACAACTATATCCCTGGTGAGGCCAGCGAGTTCGCCCTCGTCATGAGCGGCAGCAACCGCTCCCTCTCCATGCGTTCACCTTTCACCTGTCCCTCGCTCGTAGAGGGGAATGACGCTCGTCCGGCACAAACGACGCTGTACATCCCTGTCTGTGCCTATGCCCACAACGATGGCGTCGTTCGCGACCGCGTGCTCAACTACCTCATGTCTCATGACCTCAGCCCATTGCTCTATGAGAGTATCCTCAAAAGCTATGCCACTCGCAGCCTAGAGTCAGGTGTCGGTATGCAGAGCTGGGTCGCATATTGCCGTCAACTAGGAACCCCACGCCTCACCGTGTACCTCTCGACCGAATCCTACCGCATCTATCCACCTGGCTCCGTTCCAGCCAGCACTAAACCACAAGAGATTGTGGCACTTTCGTGACGAGATGTATCAGTTCTGCTTTGTGCGATTCCCAGTGGCACTCAATACTGTTCGGTTAAGGCAGGCAATAGGGTAAATTAACTATTGTTCCCGACAGGCGATCGCTATTCAGGATGCAGCGCTAAGAATTCTTATTCATCTGTGTGGGGATAAATTGCTTTCCCAAGGAACTGGGATGCATGCTGAAACAATTCGGCGCGGACGACGAGAACTCAAATCAGGTGTTGAGAGATTTCAAGATGAAAGAAGTACTAGATTTCATTCAAAACAAGAAGCAAGACTATGCACAGTTGCCTTTATTTGAGTTTATGAAAGACTCAAAGATAGACCCAAGACAAAGACTTAGTTTTGCCCCTTGTGGAGCTCATTTCGTAATGAGTTTTGCGGATTTGAATAAATATGTTTTTCGAGAAGAGCTACCCGATAATCAACTTCAGAAATTAATCAATGAACATACATATGAAGACGATCACCACTTGGGGTGGTTTTTAGAAGACCTTGAGAAACTGGGTTTTGATCACTCACTCTCGTTTACAGACGCGTTGAAATTTCTTTGGGGTGAACAAACAAAGCACATACGGCAGCTAAGCTATCGGCTTTCCGGATATGCTTTACAAGCCGATCCG
>CAZZWA010000380.1:3934-5980 GCA_964657555.1 uncultured Microcoleus sp.
AATAGTGACGTGTTAGTCAGGTTTATATAAATTGATTGTAGAGAATCTAACTTTGAATACTGTCCCTGAGTCTTTCTCGATTTCGAGCTGGCCTTCGAGTTGTTCAGCTAAAACACTGACTAACTGTAAACCTAATGACTTTTTTCGGAATAAATCTAGAGATTCCAGTAATTCTGTACCATCATTTCCAACAACTAGGATAAATTGCTCTTTCCCTAGCTGTGGCTTTATTGAACTAACAGAATTGAGTGTCACCCAAGTTGTGCCCTTTGTATTTTCTGGAAAGGCATACTTCAGAGTATTTGAAACCAGTTCATTGATTATTAGAGCACAAGGGATGGCTGTATCGATATTAAATTCAATCTTATCGATATCAATCCGCAGGGTAATGTTGTCTGGATTAACTCTATAGATATGGAATAAATAACTCAATAATCTGTGGATATAGTCAGCAAAATTAATTTGAGCCAAATTATTTGCTAGATAAAGCTCTTGATGGACAAGCATCATAGACTGGATGCGGCTCTGGCTTTCCTGAAACATCTCTAAAAGATGTTTTTCTTGAGTTTGTTGAGATTGAAGGTCGAGCAAACTTGATACGATTTGCAGATTGTTCTTGACTCGATGGTGAATTTCCTTCAACAAAACTTCTTTTTCTTGCAGTGATGCCTTGATTTGCTCCTCTGCCTGCTTGCGCTCCGTAATATTGATAGCGTTGCCAATCAACTGATAGATCCTTGAGTGTGAATCTCGCAGTGGGGTGAGTGTAGTTAGCCACCAGCTATCCCTGCCTTGAAAGGGTAGGCATTCTTCATAGGAAAAAGTTGTCCCTAGCTGAGTACATCTGACATAGTTGGCGGACACAGCAGCAGCAAGATCAGGAGGGAACACTTGTTCCGGCGACTTACCTTTGACATCCTCTAAACGCACTCCAGTTAATTGCTCACTGGCAGGGTTCATGCCAACGAAACGGAACTCGCTCTCTGGCAGCACATCGACTACAAAGATTGCAATTGACGCTCCATTGTAAAGGCTCCGTAAGAATTGCTCACTGACTTGCAGTTGGGCTTCGGTTTGCTGCCGAACGAGAAGCTCAGTCTGAAATTGCTCAAAGGTGATCGTCTGTGGGATGGTGAATGCTTCTTGCGTTCTTTCGTAGATAATTCTAAATACCTGGGACAGCTCTCTGCCCAGAGCCTCTTCCTGCTTCCAGCCTGTTAAGCTTTCAGCCACCGGATTCATAGAAAGAATTAACCCGTCCTCATCAGTTGTAATCACGATGTCATCAACACTGCTGAAGGTTGCTTCTAACTGTTGCTTTCTCTGTTCAGGCTGCTGATAGATTTGGTGTCGATAGAGTGTGATTTCAATAGCTGAGTATAGTTGTCTGGGTTCAAAGGGTTTGAGGAGGTAGCTGTAGGGTTCTTGGGCTGGCTGTAGCGCTGCCAGCTCGCTCTGGGTAGTGAGATAGACAACCGGAATTTTAAACTGATTACAAATATGTTCCGCTACCTGAATACCTTCTAGATTACCTGCTGACGTGATCATCAATACCAGATTGGGCTCTGGCAAGTCTGCTGCCTTGAGCGCTTCTTCCCTGCTGGAAGCTATCGTTAAAACTTCATAGCCTGCATCTTCTAAAAGATTTTGGCACTCTAAGGCAACAATACTGTCATTTCCAACGATTAGGATCTTTACTTTCTGTGCCATATGTTTTCAGGCTCGCCATTGCTGAGAATGTTACTATCAGGAAGCAGATTCTCCTGAAGCATTGCACAAGAGTATCAATTATGCCAGTGCAGCACCTACAACATCACCTGCCAAAGATTTGCCACCTAGCGCGAGTTGACTGATATCAGGACGGCTACTTAACCCTCTTTTGTCAGTCTCGGAAAATCGCGCTCGAAGCTAAAGTCTGAAATCCTTTCTATGTCAGGATTTGAGGAATGAGTTTCTGATAGAAACCCAAAAATGTAGCACAATCGGGGAAACTCTTGTTAAATAAGGGCTTCAGCGTTTGCGATCGCCCAGAGTGACAAAAGAGGG
>CAZZWA010000381.1:0-5977 GCA_964657555.1 uncultured Microcoleus sp.
TATTACGGGTAGAAGTGCGTCCCGGCGGTCGTCCTCCTGGCGATCGCACGGTTTACCTCAGAGATGACGGTCGCGTTGCCGTTTTTTAGTAGGAGCGGCGTGGGGTATTTGCCTCTATAATCTTTCGTCAAATACCAGTTCTTAACAGATTTTTGCAATCAGGTGCCACTTTACCAGTTGGTAGCCTCTATGCAGCCAAAGCTGGTCTAAATTTTGTACCAGTTGCTGGAGCTGTAATTAGTAGTGGTGCTAATGCAGCAATACTCTATGCACTGGGTTACGGAGCTTGTCGGTTTTATGAAGCAAACCTTAGTATGGTTCCCCTTCTCCCAAGTGCTTGACTGCTAAGTAGCTTGTCCCATTCCTTAGTAATCTCATGGCTACTTGACAATTTCACTAACAGAGGTTTTGCTATTCCTAACCGAGTTCGGTGTTAACTCAACTGGCAGAGTTTTAACTGCTCCCCACTCAGTCACAAAACCTTTCAACAGAGCCTCTTGCTGTTCGCGGAATCTCTCCAAGCTGCCTCCCGAATTCAGAATGGCAAACCAGATAGTTCCCTGCTTTTGAGTCGGTAATGCTCCTGCCAAGGCACTGACATTATTTAAACTACCCGATTTCACCACTGCTAATGAGGGAAGCGATCGCTTTTCCAAAATGCCTTGATCTTGTCCTACAACTGTGAACACATCACCAACAGTCATCTTATATGGCTGAAGATAGTTCTCAATTGCCCTAAACATGGCACAGATAGCACGGGGAGAAATCCGATTCTCTGGTGACAAGCCAGAACCATTGACGAGTTGAATTTCTGCTGGCGGCACTTTAGCAGCAACAGCTGCCTTTTGTGCCACGACTTTTGCTCCGCCTACAGAATCAGCCAACATCTCAGCCATGTAGTTGTTGCTGAACTGATTCATCTTTTTAATAAGTTCCGCGAGTGGGAAAGAATAATGACGCACTAGAGGCTGCAAGTTGCTAGGAGCTTGTGTCAAGACTTGTACTGTACCATCAACTACTACTAGGGGGCGAGGCGTATTAGAAGGTAAAGTCTTGTACTGAGATTCTGCTTCCGCTGGCCAAATCTGACTATTTAACCCCAGCTTGAGCAAATTTCCTGCCGTCTCTGGATTAGTCTTAAAGTTCATGTAGAACTTGCCCACAATGACCAGATTGCCAGTCACTCGCTTGATGCCCATCTGATTTAAAAGATTGCCTACATTGACCGCTTCTTCCCAGACATACAGCGGATCTTGGCCTCCCTCCACGACCAAGTCACCCCGCAGAACCCCGTTCTGAATCGGTCCGGTTGCCCCAATCAGCGTCATAAATTGGTGTTCTGGGCCAAAGGTTTGCAGCGCGACAAGACTCGTAGCCACCTTTGTCAGCGAAGCCGCAGGTAGAGGCACCGTACCCCCATAATTGGCTAACAGGGCACTGTTAGATTGCATCCATACTCCCTGGGTTTGCATGGGAAATCCTTGAGCTGCTAGCAACTTGACGTATTCTAAAACTTTGGCATTAGTGACGAGATCTGGATGCTCTGGAGGCACAAGCAAAGCCGTATTGTCGCTTTCCTTAAGCTCAGCTTTTGTCGCCGAATCATCAGATTGAGCTTCTTGAGATGTCGCTGGTGGTTTTTGTGTGGAACATCCACTCACAAGTGTTAGCAGAGCAAAAGATAACGCAGCAGCCAAACGAAGGGTTTTTAGCATCGCAATTTTTTAACTTTATGAGTGCTGATTGCTGAGTGGGTTGGTTTCACCCTCTCACTCCACGATTCAGGACGAGCTTCTGTTATTGTCTTAGGTAGTTACAGAAAATGAAACCATTAAGCTAGTCAAAAGTCAAAAAGGAAAAATCTAGCAGTAAAATATCATACGCTAGCGGTTTTATTGAATGCCGTAGCTTGCTTCCCGCAAGGTAGGCTATACATAATCCAGTTTTAATAATTTCCGGCAAACAGCGGACAATTTTAAATATCATGATTCAAACAATCCCAGATCGACATATCACCCTGCGCGACTTATATGATCATTATTAAACGCTTCAGTCAATTTACAAACAGAAATTAAATGAGAGAGTCAATTACTACAATTGCTCTCTAAAAACCCAAGCTGACATCACTTGATACTTGATGCCATCAATGATGACAGCGATCGCACAGGTTTATCTATGTATATAAGGTAATCGCATTTGATGTGTTCATTGGACTGTAGCTTATAGTTGCTATATTAGATTGCAGGCAATTGCCAGTATAAAAATGTATGTCAATAACTCAATCTTTATTCGATTTACTAATTGATAGATGGAGAGTATCAAGTTAGCAATCTTGCCATCAACGTTCCCTGAGCTAAATTTAATTGCCGAACAGATTTTTCTTGCAGTAGCCTGGTAATGGTAATTGGAAGAAGAGAAATACAGTCTTTCTCTTCCCCAATTACCAACCAAAGTAGACTGATTACGAATTACGAATCATTAATCACCCTGCAATAAACTTAAGGGCGACACCGTTCATGCAGTAGCGTTTGCCCGTAGGTGCGGGACCGTCGTCAAATACATGACCCAGATGTCCGCCACAGCGACGGCAATGCACTTCAACTCTGGTCATGAACAGCGATTTGTCTACAGATGTACCGACTGCCTCTTTAATTGGGGCAAAAAAGCTGGGCCATCCAGTGCCACTGTCAAATTTTGTTTCAGATGAAAAAAGTGGCAGGCTGCACGCAGCACAAGTATAAGTGCCCTTAGCGTATTGCTTATCAAGTGGACTGGTGTGAGCGTATTCAGTACCATGTTGGCGCAGCACCTTAAACTGTTCCGGTGTTAAAATTTTGCGCCACTCTTCCTCATTTTTGGTGATTTCAAAGCTACTATTTGAACTTGCCATAACTCTTGACCTCCAAGGCAGATAATGTGATAACCATGCCGTGCCCACTATTGCTGCACCGGCCTGTAAAAGATTCCGCTTATTCATGATCCATCATCCAGGTGCCGATTAACCAGCCAATCAAGTCTTTAAAGGAATTACCAGCTTAATAACTAGAATGAACGAGCCTCCTGAATTAGCCCTGATAGATTCATTAAAGTTAGCTAAGAATCTCAGTCGCAAATTTTCAAGAGGCTTTTCCAGCAACATTTAAAAATTTGGGGTTTGAATCAGCAAACTTACAAGGAAAAAATGAAATCAGCATGAAACTCTCTTATTCCATAAGACAGAAGCTCTTGTTTCCGCGAATTCATACACTAGGTATATAAACTTAGTTAATCTAAAAAATTTGTCATTTGTATGCTGACAAAGACAAAAACAATATTATTTATGCTTCATAAGTCTTGGCTCAGGGTGTTCCGGGAACTCTTAAAACCTAAACGTTTTGCTATATTTTCAGCCTGTCTGATCGGTTTAGTTTCGGCACTAGCAGCAGTCTTGTTAGAGCAAGGAGTTGGATGGGTAGGATGGTGGCGATTGCAGGCGTCTGGCCTTTTACCAGCCTTCTTTGTTCTACCAGTGATCGGGTTGGTGGGAGGTCTTATGGCTGGCTGGCTGGTAGAGCGCATTGCGCCTGAGACATCTGGTAGCGGTATGTCGGAAGTCAAGGCAGTCCTTGGCAGAGTGCCAATTCCGCTAGATCTGCGGGTTGCTGCAATCAAGATGGTGGGCGCAATTCTGGTGCTGGGTTCTGGACAGCCTCTAGGGCGTGAAGGCCCGACGGTACAAATTGGAGCGGCTTTAGCTGCTCAACTGAGTCGTTGGATACCTACTTCGCCAGATTACCGTCGCCAACTAATTGCCGCAGGCGCAGGTGCAGGGTTAGCAGCTGCTTTCGATGCACCGATCGCGGGTGTTCTGTTCGTGGTTGAAGAACTCCTCCAAGACTTATCAGGCATCACCCTGGGTACTGCTATCCTGGCTTCTTTTATCGCAGCAGTAGTATCCCGAGTCTGTGGCAGCCATAGCCTAGATCTCGATCTCCATTTAGCGGCACCCCAAACCAGCTTCTCTGCTGAAGAAATTCCCTTCTACTTATTGTTGGGAGTCCTAGCTGGTTTGCTAGGCGCACTCTTTAACAAAGGAGTGCTACTCAGCCTGACACTCAATAAGCGGTTTTTGCAGGATTATGGTGTAGCTTGGCGAGTAGGACTCGCCGGGTTGGTTTCTGGTCTCGTGGTAGCCATGTTGCCAATTGCCTTTCGCGACAACGCGGGACTGCGGCAGTTAGTGCTGGTTGGCGAAGCTGACTGGCGACTAACAGCGATCGCTTTTGTCAGTCAGTTTATCCTGATCCTGTTGTGTTCTGGCTCTGGGGCACCCGGAGGTTTACTTGTTCCTACCCTCGTCTTGGGGGCAGCACTCGGCTATTTAGTTGGTGCAGTCGAACATAGCACACTGGGAATGAGTTTGGCGACTACCTACGCTCGTGTGGGAATGGCTGCATTTTTTGGCGCTGTAGCCAGGGTGCCGATTACAGCCATTGTCATTGTGTTTGAGATGACAACTGACTTTAATTTGGTGCTGCCTCTGATGATTGCTTCTGTCTCTGCCTACCTGGTGGCTGAACAAATAGCTCCCGGTTCGCTCTACGATCTCCTTTTGGAATGGAAAGGCATTCACCTGGAAAAAGAGCCAAGCACAGATGGGCTTTTGGCTGCCCTGAGTGCAGCAGATGTCATGCAACGGCGTGTGGAGACTTTATCTAGCAACATGAGCCTGAATGAAGCAGTACAAGCATTTTCTCACTCCCATCATCACAGCTTCCCTGTCGTCGAGAATGGTAAAGTCGTAGGCATTATTACTCAGACTGATTTAGCTGATATCGCTCAACGACGGTTAGGTGGGGATACGCCTATTAGTGAAATCATGACCCCAGAACCAGTAACGGTTCGTCTCACAGCAACGCTTGCTCATGTGCTGCATGTTCTCAACCGTTATAGCCTGAGCTGTCTGCCGGTTACAGAAGGTCGAAAGTTGTTGGGAATTATTACGCGCAGTGACATTATCCGGGCGGAAGCTAACCGACTCAATGGCCAAACAGAGCAGGTTGGCCCCAAACCAGAACCTTCCTACGTAGTCTTTCAAACTCGTGCTCCCGCTACAGGACAAGGAAGGTTGCTAGTTCCCTTGAGCAATCCAGCAACAGCTGCGACAATCCTGCAAATGGCAGCGGCGATCGCTCGCGAGCGTCACTACGAATTAGAGTGTCTGCAAGTGATTATAGTGCCACGCAACCGCAACCCTGCTGAGACAGCAGTGCAAACAACCATCAGCCGTCATCTTCTAGATCGGGCTATACAGCTTGGGCAAGATTGGCAGATTCCCGTTCACACGCAGATTAGAGTTGCCCATGAAGTCTCTGGGGCAATTCTGGAGACTATAAAAGAGCGCCACATTGACTTGTTGGTGATGGGGTGGAAAGGCCGCAGTTCCACTCCTGGTAGAGTTTTCAGCAGAGTTGTGGACACCGCCATCCGGCAAGCAGCTTGTGAAGTTGTTTTGGTTAAATTGAATGGTAAATCATCATTTAACCGTTGGTTGGTACCAATGGCCGGTGGCCCCAATTCTCAGTCAGCTGTAAGACTCTTACCAGCTCTAGTGTCCCTGAGTAAGATACCTGAAATTAAGCTGTATCAGGTTTTTCAACCGACTGAATCCGTACTTGATACTACAGTGTTAGAAAAATCTGTGCGCTTTCTCAAGCCGCGAGTCAAAGCCCTAATAGTGGCGACTCCAGTCCGCGCCAGTTCTGTTCCTGAAGCTGTCATTGATTACGCCCAACAAGAACACAGCGATGTCATTGTTCTGGGAGCTAGCCGTGAAAGGCTGCTAAACCAAGCAATTAAAGGCAACATTCCAGAAACTATTTCTCGCCAAAGTGATTGTACAGTGATTCTGGTTAGGGGGGCGATCACCAATTAGAGCGTCAGTCCAGTAAAAATGGGTTGACATGAGACTTGGTGGAAAACTGACACTTTTAGGTGA
>CAZZWA010000382.1:0-255 GCA_964657555.1 uncultured Microcoleus sp.
TTGCCTGAACTTGAGGGTGTGAGGGGTCTTACCCTCCATTCGCCAGCGGTATCCTACAGTTCCCGTTTCCACTGCGCTGAGTGCGCCACTGGAGAATCCATTGCTTCCTACCCCATCAAAGGTCACTGTATCGCGGGCAGAGATCTTCACACTGCCTGCATCCCCTTTTCCGCTAGTCTGGGTTTGCAGTCGAGCACCACTTGTGACAAGCAGTGAGCCTGTGGTGATGTTGATGTCACCCCCCTTGCCTACAGT
>CAZZWA010000382.1:355-5960 GCA_964657555.1 uncultured Microcoleus sp.
TCCAGGTTTGCAGTCGCGCCCCATTTGTGACAAGCAGTGAGCCTGTGGTGATGTTGATGTCACCCCCCTTGCCTACAGTTCCCGTTTCCACTGAGCTGACTGCGCCACTAGAGAATCCATTGCTACCCACTCCATCAAAGGTCACCTGATCGCTGGCGGAGATATTTACACTGCCTGCATCCCCTTGCCCGCGAGTCCAGGTTTGCAGTCGCGCCCCATTTGTGACAAGCAGTGAGCCTGTGGTGATGTTAATGTTACCCCCTTTGCCCACAGCTCCCGTGTCTACTATACTGAATACGCCACTATGGGAGCCATTGCTACTCTCCCCATCCAAGGTCACTGTATCGCGGGCATTGATCTTCACGCTGCCTGCATCCCCTTGTCCGCGAGTCAGGGCGAACAGTACAGCGCCCCCCGTGACAGATAGGGACCCTGTGTTAATGTTGACATCACCCCCTTTACCCACCGCTCCCGACTGCACATAGTTGACGACATAGCTGCTGCCTGCGACTTTCGTTTCTCCAGTCGCATTCAGCTTTAGATCTCCGGCTACAGCGCCAACTGACCCTAATCCTGTTCCTATCCCAGCTAGCAAGACACTTCCTGTCAAAACATTGATATTCCTGGCGTTGACGGCAATGTTGCCGCCTCCCCCTGCACTCACATCAACTGAAGCTCCCCCTGTAAGTGATACATCGGCTCGTTGCACTCCTTGAGGAACACTCAAGCTGCCATCACTATTGAGTCCTACTGTTCCCACTTGGGATAATCCTCCCAACTCCACTCGTCCACCAGGGGCACTTAAGTTTCCACCATCTAGCGTGACGCTGCCTCCCACCAGTGCTAAGGTTTTCCCTAGTTGCACCTGAAGACCAACAGCATTCCCACTACTATCAGGCGCAACAGATTGATTGACAATGCTGCCGGGATTGTCTCTAAATCGCAAGCCAATGGGAATATTTACTGTTAATAGCGGTGGGACGTGCGGATTGGTAGCACTAAACTCCAACCCATTGTTAAACACAAATGCATCAGCAGTCGTTGCCAGAAACGAACCGCCTATATCCAAACGAGAAGAAGGTCCAAAGATAATCCCTCTAGGATTGAGTAAGAACAAATTGGCAGTGCCGTTAGCTTTGAGGACACCATCAATATTAGATACCGATGTGCCAGTCACCCGGCTGAAGATGTTTTGTATTTGCAAGGAGTTTCGGAAGTAGGCGGTGCTACCAGTGGGAACGGAAAATTCTTTAAAGCTATGAAACAGATTGCCACCAGCTTGTGTGCCTCCGGTAATGTTAAACACTGTGCCCGATTGGTTGACCCCCGTGGGTACGGTGCCATCTGGCGAGATCTGGGCTTTGGCTTTGAGCGGCACCAGACAGCACAAGGTGATGCTACCTACGTAGAACAAAGTCTTAATACTATTTGGTTTGATGAGTGCTAGATTAGATTTGCTAAAACCACTACCTGATAAAGGTTTCCAAATCCAAAATGGTATGAGAGTGAGCGATCGCCATCTGCATTGCATACTCAAAACCTTGAACTATTGATTGTGGAAAAATACAAGCTTTTTGTTCTATCGCTCACATCAATCTCATACCGTTTTGCGATACACATGTAAGGTTTGACCCCCCTGCCCCCCCGATGCCTTGGGGGGGAGAATATGCAGGCATAACGCAAATTGGTTCTTTGCAGGGTCAAGCATCAGTAATAGCTGGGATTGTGCTTAGGTATTCGTCTGCCAAGTCCTGCCCCATGTGCTTTTTGATTGTCAAGTAAGGATTCATTGGCGAGTAATAGAGGATGATGATTGCTTCATAGATACCACTTTCTGGACGGCAAACATCCCAGTTCTGCAAAACATAGGTATCAGCTTCATCTTTATCACTTTCCCAGACGTATTCAAGAAAACGCCCTTGTTGGTTTTGGAAATCGCGCTCAATGTCCTTCAAAAAAGAATCTAAAGACATTCGAGCCGAACCTCCACCCGTTAGTGGAAGATATGGAGCATCCGGCATTGGCACAGCTATGATGTCAAGCCTTGGCGGATCGCCACCCCAAGCTGAGTAAAGAGAACGCTTCTGCATGGCTACCTCCAAACCTTAAAGTTGCAATCAAACTCCTGCTTGCCGACAGCTTTTGTTTCAGATTAAATACCACCATATTCTTCGGCAATTGCTTCGCACTTCCGATCTGCCTCTTGCTTGTTGAGCTTTACATTTCGCCCGCCAAACTATCCGGTATCACAAGTCTTTAGTGCCAGCGACATGAACCTTTACTACGACGTGCGCCATCCTCAATGGTACAAGCGACCAGATTGGTTTGGCGTAGTAGGCGTCCCTCGACTTTATGATGAAGTCGATATGCGCCTTTCTTACGTGGTTTGGCAAGAAGGTGTAGATCCGTTTGTAGTGGTGGAATTGCTCTCGCCAGGAACTCAGAAAGAAGATTTAGGGGAAACGGATGCAGAAAAGCTTCCTTGTGAGGCGGAGAAATTAGCAGGAAATGGGCAGGAAATTCCACCTCAGACGTCGGCTAAACCTCCGGGAAAATGGGAGGTTTACGAACAGATTTTACGCCTTCCTTACTATGTAGTTTTTAGTCGCTATACCAATCAACTCAGAGCATTTAGACTGATGGGAGCACACTACCAAGAACTCGAGTTACTTGAGTTACGAGTGTGGATTTCTGAGTTAGAGTTGGGCTTGGGCTTGTGGCCAGGGGAGTATCAAGGAATTGAGCGATTGTGGTTGCGTTGGTATGATGCTCAAGGTAATTGGATTCTCACTGAGGCAGAACAGGAGAGACAGCGAGCCGAGCTGGCAGAATCTAGGTTAGAGTCACTCAGGCAGCGGCTTCGAGAATCGGGAATCGATCCTGATACATTATTGAACGCATAGGTATCTCTTTTAGAGAAGGATATCAACTCGCCCAAGAAGATCTATAGGTTGCTAAAACCTGAACTTTTTTAAAGGTCTAAAATATAAGCCATGTAGCTTTTCCTGATGCTCATCAAATGCAAGACAGCTTACCCAATCTGAGTAAAGGTATTCCGCAATTGTCGAGACATTCCGGCAAAATGCCTCTCATCAAAGGGGGTGGCAGGCACCAGGATTTCTCCAGGGGCGTTGAGGTTGAGTGACGGCAGGGTTGTAAGCTGTGAGTACCACTTGACCCTTTTCGTTGAACACCCATCCTTGGGCAGGCACAACGGGATTTGGGATAGAAATCTGTTTCCTTACTCCCCCTGCCCCCCCTGCCTCCCCTGCTCCTTTCAATGCAGGTGCAACTAAACCAACTCCCACAACATCACTGTTGAGAGGTTCATTGGGATTGGGAGGCAAGCCGCCGCGTCCGGTGATCGTAAATTCGCTGCCTTTGCCTTTCGTGCAGGGGTTGTTGGCAATCTGCTCATTAGGATCTGCTACTGCAACTTGAGGCACATCACTGGGAGTTAACTGTATCTGTGTGTCGATTGCTAGATTTCCCGCTGCGTTGATAACACTATCTGGGGACTTAAAGACAACTAAATCTGACCCATTGAGAGGCGAAATTTTGATATTGCTACCTCCTATAGGATCAGTAGCACTGGTGATGATGCGGCTACGTTCCAACAGGACTAGGGTTTCAGCATTGATGCCAATGTTACCTTCTGTTGTAGCGTTGGTGGCGCTACCAGCAGCAGATATCGTACTTTGATGGTGCAACAGAATATCCCTGACTTGCAACCTAATATTGCCTCCTTTCCCTGTGTCAGATGCCGCGGTGAGTAGTCCTTGGTTATCTAACCGCAGGTTTTGTGCAGTAACATCTATGCTGCCTGGATTTCCCAGACCTTTACCGTTCACATTGACTTGAGCGCCATCTCTGACAATCAACTTTCTAGTTGCAACTATTACGTTTCCGCCATCTCCAGTGCTAAAAATAGTGCCAGCAGTCAAGCGGCTAGAACCGCTCAGTTCCACTGCATCTTTTGCGGTAACACCAATATCTCCTGCTTTGCCTGTACTTAGCGCAGTGCCAACTGTTACCTGTGCGCCATCACGGAGAACCAAGCGCCCCGTTTGAATTGTCACTTTGCCTGCATCTCCGGTGCTGAGAAGAGTGTCAGCAGCCAACATGCTGGAACCGCTCAGTTCCACTGCATCTTTGGCAGTCACACTCACATCTCCTGCATTGCCTGTACTTAACGCAGTGATAGCTCCTATTTGTGCGCTGTCACGCAGAAGCAAGCGTCCTGTTTGAATTGTCACTTTGCCTGCATTTCCAGTACTGGAAGTAGTTCCAGCAGCCAGGAGGCTGGAACCGCTCAGTTCCACTAAATCTTTGGCAGTCACACTGACATCTCCTGCATTGCCTGTACTTGACCCAGTGATAGCTCCTATTTTTGCGCTGTCACGCAGAAGCAAGCGTCCCGTTTGAATTGTCACATTACCTGCATTTCCAGTGCTGGAAGTAGTTCCAGCAGCCAGGAGGCTGGAACCGCTCAGTTCCACTGCATCTTTGGCAGTCACACTCACATTACCTGCGTTACCCCTAGCCAAAGCCTGAATACCGATAGTACCAGCTTGTACTTCTGCTCCATCCAGGATGCTCAATCGCCCAGTGTCAATCGTTACGTTACCAGCATTTCCGGTACTATCACTCGTCTGGGTAGTTATTCGGCTGGGAGACTGTCCATCACGTGATCTTCCTATCACTTCCACATCAGAAGCCGTCACATTCACGTTTCCTGCATTGCCTCTACCGAAAAGAGTGGCACTTGATACAAATGCCCCATCTCGAAGCATCAAGCGCCCAGTTTTAATCGTCACATTACCCGCATCTCCAGTACCTAAAAAGGTTATAGCAGCTATTTGGCTGTAACCTTCTTGCCCAAACAAGTTTATGGGGCCGTTGCCGCCTAGCTCCACAGAATTTTGTGCAGTAACGTTCACATTTCCGGCTTTCCCTGTACCAAGCGTACTAGCCCCTACCTGCGCTCCATCCAAAAGAATCAACTGTCCAGTGTCAATCATCACATTTCCTGCATCTCCAGAACCAGTAGTTACAACACCTATTTGGCTAGATTTTTGCCCACCAGACAAACTATCAGGGCCGATGCCGCTCAGTTCCACTGAATCTTGAGCGGTAACATTTATATTTCCGGCTTTCCCTGTACTCAAAGTACCAGCCAGTACCCCTGCTCCATCTTTGAGAATCAATCGCCCAGTTTTAATCGTTACATTACCTGCATTTCCAGAACCATTAGTTCCAACACCCAAGGTGCTAGAAGACTTTCCATCGGGTGAGATGCCGCTCAATTCCACTGACTCGGCAGCATTCACAGCTAATGTCCCTCCCGCCTGCGAACCTAGAGTATTAGCTGCGATCTGTGAACCACCTGTCAGTGTGATGCGCCTGCCCTGCACCTGAATATTGCCGCCACCCTCTCCACTTGCAGAGACTAAAGACTGCCCCGATAGCTGAATATCTTGGAATGCTTGGACGCCTTGATATCCCAAACTAAAACCTGTGTCTGTTGATGTCAGGTTGACTAGATTGTTACCAGCAACACTGCCTAATTCAATCCGTCCCGACGGTGCTGTTAAAATTCCCCCTT
>CAZZWA010000383.1:0-3214 GCA_964657555.1 uncultured Microcoleus sp.
TTCAAGAACTGAAGTGGAAGAAGTTCTCTACTCAAATCTTTATTCAATTTCTGGGAGTTGCCCTCGATCTTGCCGTCTTGGATGTTGCTCGTGCTGAACTAGCTAAGTCGTATGTCTATTTAGGCAGCAGCGGTTCTCAGGTTTCTGAGATTCAGCAGGAACTGCAAGAGCGGGGTTACTTTGATGGCAATATAACTGGATACTATGGTGGCAAAACTAAGAATGCTGTGAGCAAATTTCAGCGAGACCAAGGGCTACAGGCAGACGGGATTGTAGGTTCTGCCACTCAAGAAGCATTAACTCTGGATCGCTCTCATCAAGAAATATTGACTCCGACAGATGTCGTTCCAGTTTTACCTCAACAGCCTAAACTATCGACCCTCACACCAAAGCTGGAACAGCAGAATTTAGAATTAACATACAACGTTAAGACACCTCCAAGCTTTAAACAGAGCCAAAAGCTGCAAGCGATCGTCGATGAAGTTGTGGTTACTACTGCTAAAAAATTACCAAAATCTTCTTTATCGATAACATTAATTGATGTAAACACAGGTGAAACTGCTGGATATCAAGAAAATCAACTAAGATTTCCGGCTAGTGTGATTAAATTGTTTTGGATGGTAGAGCTTTATGCTCAAATAGAACAGGGTATTTGGAAAAATAATGATTTTCACGAATTAATTGATAAGATGATTAATCAGTCTGACAATGATGCTGCCAGTAAAATATTTGATATAATTAGTGATACTCAATCAGGTAGTGATTTATCGGGAAAAGAATACAAAAGCTGGCTGAAAAAACGACAACTAATTAATAACTTTTTTCGATTAGCAGGCTATAACAATATTAATATCAACCAAAAAGTTTTTCCAATAGAATATTTGAATATTCCTGAACCCCAAGGTCGTGAGTTACAAATGCGGGGCAATCCAGCTAACCCGATTTATAACCGAATCACGACAGCTCAAGCTGCTAGGTTGCTATATGAAATTTTTATGGGACAGTCTGTGTCTCAGGAAGCCAGTAGCAAAATGTTAACATGGCTAACAATAGCTCCAGCAGCAAGATTTTCCCAAAAAGAGAATAAAAGTTCTGATTACTTCAACCCTGTACGGGGGTTTTTAAGCCAAGACTTGCCAGAAACTTTTAGCTTTGCTGGTAAGGCAGGCTGGAATTCTTTGTCGCGTGATGAGGTAGCATTGATTAGCAGTAGCGATGGCAAAACTATCTATATCCTGGCAATCCTCGCTGCCGATCGCGCTTATGCTGATGATTGGCAGATATTTCCTAAAATTTCTCAACTAGTTTTGGAACGGATGGTTGCTCGGAGTGCAAGTCGTACTAAAGATGTCAATCAGTGAAGCTCTTGGGAAAAATTAAGATAGATTCCATCCGGTGAATCCCCCCTTCCCTAACTATGGTTTACTGTCCCAACCCCGTCTGCCTCAATCCTCTCAATCCCGACAATCATAGGTTTTGCCAAAGTTGTGGCTCCCAACTCCTACTTAGAAACCGCTACCGTGTCATTAAGCTGATTGGCGGCGGAGGATTTGGGCTTACCTATCAGGCAGAGGATACTGACTGCATGAATGCTGCCTGTGTCGTCAAGCAATTTTTACCTTCACCAGCCATTCAAGCAGATCCGGAGGCACTCCAGAAAGCAACAGAGTTGTTTAACCAAGAGGCAGTGCGGCTGTTTCATTTGGGAGAGCATCCCCAGATTCCCAGATTACTAGCCCATTTTGAACAAGACAAGCGTTTATATCTGGTGCAAGAGTTGATTGACGGGCAAAATTTACTAACAGAATTGCAGGAGCGGGGAGCTTTTAGCGAACAAAAGATTTGGCAGCTTTTAGTTGAACTATTGCCAGTCCTCAAAGTTGTCCATGAAAACGACGTGATTCATCGAGACATCAAGCCAGATAATATTATGCGCCGCTACACTCCCCCTACCTCCTCCTTTCCTAGGGGGGGACAGGGGGAGTTGGTGCTAATTGACTTTGGCGTCTCCAAGCAGGTGACAAAAACAATTCTCGGCGGTGGGACAACAGTTGGCACCCCTGGATATGCACCGATAGAACAATTGCGCGGTCAAGCTTATCCAGCCAGTGACCTCTATAGTTTGGGTGTTACCTGCGTTAGTTTACTCACTCAATGTCTACCTGGGACATCCGGCTTTAATAAACTTTATAATGTGCAGGAAGAGCGCTGGATGTGGAGAGAGCACCTGCCTTTAGGCACAAGCATCAGCCAGACTCTTGGGCAAGTCTTAGACAAAATGCTCCAAGAAAGTGTGAAGGAGCGCTATCAATCTGCTGATGAAGTGCTGCAAGCTTTGACTGACGATCTCAGTTCAGCAGTGGACATAGATTACACTAATTTGCGGAATCTACTAGCAGCAGGGAACTGGAAAGACGCTGAGGAGGAAACTAGGTCGATTTTACTGAAGGCAACCTGTCGAGAAACAGAAGGTTGGCTTACCGGAGAAGACTGCAAAAAGTTTCCCCCTGTAGACTTGCATACCATCAATCAACTCTGGAGCAAATACAGTAACGGGCGCTTCGAGCAAGCTGCGGCTTCGACGCTGCAAGCCTTGACTGACGATTTGAGTTCAGCAGTGGGGCTAGATTACTGCAATCTGCGGAATTTACTAGCCGCAGGGAACTGGAAAGATGCTGATGCAGAAACTGTGGATGTCATGCTGATTGCAGCTGATCGAACAAAAGAAGGCTGGATCGACATCAACAGTATCAAAAAGTTTCCTTGCATCGACCTCCTAACTATTGACCGCTTGTGGGTCAAATACAGTAACGGGCACTTTGGCTTTAGCGTTCAAAAAATGATTTGGGAGGGTGTTGGAGGAAAAGCTGATGCCGATGGGAAAACTTACAAAAAGTTTTGCGATCGCATCGGCTGGTATGAGAAAGGAGATTTCCTGTATTACTCTAACCTCACCTTCGACATAACTGCTCCCAAGGGGCATCTCCCCTCTGGACGGGCAGGAGATATTGCGTTATTAGCGAGATTAGTCGGGAAATTTGGAGGTTTTGGAGTAGAGAGAGTGTCTTCTCTGGTATCGAGACTTGTTAGCTGCGGCATCCAATAGTTATAACCTTTGGGTGGAGTAATGAAGACAAACAATGACCCAGATCAATAACCCAACTCTAGTCGCCCAGATCACTACCCTCTATCTCCAGTATGAAAAAGCTCTCTG
>CAZZWA010000383.1:3314-5879 GCA_964657555.1 uncultured Microcoleus sp.
TTTGGGACGACAAAGTCAGATGTGGCGCAAGTTTCCCCAAGGATGGAAGATAGTCTCTGCCCATATTTCCTACCTACCAGCAGCAAGTTGAGGGTCTGGAGGTTCCCAATTGCAAATTAGAAAAAGTTAATAGAGAGTGTTTTTGCTCTAATATAGTTTGGCTGTAGGCTACTGCCAGCCAAACACTGTCGATTATCCTAGAGAGGAAGAAATTATGACTCGTGCCATTATGGAAACCGAGAAAGGCACAATTAACTTAGAGTTGTTCGATCAGGATGCACCTAACACTGTCAAAAATTTTGTCGATTTAGCTGAAAAAGGGTTTTATGACGGCCTCACTTTCCATCGAGTCATCCCTAATTTTATGATTCAAGGTGGCTGTCCTCTAGGAACTGGAACGGGTGGCCCAGGCTACCAAATCAAATGTGAAATTAATCCTAATAAGCATATGGCAGGGACTTTATCAATGGCCCATGCTGGACGCGATACGGGTGGGAGCCAATTCTTTATTTGCCACTCTCCTCAACCTCATCTAGACGGACAACATACAACTTTCGGTCAAACTCAAAACATCGATGTCGTCAATGCCATCCGCAAGGGTGACAAAATTCTTTCTGTAAAGATTGAAAAATAATCTAGAGTCCCTAGTCATTAGTCCTTAGTCATCAGAAAAATGGGTCTTAAACCCCGTCCTTTAGCGAAGCGGAGGACGGCTTTATATTAACCAGCAGATACAACTAATCCGTTTGAACGCCGGATTAGAGTGACTTTGCTTGCTGCTATCTGTCCTGACCGTTTCCAGTTAGCATCGCTGACAGATACTTGTTTACTGTCCGATACTTCAAATGGTGGAGCAGCAAGCGGAGTGAACACTTCAGCATCTCCATTATGCAAATAGCATTACAATTCAGCAACGCCAATTAGAAATATTTACGCCTCTGGCAGTGTGGCCACAGTCTGGTAATCATGCTGAACTCTGCAAATCGAAACCTTCGAGGTACTTGCATCCAGTTTCTAGAACAATCCTCCCAAGAACGTTTGCTGATACTTAAAGAACTTGGAATAGCTCGTTACGCTGATTTTTTAACCCAATTGCCCCTAACTGAAGCAAACGTAGACTGTGTCATACGTTTTTTCATAGCTCCTAGTCGGCTCAAATTTCCTAATCTTAGCGGAGCAGATCTCTCAGGCTTAGTTTTAGATGGCGCGAACTTGATTCGTGGTGATTTATCAGCAGCAAACCTAAGAGACAGCAGCTTAGTAGATGCAGACTTGCTGTTTGCCAGGTTGACCGAAGCAGACTTGAGAGATGCAGATTTAAGAGGTGCGACCCTGAATGAAACTGTATGGTTAGGCGCGCTAGTAGACCAGTGCTACTTTGGAACAGGAATTGGATTAACAACGGAGCAACGTACAGAGCTAAAACTTCGCGGTGCTAGGTTTAATTTGTAGGGAGTGAAAAGTAAGGTGAGATTCTGCACGGTCGTATTATAATAAACCCTCCAACTGCAAAGAGGCAACGCGATCGCTTATTTCCTTTAGTTTCTGAGCAACTTTACCACTGGTTAGCAAAGCTTCTGCTTCAGCTAAACCTGATTCTATACTTGGGCAAACACCACAACGCCACAGGTAAAATCCACCATTCCACACAGATGCTTTCATAAGTTCATCAGGTTTTCCTGCTAAAACATCCTTCAGAAGTACAACCAGTTCGGCTTCATCCTCTAGGGGGACTTCCTTGCCATCCATATCGTAGTCTCTAGGATGCAAGAGGAGGCGTTCAATAGAAAAATCAGGTTGACCCAGACCAATAATAGCAGTGCGA
The DNA here is from genome assembly GCA_964657555.1 of uncultured Microcoleus sp. Lineage (GTDB taxonomy): Bacteria > Cyanobacteriota > Cyanobacteriia > Cyanobacteriales > FACHB-T130 > CAZZWA01. The sequence goes on from CAZZWA010000383.1 coordinate 5,140, forward strand.
TCGCGAGGTAAATCGCAGCTGCCCTCTAATCCTTTCACAGTCGTGAACTGCTGGTTGGTTCCCTGTAATGCCAAAGCTTCTCGTAACATGGTTTCCGTCGGTGGATGGACAAAACCAGACACAATATGAGCATTGCCCGCGTAGGGACACCAAATTAACTCCAAAGTGGCCACTGGCGGACGTTTACCAATTTGGTCGCGGTAGGGAACCAGAACTGTGGCAAGGGGAAAATGATTGGGGAGATAGACAAATCCTAACCCAGTGGTTGCAAAAATCTGCTGAGCTTCTAATAGAGAAAGTGTAGACAAGTCCACTCCCAATCCTCGCCAGATCTCTATTAAGGGAATGCCATACTTCGTAGGCATGCGATCGCCCCCGTGCATCACTACTGGCTGACCAGCTGCCGCCAAAATTAAAGCAGTTATAGGAGTGACAGGTGCTGTGCGATCGCGTCCGTCATAAGGGCAACAAAAAACTACAACTGGTGAGTCTGACCTTCGCAAGCTATGATTATTAATCGGTTGCAGCTTCTGCCCCAGCTGATTGTAGGCATCCAACATTCCAGCTAATTCTTCGCCAGTGGGTCGCTTAATCCGATGAGAAATCAGAAATGCCCCAATTTGAGCTGGTGTTGCTTCTTGCATCAGCATCATCTGGGTCGCATCTGCCGCTTCCTGGCGACTTAAATTCTTGCATGTGTGAGCACCACTGCCCACCTTTTTTAGTAATTCCCTGAACGC
>CAZZWA010000384.1:0-5873 GCA_964657555.1 uncultured Microcoleus sp.
GGTTTTTGGCAATTATGCTAATACACAAAATTAGCCTTGACACGCTAGTAGGGTGCGTTAACGCAGTGTAACGCACCAGTGTAAGGCGGTGCCCTGCGGCGCTTCAGAGTCACTTATACGCTAACGCATCCTACTTAATGTTTACTTTATAAATGACCTCTAAGGGTCTTTAACCTTGTAAGTATTCAACCGGACTTGATATCAGTCCGCCAGCGATTTAAATCGCTGGCTCATAGCTAAAGTCCTCTTAAGAGGACTGATAAAAGATTTCAGTCCATTGAAACTGAGATCTTGCACCATTCTCAATTACCCGTACTGCCAGCCACTAACAGTGATGTCAAAACCTTGATGACGAGCTAAACTCTGGCTACGGTTGATATTAATTAACAGCCTCAAAACCACCAGAGCTGGCAACAAAGTTTCTCTCGCTAATCGTGCGGCTTCCCTCCAATTTGGCAAAGGCTTTACACCCGAACCTAGATAGGCTAAGTAGGCCAGGAAGTAGGCAATAAAAGATAATACTAACCACCGATAAACCCCCAATAAAGTGCTTTGCCCAAACCGATGTAACCCGAAGCGATGCTTCACGGTTTTAAAAAATCCTTCAATCTGCCAACGTCTTCTCCCTAAGAGGGTAATGTAGATGCAAGATTTGGGTTTTGTCGAAATCACAAAGCGTTTTTCTCTACTGCCATCATCCCTTGAGAGCCAATACCAAGACAGGGTAACTGGAAAGTTTAATCCTTGCAGTACTACTTGCTGACCTCTCTGCCGAACTTGGCTGACGTGCTGTCCCGACGCTAACCTCCGGTCGCTTCTGATGCCAAATATGCCGCTGGTGCGAGGTTGTTTTTTCACCCATTTGAGCATTTTTATACTGCCAAAAGCGCTATCCGCTAGCACTCTCATTTCATAATTGGCTGTGAGAGTTTTTGGCAGAGTTTTTAACAATCTTTGACCGAGTTCTATTGGTGATAACTCTCCCTTGCCCCGATAGACTCGGAACCCCCACGGTAGCCGCCTTTTCCCCACAAGAATATAGAGAACTACTAGATGCAATCCTCGCTTCCCATTATAGACTCTAATTAGAGTCTATAATTCTGAGAACTTCCCCACTTTTTCCAAGGTAGTCATATCCAAAATTACTTGTAGTATTGGTCGTCTCCCCGGCAGTTTTTCAGATTGAGCAAGCCGGATAATTTCGGCACGGACAACTCGAATTACTGCTCGCACTGACCATTGGTAATGATTGAGGAAACGACTAAGGGCGCTAGCACTTACTGTTGTTGAATGGTGGGGCAAACTTTGTCCTGTTGCTTCCAGGAATAGACCCAGCAAGGCTCGCAGACTTTTTTGTTGATATCTGCTGGGCATTAATTCCATCAAGGTATAGACTAAGGCTTGGGCGTAATTAAGTATGGTTAACATTGACCTACTTCATCGTTTATACGCCCTTTCTTTCACATTTTGCCCGAGAAAGCAAGGGCTAATTGAGAATGGTGCAAGCTCTCAGTTGAAATGGACTTAAGCTGTTAGCCCGGAACTTGAGTTCCGGGAGGGAGAGCAGGCTTTTTGAGAATGGTGCAACATGTCAGTTTATGAAAGCTTTACAGAAATTCACTAAAAGTTTATGTATTTTTACATATCTATATTTTAGGATTTTTACATTACATCGTTTATAGAGAAAGTGAAGCTTAGATAAAGCTCTTGATAGAGAACATACTAACCTCTATTCAAGCAACATCTAGCACTTACCCTTAGTGAACTGCATTTGTGAAACACGAGTAAAGAGAGAAAACAATGAAGAATATCTACCAAAAGCTTGCTGTTGCTACTGCTGGAGTATCAGTTGTAGTTCTAGGAATAGGAGGAACAATCGAACCAAGCCAAGCAGCAGCATTTACATTTGCTTTTTCTTCTAATCAAGATTCCTTATTTTTTGACGAAAACGAATCAAATTTGACTGGTGTTGGTCTTGAAACAGCTACTTTGTCTCAATTGCCAGATGCTTCATTTTCCTTTAGCTATACTAGTGGTCTACCTTTGGGTGGAGGCGGACCTCAAACTGCATCAGGTTTCAGATTATCTAACCCAACGTTTGAATTTAATAATGGAAATTTAATAGGGATAGACGGCTCTAGTAGCGTCTCTATTGATGTTTCTGATACTCGTCCCACGTCTCCATCCAGAACTGTTGGTACCGCTACACTTTCGTTGACAGGTGCTCGATTTGCAGAAAGCCTTGATGCGCTAAGTACTGGATTCAATCAACTCGGTCAAATAATAAGTCAGAGACAAATTGATATAACTTATAACACAGGGAATATCTCCTTCCAAACTCTAGCGCCTGTTGTGCGAAGAGTCTCTGTTCCTGAGTCATCTTCTCCCTTAGCGTTTAGTGCTGTTCTTCTTACAGGTTTAGTACTGAAGCGCCAACTGAAAAAACAATCTACGTAGGTCATAGTTCTTCCAAAGTTTTCCTTTTAAACAATTAGCAATTAGCCCTAATAGGGGGAATCACCCTGTGGTTGCCCCTTATGGGTTTAGGGACACACGGGGGCAGAAACCCCATAAGAAAAATCGTTGTCCTGATGATTACTTGACCGATGATCTAGGTAGTCTGGATATCTAACTCACTAGTAAAACTATAGATTTTTTGAGTTTCCAGAGCTTCGCATACAGAGGAAGGCAACTGATTTAAGGGAAAAGTCTGCCGATCTAACTGTATCTGTAAGCTAGTTAAGGGATCAATTCCTGGAGAAACTAGGAATTCCAGCCGTTTGAGATGAGGCCAAGTCGAGATCTCATCAAGAATCTGAGCGATCGCCTTTACATAAGGATGACTTTTGTGCTCAAACCATTCTGGTGTTGCCAAGTTAGATTGGTCAAAGCCTAAGTGAGCGACTAGCAGAGGTTGTCCCTGTGCCTGTGCCAAACCTTGTGCTTGCTCGGTGGCAAACAGGGCGATCGCCATCGGTCGGGCTTCTTCTTGCAACAATAGGTCGTAGTTCCGTACCAACTCGCGCAGTTTCTCCAATCGCTCGTAGCGCTCTATTTGGCCGATGGGAGAGCCCCCTCCGTTCCGGTCTTCATCCTCCCAGTGAATTGCTACAGTGACCAAATATGTCTGCAACAACAGATGTCCTAGCTTTTTGGCTTTAGTAGCAAGATAAATGGAATTGTAGTCATTCGACTCAATTAACAGTGGCACCCGCTCGACCACCTCCAGCCTATATCCCTTCAACCCAGCAATTTTGCGGGGATTATTGGTAATCAGGCGGATTTTTTTTACGCCCAAATCATTGAGAATTTGCGCTCCTACCCCATAGTTCCGCAAGTCAGCTGGGAAGCCCAGCCTCTCGTTGGCCTCGACTGTATCCAGTCCCATATCCTGTAAGGAATAAGCCTTTAACTTATTAATCAGACCAATTCCCCGACCCTCCTGCCGCAGGTAGACTACCACCCCTTGACCTGCATGCTCAATCATTTTCAGCGCTGCTTGCAACTGCATGCGGCAGTCGCAGCGCAGGGAACCTAGAGAATCACCAGTTAGGCATTCCGAATGCATGCGCACCATTACAGATTGCTCTTTGAACTGGGTTGGGTCTCCTTTGACAATAGCCACATGCTCGGAGTTATCAAGGGAGTTGCGGTAGGCATAGATTTGAAAGTTGCCGAACTGGGTTGGTAGTTCGGCAATAGTTTCGCGGCGGACAAATCGTTCGTGCTGGAGTCGGTAACTAATTAAGTCAGCAATACTGATAATTTTCAGGTGGTGGTGTTTAGCGTACTCGATTAACTCTGGCAACCGGGCCATTGAGCCATCAGGATTCTGAATTTCACAGATCACAGCAGCAGGGTACAAACCAGCGAGTATGGCAAGGTCAACGCCAGCTTCTGTATGACCGGCTCGTTTCAAAACGCCTCCTTCCCGCGCTCGCAAAGGGAAAATGTGACCTGGACGTCGCAAGTCACTGGGTTTGGTTGCTGGGTTGAGCGCTACCTGTATGGTTAGCGCTCTGTCTTCAGCTGAAATGCCAGTTTTTGCTCCTATTTGGGGTGACGCATCAATGCTGACGGTGAAGGCTGTCTGATTGCTATCGGTGTTATTACTGACCATCAACGGCAGATCCAGTTCATCTAGGCGATCGCCTGTGAGAGCCAGACAAATCAGACCCCGCCCATTCACTGCCATGAAATTAATCATATTGGGCGTCGCGAACTGAGCCGCGCCAATTAAGTCGCCTTCATTTTCCCGGTTTTCGTCATCAACAACTACAATAATCCGTCCAGCCTTGAGGTCTGCCAAGGCGGCATCAATCGAGTCAAATTTAAAGAATGGCGTTGGGGCGTTCTTAGGGTCACTCACGGATCAGTTTGGCTGCTAGCAATTATAAATTTTCTTAAAGCTCGTTTCTCCTAGATCTTAGCCTGTATAGGAGGATAGGCAAAATGCCTTACTTACTTGTTTGGCACTGATCATTACCAACTGGGGGTTTTGATACTACAATGCAGCAAAAGTTGAATGTTTTTTAGTGAAGCTTCTTAAGGAAAAGGAATTATGGGTGATTTAGGACGCGTGCCAGTGGGAATTGTTGGCGCGTCAGGCTACGGTGGTGTGCAACTTATACGACTCTTAATCGATCATCCGGGGGTTGAAGTTGTGTACTTGGGTGGTGAGAGTAGTGCTGGCAAGCCTTTTTCAGATCTCTACCCCCACCTAGGCCATCAAGTTGACTTGGTAATAGAGCCAATCGATCTAGAAAGTATTGCCTCTCGCTGTAAAGTTGTGTTTCTCTCTCTCCCCAATGGTTTGGGGTGGAAGATGGCACCAACCCTATTAGCCAAAGGGTGCAAGGTTCTGGATCTCTCTGCTGACTACAGGTTTGCGAACCTAGAGACTTACCTAGCTTGGTACGGGGGAGAGCGCACGGATCGAGATCTAGCGGCAACAGCTGTTTATGGCTTACCAGAACTGTATCGTGATCGCATTAAAGAAGCAACTCTGGTGGGTTGCCCTGGCTGCTATCCTACTGCTAGTCTGTTAGCGCTCTCACCTCTGCTAAAGCAGGGATTAATTTTGGCAGAAACCGCCATTATTGATGCTAAGTCTGGCACTTCCGGAGGAGGACGGCAGGCAAAAACTAATCTTTTGCTGGCTGAGGCAGACAACTCTCTGGGAGCTTATGGGGTGACTAGGCATCGCCATACTCCAGAGATTGAGCAAATCTGTAGCGACCTCGCCGGTCACGAGGTGAGAGTGCAGTTTACCCCCCACCTGATTCCCATGGTCCGCGGTATCTTATCAACCGTTTATGCTACGCTGCAAGATCCAGGACTGGTACGAGAAGACTTAATCACAATTTACACAGCCTTCTACCGCTCTTCTCCTTTCGTAAAAATCCTACCAAGTGGCATTTATCCTCAGACCAAGTGGGCTGCTGGCACCAATCTCTGCTACATCGGCATCGAAACAGACGCCCGTACTGATCGAGTTATCGTCATGTCGGCAATTGATAACTTGGTCAAAGGGCAAGCAGGTCAAGCTGTGCAGTGTCTCAACTTAATGATGGGTTGGGAAGAAACGCTAGGATTGCCCCAGATGTGTTTCTATCCTTAGAATATCAGCGCAGTAGTTGTGTCCTGTGAGATGAGCGTTTTTTGATTTTTCAGGGTTCATGAAACGGTTATATCATGTTCGGTTGAATAGTCCTCTTATCTGTCGGTGGCTAATAGCTATTGCTATTAGCCATTAGCAAAATACAACTGAAAGCCTAAAAATGAGTGGATTATTGACGGCGATTTCCACAGTAACTAAAGCTTTACTCGCGACCAATAGGGATGAATTTGGCGTCCTGACATGTTTTTCGCGC
>CAZZWA010000385.1:0-5873 GCA_964657555.1 uncultured Microcoleus sp.
CTATATGGAGCTAAACTTGCTTGATTTCCCTAACGTTGCCAGCATCCACGTTCAGGAAGAAGTCTATAAAGCTCTTAAAGCGAGAGAGTATGATGTCGCATCTCTAAAACCAACCTCTAACTCTGTTCTTGGCAAACAGCTTTTACCTGGGTGAGAAAGCATCCCGTTTTGGCAAATTTATCTAACCCCTCATCCCCCAGTCCCTTCTCCTACTAAGGGAGAAGGGGAGCAAACACTTCATAGCCCCTCGCCTTTCAGGGGAAAGAGGTTGGGATGTTAGCACGTTCATGCCGTCAGGCTTTAGCCGTACTTCGTGCGGATATTTTTTCCGGCATTAGGATGCGCCTAATAAACGTTGGTTAAGATTAAAGAATGGCTAATCGAAAAGTGGTGGTCAGGCAATTAGCAATTAGCAATCCTTCAGCCTTCACCAGTTACGTTTATTTCTGTCCATCTAGTTAGTGCATTTTGGCGGCAATATCTTTGTGGCCATCGTTGCTATCCAGTTCCTGAGAGTTAATAGCCGAGGAACTCCTGTACCAGATTGATTGCTGTGGTACACCAATTGAAATTCCCTCATTTTCTAATGCCAGTTTCAGACGACGACGAAACTCGCGGGCGACGAGCCACTGCTGTAAAGGTTGCGTTTTAATCCAGACCCGGATCAGAATGCCTTGATAACTAATCTCGTCGATGCCCAAAACGTTTGGTGGTTCGAGCATCTTAGAATGCCAGTCACGATCTCTGTACATCTCTTGAGCAAGTTGGGTAATAGCATCAAGCGCGCGATCAGGATTTGTGCCATAAGCCACAGTGACTGCCAGGTTGACACGCGACCAATCTTTGGTTAGGTTTTGGACAATCGAGATCGCGCTGTTAGGAATACTGATCAGCCGCCCCTCATCGTCACGAAGTTGCGTGATGCGAAGATTCATGTTTTCCACAAGTCCAGCGACTTTGTCCACAACAATCACATCTCCAACTGCATACTGGTCTTCCAGCAGAATCAAAAAACCATTAATCATATCCTTGATCAAATTCTGGGATGCAAATGAAATAGCAACACCAAGAATTCCAGCTCCAGCTATGATTGGTCCCAGTTCCACACCTACCATAGATAGAACCACAAACGTTCCCAGTCCAATCCAAACAATCGTTGAGATACTTTTAAAAACTTGGGAAAAGGTAGAAACTCGCAATGCCAATCGTTGGGAAGCTTCAGGCGCAAGAAATTCTCCATCTTTGAAAGCTCCAAAAAAACGGTCAATGAGGATATCACTAAAGCGAATGGCTACATAGATACCAAGTCCAGTTTCCAGAACTCTCAGAGGAGCAGATAAAACAAGTGGTTGAAGAAACCGTGTATATGGAAACAATCCTAAAATCAGGAAAGTACCACCTCCCCAGATACCCACTTGCCCTAGTTGTAAGAATCGCCGCCCGATATCATAGAGGTTACTATGCTGTCGTTTGGCGATCTGTTGCTGCACAGTCGTAATGGCGGTGGAATCTGCTGCGTCCGGTGTATTAGGCAACACTTCTGGATCTTTAGGGATCTGAGCCTCAAGATTTTTCTGCCGTGCTTTCAGGCGTCGCTGTAAATAAGCAGCACCGCAACTACTTAAAATCATTACTAATACAATTCCCCCCAGCTCATAACTCTGGTGGTGCAAAAACTCTGGCTGACGCTCAAGTTTGGCTCTAATTAAGGCATTTTTAATGATTAATGTCAGCTGCTTTGCCCATCTTTCCGGAGCGTCGTATCCTTGTAGCTGGGCATCCTCTGTGGTGACTGTCATCAAGTATTGGTCATTCACATAGATGACAGGGAGATTACTGCTATCGTCAATTCTTGAAACCACTTCTAGCTTTTGCGGCTCAAAATTGCTACGAGCAATACGATTAAGAGTGTCCTCAATATTCTGTAGCCGCTGATTGATCGGAGTCGGGCTATCTTTGTTAGTATCCGAACTGCTTACTGCCGAAGCTGCGATCGCAAATAGTTCATATCCATCAAGTCTCACTTTACCTGTAGTAATCTTTGTTGCATTTGTAGCCCTGGTGGATGGGAGAATACTGTCAAAATTCTTCTGCAAGTTCAACTCAGGAAGTTTTGGCGTTTGTCCCCAAGCTGATGGTGTTGATATAGGAGTGAGTGCAGTTGCCATCAGCACTATACCAAAAACAGTGGTATCTCTCTGGCGATTTTGCCGTTTGGCTTTCAGCTTCCCTTCAAAAATACTCACAGTGAAATACCTCCTTTCTCTTACTCCTATGTCACTATTGGCATTGTTCTTCAAGAGCCTTCAGTAAAGTTTTAGGGTTTCATAAAGTCAAAAAAACCTTCCTGTGACTGGCTTAAACGTTAAGTTTTATTGCTTATTTACCTAGCTCCAAACTTTAAGTATGTTTGTGCGATCAAGTTTACTCCCTCAGACAGAACTTATGTCTGAGAAATTTAATGTAAATCTATTTCTTAGGACTAAGGTCAGCAGTTACCAGTTGCTCATGCCCTTTAGGGAATGTGGTAGAGGGAATATAGTAGATAGGAGAAAATTCTACCCTCGATCATCTACCTCCTACTCTTAAGGCATCAAATATGTTGCGTAAACCTAAAAAAGGTTGGACTCCCTCCCTCTGGGCTAGCTGGAAACCTTTTGGCATTGGCGAACAATACCCCAACAACTACTGGGAAGTCTTTCGAGCCATTTGGCTGAGTCGGGACAATTTGCCTTATGCTTGGGAAATTCTCAACGAGGGTGTCTGTGACGGCTGCGCTTTGGGAACCACGGGAATGCAAGACTGGACACTAGATGGAATCCACCTGTGCAATGTCCGACTGCGGCTATTGCGCATGAACACGATGCCAGCCTTTGACTCCCAAGTGTTGGAGGATGTCTCTCAGTTACAAGGTAAGAGTGGTGCCGAGTTGCGCGACATGGGGCGTCTTCCTTACCCGATGGTGAGGAAACAAGGGGAGCAGGGATTTTGCCGAGTAAGCTGGGATGAGGCGATGGAGTTGATTGCCAGCCGCATCCGCACTACAACTCCAGATCGTCTTGGCTTCTACCTCACCAGTCGAGGAACTGTTAATGAAACCTACTATGCAGCCCAGAAAGCAGTACGGGCGATGGGAACCAATTCTATCGACAACGCCGCCCGAATTTGCCACTCTCCCAGCACATCTGCGCTGAAAATAGCTCTGGGAGCGGGTGCGACGACTTGTTCTTATAAAGACTGGATTGGTACCGATCTACTGGTTTTCATTGGCTCTAATGTCGCCAACAATCAGCCGGTTACTGTTAAGTATCTCCACTACGCCAAGAAAGCTGGTACGAAGATCGTCGTCATTAACAACTACCGAGAACCGGGAATGGAGCGGTATTGGATTCCCTCTATTGTAGAAAGTGCCCTGTTCGGAACTAAGTTTGCTGAAGACTTCTTTCTAGTTAACGTCGGTGGAGACATCGCCTTTTTGAATGGCACCCTTAAGCACGCGATCGCCAACGGCTGGATAGATCAGTCGTTTATCGACCGCTATACTAATGGCTTTGAGGAGTTAAAGGTAGCTCTTGATCGTCAGTCTTGGGAAGAGTTAGAGCGTGTCGCTGGTGCCACCCGCGATCAGATGTATGCTTTTGCCAAAATGGTGGGAGACGCCCAGACAGCTGTGTTTGTCTGGAGTATGGGGATTACCCAGCACGAGTGCGGCGAAGACAATGTAAGAGCCATTATCAACCTTGCCCTAACCAAAGGATTTGTCGGTCGGGAGGGGTGCGGTTTGATGCCAATTCGCGGTCACTCCGGGGTGCAGGGGGGGGCAGAGATGGGAGCTTACGCTACTGCTTTTCCTGGTGGTAAGCCGATTACCCCGGAAAATGCTGCTCAGTTGAGTCAGCTTTGGGATTTTGACGTGCCGACCACACCTGGTTTAATTGCTCCCGACATGATTCACGCTGCTGCTCTTGGGCGTCTAGATATACTGTTCTCGGTTGGGGGCAATTTTTTAGAGGCTCTACCCGACCCCGATTATGTAGAGGAGGCTTTGAAGCGAGTGCCATTGCGGGTACATATGGATATTGTGCTCGCCAAACAGATGCTCTTGGAGCCTAGTGATACAGTGGTGCTATTGCCTGCCACCACTCGCTATGAAATTCCTGGTGGGGTGACAGAAACCAGCACAGAGAGGCGGGTGATTTTCAGTCCGGAAATTCCTGGCTCTCGGATCGGTGAGACGCGTCCAGAGTACTCAGTATTTACAGAATTAGCAAGGCGGGTGCGTCCAGATTTGGCAGATCAGTTGCACTTCGATGGCACAGCAGCTATCCGTCAAGAGATTGCTCTAGTTAATCCTCAATATGCTGGCATCCAACATTTAAAAGAGGCTGGCGATCAGTTCCAATATGGCGGTGATCATCTATGCTTTGGCTGGAATTTTCAAACACCTGATGGCAAGGCTCATTTTGCGACCTTGTCTCTACCTCAGCGAGAGTTACCAAAGGGTTGCTTCTTGGTGACGACTCGACGGGGTAAGCAGTTCAACACTATGGTGCAAGAAAAGAAAGACGCTATCACTGGTGCAGGCCGAGAGGCAGTGCTGATCAGTCAAGAAGATGCCTCGCGCTTAGGGTTGCAAGATGGTGATCCGGTCATTCTCAAGAATGATTTAGGCGAATTGCGCGGACGGATCTATATCTCACCAGTTAAGCCAGGGAACTTACAGGTACATTGGCCTGAGGGGAACGTGCTACTGGATAGGATGAAACGGAGTCCTGTAGGTGGAGTTCCCGATTACAACGCTTTGGTGCATCTGGAAAAACAAACCTGAGTGTGACGATCAAGCAACGACAGGACATCACAACCTTTATACACTCATCAGCTCCTATCACGAAGACAATTTAAACGCAGTTATGAAGCTATTGTGAAGCAGAAAGTCGATCGCCCTTGTTCTCAATACTATCCACAAAAGATGGGTGATCGCGCTTCGTTCTTAGCGTTCGTATCCATCCAAGTAGGTTACAAATGCTGTCTGAGAAATTTATACTGATTGCTGTTCTCTACTCAATTATTTTTTACACCCCAATTATCCTCTCATGAAACAAACCCGAGGGAGATCGCAGTTGAGCGCACAGCTTGTACAAACACTAGATTTTACCCTGCTGCTGTCACTGAGCTTATTAGTAGACTGGTGAGCTAAGGCCCAGAGCATAGAAAGCATCTTGGGTAAAGTGATGCAGATGACAGTATTAAAAAAGGTTATTAGTAAACAATCTAATAGGTTCATATCTCTATTGGCCTCTAAATTAAAATGTGCTTACACTTGATAAGCTTTCCTCCACCCTAGCTTTAGTACAACATTTCTAAGTTCCGCTTCACCGGAACTTACATAACTTATCAAAGTGTATTCAATAGTTATATTGATGCCACACGTAACACTTCTATTCTGTTAGTTTTGATACTCCTAATAGTGGGCATTTCGTGCTGAAGACATACAGAGCTTTTCATCTAAGTGAAGTACACTACCCCACCCGCCCTATCGGAGGGTGTTACTCCATGAACTTGCAATCTGCTGTACTAGCGGCGAGCGCCAAGAATCCAAAAGGATTTCAATTTTGCTCAAACACATTGCTGACCAACTGAAACTAATCGCTGCTCACCTTTCTAACTTAAGCTGAAATTCTTGTTAAAAGATGAAGGCTAATGCGCTATGCTGTTCGCTGACGGATATCGCCCTAATTAGCACTTCTAAAACTTCTAGCAGTGAAACAAAACGAAAGCACGCCGCCAACTCTCAACCCTCTGTGGGTGGCTTACGTTGCACCCATAGCAGCTTTTATGGTGCTGACGACAGTAGAAAGCTCAGCTCCGAAAGC
>CAZZWA010000386.1:0-3966 GCA_964657555.1 uncultured Microcoleus sp.
CAAGCAAAACACTTGTAAGCTTGCTGACCAGAAAGATTGTCATAGTACTTGTCATCTAACAGGATATTGGCAGCTTCATAGTAGGGAGTGCCGAGTTCTTCAGCCATTTTCTGCATAGGGCCAAACGTGTTGGGAACGAAGATTGTATCTTCACGGATGCCTTCCCAGATTTCGGCAGTGCCAGCGATCGCTCCTCTAGGACTTTCCACGGCGATCGCATCCCCATTTTTAATCCCTGCTTGCTGTGCCACCTTGGGATGAATCTGAATCAGCCGAATGCCGTTCATCTGTTTACCTGTGTATGTCCACTGCGTCACTTCAGCGAAATGCACCACGCTGGGTCTACCAATAATCCCCATCAGGGGGTAATCTTTATGCACTTCGTTAGAGGATGTGGCACCTAACTTGACTTTCTGAGTCAAAGCTTGCGGATTCACCGGGTTGCGGACGAATTCTTGAGTGTACTCGATCGTGGGATGCTTACCAGTTACTTCCGGATGGGTATAAAAGATGGGCAAAGCTGTGTGTCCCGCCGTTGCCAACTTCTTCTCCAAGTCTGGAGTGTAAATTTCCACTTTGCCACTGGGGGTTAAGAACCGCTTGCCGCGATTCTGAGGCTCAAGGGCTTGCGCCGCCTGGTACCAAGACGGATGATCCAAGTAGAGGGTGCTGACCCCCGGATGATCCAGGGAAGGACAAGGCCAACGCAACGGTTCCGTGCGCTTTTCCATGCGTTCTTGGGTCATGCCGCCCATCGCGGGAGTATTTTCGACAAAGACTGCCCAAAGTTTCCGGTAGTCTTTCCATTCCAGGGGAAAATTCTCTGTCCAGTATGTTGGTGGATTCTGCTTATCCAACTTAGCTATAGTGTGAGCAAGGTCGAGCCAGATTTCCCAGTCAGGTTTGGACTCTCCCACACGGGCAACTGCCTGCTTTTGCCAGCGAATTGCCCGATCATCACGCCGCATATAGACTGTTTCCATCTCAAAGCCGCTGCACACAGGCAGGATGATATCGGCATAATAGGCGGCTTCCTCCATAAATAGGCCAGTGTAGACGTAGAAATCTAACTTGCGGAATGCTGCTTTGACCTTGTTTGTGTTGGCGGAGGCAATGAGGGGATTCCCCGCAGTCACAATTGCTTTTAAGGGGTAAGGCTTGCCAGTCAGGAGAGATTCGGCAAAGTAATCAGGGCCGACAGGCAAAGCCAAATCTTTCTGGGGAGAATTCCCTTTGATGGGAGGAAGGTTCAATCCTCCAGGCCAAGTGTTGTGCATGAAGTTGCAGCCGCCGCCGTTCACGCCAATGTTACCTGTAATAGCTGCTAAGAATGCCAGTGTCCGGTAAGTATCAAAGGCGTTTAGTTGATGGGAGATTCCAGCGTTGCAGAAAATTGCTGCTGGCTTCGCCCTCGCATATTGCTCAGCAATCTGCTTAATTTTAACTGCACTCACCCCAGTAACACTTTCTGCCCATTCTGGCGTGTAGCCTTTCTCTAAAACGTGAGTTTTCAACTCGTTGAAGCCCAACACCCATTTCTGTACAAAAACCCGATCATCTAGATTATTGCTCAGGATATGGTGCAGCATTGCCAGTACCAAAGCTAGGTCTGTCTGGGGTTTGGGAGCAATCCATTCATCTGCCTGGGCACCCGTGGGCGTCAGCCGAGGATCGACAACTACCAACTTGGCCTGAGTTTGGGCACGGCTTCTCAACAGGTAGGCGAAGGTGACTGGCTGAGTTTCCGCTTGATTGGTGCCCAAAAACAGAAAAAACTTCGCCGTCCCTAAATCTTCTTTCCCCGTCGCACCGTCTTTACCATAGCCGTTGGTGAAGTTACCCAAGCCAAACGTCCATGCCAAAGCATTTCCCCCAGCATCATTACAGACTGGGCCAACATCGGTGTCGTTGGGACTGCCAAGCAAAGTGAATAAGCGTCCTACGAGAGAACCTATGCCGCGTGGTAGTCTACCGGATGTCTTGTTGGCGATCGCCCGCGCCTCTCCAGCATCCCGCAGCGCTAGAAATTTTGTGGCAATGGTAGTGTAGGCTTCCTCCCAGGAAATCGGCTCAAATTTGGCATCAGGGACACCTTTCTCTCCTGCCACCCGCTTCATGGGATGGGTGAGGCGGAAGCGATTGTAAACCAATTGGGTCATCATCGGTCCCTTGATGCACAAGCCTCCCGCCTGCACCGGATCGTCAGGTTCGCCCACTACATCAATAATGCGTCCCTGTTTGACATGAACCCGCAGACGGCACAGCGAGTTGCAAAACTGGCAGGCGCTGTTCACTATGGCATCTGGCTGCAACGCCCCTGACTGCTGAGTGAAGTTAAATTCATCTGGTGGGGAACTAGTTGCTGGATATTTACCATCTGTCGTAGCGTCAGCTTTACTTTCTAGCAAGTTAGCCCCGCCGACTGCAGCTGCGCCAATAGCAGCGCCTTTCAAAAACCCTCGGCGCGAGACACCCAGACGCGATCGCGTAGCATGTGTCCCCCGCACTCGCTTTTTCTTCTCAGGTTGGGACATTATTACAAAATCGTAGAACTTAACGCATTGACAACACAGTCAAAGCTTGGGTATCTATAAAATGATATCACTAGGGTATGTCACCAAGTTGGGAACGTATTCTGATTGGTGATTCTACTCAAGTCAATACTGTTGTTTTTAGTTCTAACGGGCAGAGATTAGCTAGTGGTAGTCAAGAGATGCTATTCTTATATCCTTGCAGCTTATCCTAGTGGCGTTAATGGTATCGCTTTAGAGAGAAATGTCATTTCCTGGTTTTGACTCGCCAAAAGGAAGTTCCTGGTTTAGTCTTTTGCTTAAAATTTTGACTATCTCAAAAGCCATTTCTGGGATTTCTTCTTTGTAACGTTGATGGGCCAGCTCTAGGTTATCTCTATTGGTTTCTTGATACTTTTCATAAATCGCCGGATTCGCTAGTAATCCCTGTAAAGCACATCCTAAAAAGTATTCGTGCTGCTTATTCATTATTTATTACTCTAAACAATCTGAATGTAATATCCGCCATAAATGCATGCAGAAAATGGTTGAGAGACAAGTTACACTTTTCACACAGAGCGCCTCAACCATGAGAGCGATCACTCTTTAATAAGTAGCTATATCGATCAACCCAGAGTTTCTGGGCAGTAGCCTAATCCTCGAATAAACCGTTGGCGAAATGCTTCAATCTCACTGTAATCGGGACTGCCATGAGAAACCACAGCGACATAGTAACGACGCATTACATCCACAGGTGATTGCCCCATTTCCAAACTTTCTAGCACCATTTTCAGGTGAAGCGTTGGTGAGTAGGGAATACCTTGTTCACTCATAAATGCCCTCAAGTCTCCACTCATCTGATGAGCTAGAGGCTGATTCATTTTAACCTTTACTACCCAACCATCAATCTGATGGATCACCGTTACGAATTCAACATACTTTTCGGGCAATCTGAGTAAATACTCAACTACCCGCCGGGTGAGGCTAGCATTTGCCAGCTTGTAGATATATTCCATGCTGATTATATCAGGCAGCAAAGCTTTAACAAAGTATAAATCGATAGTTTAGTGTTCATCATTACATTTAAATTTAACATAAAAATCTATCTTTGCGGTGTTGACTAAGCAACAAAAGTCTTGTATCAAGTAATGTAAGTGGGCATGATTTTCACAAGCTAAAACAAACTGACTGAAGGCAGAAGGAATACTTTTGGCTTGCTGACGAATGGATATAAGCCTGGGAATTTATTCATAGAAACAAACCAAGATTTATTTCCAAATGCGTTGTATGAGAAATAAGACGTCCTTGTTTGAAACTCCTAAGTTTATGTACGAGGTCTATTCGTGGCAGGTTAAGGCTATAGCGTATTTGTCAATAAGCAATATTGCTTAAATATTCTGTATAGGCTAAGATGTCAAACTAACCCTTAAGGAGTTTGATTGACACCATGCCCAAA
>CAZZWA010000386.1:4066-5873 GCA_964657555.1 uncultured Microcoleus sp.
TGGGTTCCCTAACAGCAACCACCACCCGTGTAGTGCCAAGTTGAATCCGTAATTAATATGTCTCTTGGAAATAAAGCTGCTAGCTTCGCCGCCGTCTTATCACATACAGCAGCTGGGAGACCACGTTGAAGGACGTGTCCAGCTGAGTCATCAAAGACCTCTTGGTCACCAATGTAAATCCCAGTTTTGCCAGTGAAAATGCAAGGGCCATCTTCCGGAATTGCCACTTTAAACGAGACAGAATCCAAACTTTCTAACAGCAAAGGTTCTGCCAAACCGTAACTCTGGCAGTCTAGCAGCCGATAAGGACGCCGTGCCCGGATTTCCACCTGACCAAAGCCAACATTGACAAGATGTTGGATATACTGCTCGTAAGTCAGAGCACCAGACAAACACATCGCCCGTAACCGTTGATCTTGCCGCAGGTGCTCTGGAATCAGTTTGGTAGCGATCGGATCACTCATCAGTAAGCGTCCACCAGGCTTTAACACTCGGAACGCTTCCTTAAGAGCCTTGCTCAGATCAACTGGTTCAAAGATATTAAATAGACAATTCTGAGCCACTACATCTACAGACTCGTCTGGGACTGGCAGGGCGAAGGCATCGCCTTCCCGAATCTCCACAAAACTGGGGTCAAACCAATCATTTTTTTCAGCAGCACTGGCTAGATTACGGGTAGCCGCCTGACGCATTGCTGGAACTGGATCGACTGCAATTACCCCACCAGCACGGCGGGAAAAGTAAGCAAATTGCAGCGCTTCCAAGCCGCCGCCGACACCTACATACATCACGGTAGGATCGTTAGCCAGTTCAGCCGGATGGACGGTAGTGCCACAACCGTAGTTCATCTCCTGCATTTGACAAGGAATTTTGAGTCCCGGCAGTTGCAGGGGACTGCTTTGGACACAGCACAAACCAATTTCTGGCTTCTGTGCCACTTCATTGTAAAATTGAGCAGCTGTTTCGAGATAGCTCACGGGAATTCTCCTTATGATTTGCGAAGTCTTAAAAGTGGCGATATCGCGACTGTTGTCATCCATGCTATCGACTCTGAAGACGAATACTACGTGTTGAGTACTGCATCAGATGAGGATACTAACTACTGGTTTCGGTTTGAAGGAATAAGTAAACCTGAGCAAAAGGAGGCGACAATTGAACACCTCCACAACACCAATTCATAAACCATCGTACATTTAAATTGCCGGGTATTTCGTTAAGCCCACCCTTTACTAGCTTTAGTAGTGGTTAATTGTGTATAGCAGCTTACCATTGAGGTTACATGGAAAGCAGCGACAGAAAAGGAGTTTAATTTTCTATTTTCTATAGCTTCCAGTACCTTTGCGCACTTTTAGTTTGTGATGGTAGGCACAAACCAATTTAACATTAGACGAGTCTTAGGTTATAAAATAGCAAAAAATAATCAAGCTATGTTTTAAATAATTGAACTTAAGAGAGATGTTTCTAAATTTTTATTTGATGTAAGTTATTTTAGTGCAGATTTTCATTGGCCATATACATTTTTAAATGTATAAGATGGCAGAAAAGCTCATGAATCTTTCATCCCAAAATTAAGGAGACCCCAATGAGCACACAAAATAATAAAAATTCACTGGAAAAGCTTGTTAGCTGGGCGGCACTTGTTAGTAGTAGTCTTTTAGTCAGTTTTCCAGCATTAGCGCTCATCCCCAACTCTAGTAACCTTAATCAAGGTTTTCATAATAGCACTCGTAGTGCTGAGCATAGCGCGAACAGCACACAGCTATTAGCTCAGGCTTCAAGCGGTGGGACTGGGACTGGCGGCTCTAAT
>CAZZWA010000387.1:0-3558 GCA_964657555.1 uncultured Microcoleus sp.
GTCTGCTTACCAAGTCTAAGAGGGTGAGAAAAGGGAAAAGATTCTGGTCACTAGTTCGCCTATCTACTAGGGCGGTAAAAGATAAACCAAATAGGAATATACAGTAAAACAATTAAACCGCTAGCGAGCGCTCTCTCCTTAGTGAATTCTCTGCCATCATAACCAGATATCGGTAGGAGACGCCTACCGAAAGATAGATGAGTTGACTGAGTAATCGAAGATATGATGCTACTCACAGACAGTAGCGCTTTAAGATTACTTACCCTAACCCATAGGCTTTTGGGAAGTCAACAAGTGAATAGTGAGTAAAAATAATCAAGGTGAATTAGCTGCCTGAGCGCAGAAAAAACGTAACATGCATACCTTGAAAGAGCTGATAAGGTAAGGGTAAGGCCGTTACTTCCTCGAAACATTTTTTAAAGATTCCTTTTTCAAAAGAAGAGATAAGCAAAAATGCAAAGCAATAAGTGTCCCTATTGCAGTAGTACCTTACTTCGGCACGCTCGCCAGAAAGGTGTATACTGGTTCTGCACTTCCTGTTGGCAAGAAGTGCCATCCATTTTTACAGATGCTGTGCCTCGCCGTGAGATATTGGGTCAGCGATCGCGCCCTCCGGCTGGTCAACAGTGAAGCAAGAGAGCTGGGGGAGAGTTCAACTGATAAAATCAGTTGAACTTTATCTGTTAATTATTCATTGTGCTAGCAGCTGTACTCTACGGTCAAGAGGATTTACGCCTAGAAGAAGTTGCCGACCCTACCCCCGGTGTTGGTGAAGTAGTGATTAAAGTTGCGGCAGCAACGACCTGCGGTACAGACCTTAAAGTCTGGCGTCGCGGTGGTCATGCCAGAATGCTACGGCCTCCTACCTTGTTCGGTCATGAGGCGGCAGGGTGGATTGTGGCAGTGGGACGCGGAGTGACTGGCTGGCATGTGGGTGATCGCGTGGTAGCTAACAACTCCGCCCCCTGCATGGCTTGTTTTTTCTGCCGACGGCAGGAATTTTCATTGTGCCCCAACTTAACGTTTAATAATGGCACTTTTGCTGAGTATCTCCGGATACCAGCGCCGATTGTGCAGCACAACCTGTTGCTGCTGCCAGACAGTTTACCAGATGCTCTAGCGGCAATCACAGAACCTCTAGCTTGCGTCTTGCATGGGGTAGCACGTTCTGATGTGAAGCCAGGTAGTCGTGTGGTGGTACTAGGGGATGGGGCAATTGGGCTAATGTTTGTGAGTGTCCTGAGTCGTTTAGCGTCAGCCAAGGCGACTGAAGACTGGGAAACTCCGTCTCGCCCCACCGCCCCACTTCCCGATCTAGAGACTGAAGTTTTTCTATTTGGAGGCAATGACCAGCGCCTCCAAATTGGGCAAAAACTGGGTGCAACTCGAACCTTCAACCACCATCAGGTAAAAGACATACCATCTAAAATCAGAGAACTCACCGAGGGATGGGGCGCGGATGTGGTGATCGAAGCCACTGGCGTACCAGCTGTTTGGGAAACGGCGATCGCTTGTGCTCGACCTGGTGCAACTGTTAACTTATTCGGGGGTTGTCCGCGAGATACTACTATTACTGTAAATACAGAACAACTGCACTACAGTGAACTCACTCTCAAAGGTGTCTTTCACAACACGCCTGCTTATGTGCGAGAGGCTCTGTCTTTGATAACTAGTCGTACCATACCATTTGAATTACTAATTAGCGACTACCTGCCCTTGAAGGATTTAGAGCAGGTGTTTCATAAAATGAAGAATCGTCAGGCAATTAAGGTGGCAATCGAGCCCGGTATGGCATCTTAGACATTAGACGTTAGTCATCGATCATTAGTCAAAGGCGGGTTGTAGTATGGGTAGATGGAAACAGTGGTCAGTCGTGTCACTGGGAATTTTGCTAGCGCTTGGGACTGGACGCGCTAGTGCTCTACCAGGTCAGAAAACGGAAGAGGTGGTTGCCTGGATTAACGCCAACCCTACGCTACGACCTGGCATTGGTGACGGGTTGCTGGTGCGTAAAACAAATACAGCACGAGAGCGATTTACTTTTCAAGCGACGGTGCTTCCTCCAGGCAGAGTTACCCCTACCAAAGATAAAGGCACGATTCGTACAGAAAATTTTACTTTTTTTGACATGATCAATGGCGTGACACCCGATCGCCTTAAGGAGTCTCTGCGGGTAGTCTATGGGCTCGATATTTATCAAGACTACGAGCGAGCGAGAGTCGTTTACAATTATCCCAGTCCAGAAACTGTAGAGCTGGCGAGGAGACTAAATCGTCCCCTCCTGGCACTACAGCAGGGAGAATTACGCTTAGGAGACAGGTACGCTTACTGGATGGAAGTTACCCAAAACGAGAAAGGCAAAGCTTACAATGGCCAAATGACAGTTTTCCTCAAAGAGGATTTAGATAAGCTGGAGACCGAACTGCGCGATCGCTAATACCAATTCACATTAAATTTCCTACGAATGGAGAGCAGGAGGAGTAATTTTTAGCTCTCAAAAGCCGATTATTTTGTACTAGAGTAGAGAAAATAAAACCCAGACAACATCGATTACACGCATAATCGATCCATCTGGGAGAGGTTGAGATCTTCTGATGCATTAATCTTGCACAATGGTTGAGGTGGCGGGTTGAGGGGCAATAGCCTCCATTTAAACAACGCCAACGATCACATCTGTTGGATTGACCACTGCGTAAACCTGCTGGCCTTCGGTAAGCTTTAGCTCTTGGGCTGAGGATTTGGTGATGATCGCGACCACTTCAACTCCAGGAGCAACCTCTAACATGACCTCAGTATTAACGGCTCCAGGTACAACTTGTTTCACAATACCCTTGATGGCGTTATGAGCACTAACTTCCATGACCTAATCCTAATTTAGTGATTTGTTTACCAACCTTTACCAACAAAGTTGGTAAAGTGTATCTTTGACAACAATCTTTACAGTAGATTTAAGTCAAGATTATCATATGCACTAAACTCACTTCACTTTTTGCGGCAGTCTTCTGTTGTCAACCCTTACTTCATTAACAGACAAGTATTGATTTTATATGTAGTTTAGTGGTAACAATAATTAGGTCAGTTCAGAAAAATTATGCGGAATCAAGGATAAAAGAATTATGGCTGAACATCCAAATCAATGTCCAGCTTTATGTCAGTGGATTGGCGAAAGTTGGTGGTTAACCCAAAGAAAGTTGGCTAACTGGACTAAGCCCGTTTCATTATTTAGTGGAATGAATGCCTCAGGGTTGCAGACTTCTGTACAAGAAGCTAATGCTATTAAGAGTTGCCCTTTCAAAGTTGGAGATTGGCTTGAGAGAAAAGGCTGTCCATTACAAATGAGATATGTCGTTGAGGAAGTTGTCTACGACTCTGACTCTGAATCAGTTTACCTATTGTGTGAAGACAAGAACGGAAACCTTACTCCCATATGGTCTTTAAAAGATCTGAAGCGAGCTGAAGCATTAGAAACTGAGCGGGATAAACATAGCCAAGCTGCTATGAGGCTTAAATTAGTCAACGTAAGATGATGATGTAAGACTTCAATAAAATGATTTTCAA
>CAZZWA010000387.1:3658-5787 GCA_964657555.1 uncultured Microcoleus sp.
ATATAAGGCATTGGCTCACCGTCTTCACCTATTAATGGAGCGATTGAAGGTACAACTGGTTCTAGCCCATTTGGGTTGCCAGTTGCGGCATAACCTGAGCTACAGCCTATGAGCATTCGCTTCTTGTTGCCAACAAAAGCGCCGTAAGAGTTGCCGACATTTGAGGTTTCTAGGAAGTGCATGCCACTAGAGCTAACAAAACGGTTCCACAAATGAGAGTGCCCATAGAACACCAAATGCACACCAAATGCCTCTAGCAATGGCACGACATCACGGATAATGAAGTCTGCCTGATGGGGGTACTCATAGCGCACTGTTTTGAGTGTGCCATCTTCATTCTGCTCACACACCTGCACTGGGTTGGTGTAGGGAGGAACGATGTTCTCGCCCAACGAATGGGGTGGATGATGAAACATGACAATCTTGTACTTCGACTGCTGAAATTCAGAACTGTTGAGTTCTTGCTCCAGCCAAGTGTATTGAGTGCTGCCGTTGGCAATTGGCTCAAAGATATGCTGCCCGTACCCCCACGCTTGTGGGCTATTCAAGTCTTGCTCTCGCTCGCAGAACTTTCCTTTCGTGTTTGCCTCAATTCCCCAAGGTCGCCAAATATTTGTGATGTAAAGTACTACCAAGCGCACGTCGCTAAAAGTTATGGCATAGTACTTTTTCCCACCCTGACTACTTTGAGGGAGAGTAAAAATCTCTTCATAGGTGTCAGTATTGAAAGAATTGTCTTTCAGCCAGGTTTGGCGATCTCTAGAACGTTCAATTGGCAGTAGTTTCTGGGCGATTGAAGTTGGGAAAGCGTCACCAAACTGAGCATCCAGGCTGCTGTTCATGGAGAAGCGCCCCATAACTTCATGATTACCAATTGCTGGAAACATAGGAGCATGTTGGATCAGTTCGCCGCCTGTGTAGAGCGTCTTGATACTATTCTTTTCCAATTCGTAGTGAGCGCGACCTTGTAAACTAGGAAAGAAGGCACCTCCACGATTATCATCAAACCACTCGGAAGCGCGATCAGGAATGTTTGCTAAATCACCAGCAAAGAAAACTGCATCAACTCGCCCAACTGTCTGAACAACCTGTTGAAGATTAGCAGTTGTCAGAGGTTTGAGCTGATGGTCAGACGTGAGTAATATCTTCAGTGGTGTTCCTGGCACAGGTTTAGGTGCGAGGGTGAACAGGTTACTGGTAGCGCTATTGCCGTCTTCCCGCACACTTGTCACCCGGTATGTCACACGGGTACCAGGAGTGAGCCCGATCACCTCAGCTTCGTGTCTCCAAATATCGCGACTGGTAAGCTGTTTGTAAACTTGCCCATCCTGAGTCTGCTGCCCTACTCTCGAATTTTGGTCTTCCCGAATGCGGCTGAGTTTGGTGGTGGTAGCGATCGCGCTCAAATTGAGATCATCTCCGTAGGCAACTGTGTGGCGAGAGCCAGCAAACTCAGTAAACCATACGACTCTTACTGATGTTTCCGTTGGCAGTTGTAGAAATGGATCGGTCAGTAGGACTGGTGCAGATTTCATAGAAGACTATAATAATCAGGGCACAAAGCCGCTAAGATACCACGGCCAGATGCTTAAGCGCTGACAGTATTTTAGCGAGCGATTCTACTCTAGCAGCCTTTTGATCAGCAGCAAGTCTTGTGTATCACTGTTGTCTACAGAGTAATACCAATTTCATTTAATTTGGCTATAGATGAATGTTGTAGAGACGTTGCATGCAACATCTCTACAAAAACAGGAGGTGTAGCCAGCTTTTAGGAAATTGGTATGATCCTAAATCTGCTCTTATAACCCCTTTTTACTGTCTGGTGGTAGAGACGTTCCGGTGGCCCCTGAGCCTAGCCGAAGGGCGGAACGTCTCTACAAGGTTATGCGGGTTGTTGAAAAAGGGGGTACACAACCCGGATTTGGTATGACATCCTCCCCTCCTAACCGCAAGCGGTATAGAAGGAGCTTCCCAAACTCACGATTGAGAATTGCTGCCTCACAGGACTTGTATCCAAGTCTCCTCCGCAGCCAGACAACGCTAGTCCAAGCGTCCGTTGTACTCGATTCAAATTACTGAGATCTTGCACCTACCCGATCACCCGCCAGGGAATTAATTCCCTGGCTAAT
>CAZZWA010000388.1:0-1087 GCA_964657555.1 uncultured Microcoleus sp.
ACTTTTTGAGGGCCTTTTTCACCAGTTGGGGAATCTGGGAAGGGCGCAGTGCTACTGGGATTTTGGCTTTCTTAAAAGCCGCAATTTTGCCCTCGGCTGTTTTCGCCTCAGCTGGTTGATCTAGCTGGGCAGTGATGATGGCATCTGTTTCGCCGGGATACTTGGGCTGAGGGGCATGACGTCCAGCAATGTAGGCAATC
The DNA here is from genome assembly GCA_964657555.1 of uncultured Microcoleus sp. Classification (GTDB taxonomy): domain Bacteria; phylum Cyanobacteriota; class Cyanobacteriia; order Cyanobacteriales; family FACHB-T130; genus CAZZWA01. The sequence continues at coordinate 201 of CAZZWA010000388.1, forward strand.
ACTGGTTTGTCAATGGCATCAGCAGCATATTGAGCTGCTGCTTCTTCGCCACCAATGCCCGGTTGACCGACTAAAACAATCACCTCTGTCTTTTTGTCCTTATTCAGAATTGGCAGCCATTGGAGAAAAGAAGAACCAGCGATCGCGCCATTACCCATACCTACAACAATTGATTGTCCTAACCCCGATTGAGTAAGCTCCAGAGCGACTTCATCGGTGAGAGAGCCACTACGACTAATTATCCCTACACTGCCCGGAGTATAAAATTGAGTCGCATGGATACCTAGTAAAACCTTTCCCGGCACAATTATGCCAGAACAGCTAGGGCCAAGTACTAGGGATTTAGTAACTTGAGCTTTTTTAACTAGCTGTACCCTATCCAACGGAGGAATGCCATTAGTAATGAGAATAATTTGCCGAATCCCAGCCACCATCGCTTCTAGAGCAGCGTCCAGTGCCTGATATCGGGCTGTAAAAATAATTGAGATGTCAATCGCTCCCACAGATGATAAAGCCTGCTCCACTAAGTCGAAAACTGGAATATCACTGACTGCCGTTCCTCCCTGACCCGGACTAACGCCAGCTACTACATTTGTCCCGTAAGCTTTCATCCGTGTCGAGTGGAAAAGCCCCAGTGGTTCTGTGATCCCCTGTATCAATACTCTACTATCTGGCGTTACTTGCATGCGCCCCTGACTCCTAACGACTGACAGCTGATCACTATTTAGCCAAAGTAACTGCTTTAGCAATCGCATCGTCCATGCTACTTACCAATACAGCTACCTCCGCTAAAGAGTTTTGAGTCATATCTGAAGACACCAACTTGGGAACTGGCGAATCCTGACTCAGGATAGCCTCAGAATTTTGAGCAAGCAGCTGATCGGTAT
>CAZZWA010000388.1:1187-5758 GCA_964657555.1 uncultured Microcoleus sp.
CCCCCAGCCTTGTGGATTAAATCCACTGTTGCTAAGGCTAGACCTGCTCCTTTGCACAGAATGCCGATATTGCCTTCTGGTTCTACTGTGGAGTGTGGGAAGTAAGGCTTAGAGATTTGTCCCCACTTTGAAGTCAAGTGAGGATGGCGTCCCAGCGCGTCATCGTTAACCGTCACTTTGCCATCTAGAGCCATTACCTCACCAGAGGGGCTGACGCCGAGGGGGTTGATTTCCACTAAATCTAGATCTTTCTGGAAAAACAGCTGGTACATCTTCTCGACCACACCACTGACTGATCGAATCAGCTGTCCCTGCAATCCCATTTTGAGCGCTAGACGCCGTGCGTAAAATGGGGAAAATTCCTGGTCTACCACGACTTTCTGCATGTGCTGCATCACGTCTTCTAGATTCATGCCTCCTCGGGAAGAACCCAGCAGAACAGGTCGGCCTTGGGCGTAGTCTAGCACCACTGCCAGATAAAATTCTGAAGAGACATTGTACTTTGCTTCTGCCAGCAGCACTTGGGGATACTCACCCAAAATGGGCAAGTTAAAGATTGTCCGGGCGGCGGCGATCGCGTCAATTGTATTTTCTGTAAACCGGATGCCACCAGCTCTGCCCCTGCCTCCAGCCCGCACTTGGGATTTAAGTACGATTGGATAGGGAATTTGTAAACTCCTAAGGTCTCGGGGATTGTCAATGCGTTGAGAGGACAAAACGGGGATGCCCATCTCTCGAAATAATTCCTTAGCTTGGTACTCAAGTAAATCCATCTTGGCTACCTAACTTAAGCAGGAATTGTCTAGTGTAATTGGTATTTGGTCATTAGGGGTAGGTTTGGATGCATTCTCTGCTTTCCCAATACTCGTTAACCATACTAGCCGTTTGTCCCTCATACTTCACGATTGGTTGCTTGCCAGTCTTTAGCAACTTGATCGATACCGTAAAAACGCTGCCAGAAGGCATCAACAACCTGAGTCGGCAGCAGTTTGGTCATCAAAAATATTAAGATATCTCCTCCAGTGGCAGCGACATAGCGGGGACGGGGGTGCCGATCTGTAAGCGATCGCACAATCACGGCAGCAACCCGTTCCGAACTCCAGGATCGGGAGCTGGTTTGTTTTTCCAGTCCTTCTAGCTTCTCAAAAGCAGCGCGGTAGGGTGTCTCTTGGGGAACTGATACCGCTTGCTCCACTCCTTGAGCAGCGACAGCGAAAAAATTTGTACTTACTGGCCCCGGTTCTATAACGCTAACTTTAATGTTGAACGGAGCCAGTTCCATGCGCAGCGCGTCGCTAAGTCCTTCCAAGGCAAACTTGGAACCGCTGTACAAACCGCCGAAGGGAAAAGCCATCCGTCCTCCGAGGGAACTCATGTTAATGATTCTGCCACCTCCCTGTTGCCGCATCCCTGGAATCAAAGCCTGAATCAAGGTCAGTGGCCCCAGTATATTGACTTGGAACTGCCTTTGGATAGACTCTGGGGGAATTAACTCTACAGGTCCCATCTGTCCATAGCCAGCATTGTTGATCAGGGAATCCACTCGACCAAAATGCTCAACAGCCTTACGGGCGAGAGCCTGTACTTGCTCGATTTGAGCAATATCGGTAGCGACGACCAAGACTTCTGCACCAGCTTGGCGGCAGAGAGTTGCCACCTCTTCCAGTTGGTCTTGCCTGCGAGCAGCCAGTACCAACTGTATTCCCCGTGACTGAGAGGCTAAATATTGCGCCAAGGCAGCTCCTATTCCAGAGGAGGCACCAGTAATCAGGATTACTTGTTCAGCAAGAGCAGGAGCATAAGTCATAATGAGTTGTTATTTTTTAGTTGCTAGTTTGTAGTTTTGGTGGCGAGGTTGGTTAAAATAACAGTCACTAAGTGCGATTCGATGTCGCAAAATAAGTAAGGAGCCTGCTTCTCTAAGCCAGTGTCCGAAGATTCTATCCCTATAGGGCTCTCACCCTAACTGTGATGCTTGACAGCTCACAGGAGAAGTCTAACCTGATCTACTCAAACAGTAGGAGAAGGTGAGGGGAAACTTGGGTAGTTCAACGCCAGTGAACCTTCGACAAGGTTTCGCTATGAAGCGGCTGCCAGACTTGACTGCATAAGTAGCGCCGCAGAAAAAATGTACGGATCTTGGTGTATTTATTGAACGATACTTAAAGCCACTAAAGCTACTCTCCTAAGTATGAGGACGTATCTCCCTAGGTATAAGAAGAACCAATACTCAACTGTAACTTGAAAGTGCGGCATGAAAAACCCTGATAGAGCATAATAACTAGGTTGATTGCTATTAGTAAGGCGACCGTCAGTTAAAGGGCATACCCTGGTCAAAGGTAGTCGTCACTAGCCGACTTAAGTCCAAGGGATGACTGGACAGAAACGGAAGCAGCAAAAGCCAAAGACCTGATACTAAAGTTTCTAAAAGTAACAACTAACAACTATAAGAGACACCAGCTTAGCTCTATGACCACAGGAACGCAACTGGATGAGTTACAGATTTTAAGAGGTTTTTTGCAGGAACGTCTGCAACTAGAACTCCCTCACAGCGTCCCCTTCGGAGTGCAGTGTGTAATAAAAAATGGCGAGTTGATAATTTTAGCTCAACATCCACCTGGTAGTGTGCCCGCTCCGCAACAAATTTTTAGAGTCCTTAAGCAAGCTGTCCCTCCGCAGCAACCAGAATTTCCCAATCAGGTAAAGCTGTATCTGAGAGTGGTTGGGCAAAACCGTCCCTATGCTTTTGATAAGTTCACGGTTGAACCACCCCAACAGCAGCAGGAAGCAAGTCATCCGATTTCTCTAAGAGCCAGCCTATCTCCTACAAAAGGAGTGAACAAATTTCTTCTTCCACCCCCCTTGGTTCCTCCATCTTCCTCTGTCAACTCTACAAAAGGGAATTCAGGAGAACGTCTATCTGACGAAATCACAGACTCGAAATTGCCAGACTCCCAACACGACAGATTGGAGAAACCATTTAACTGGGATCGGGTAGATGAAACAGACGAGAGCCCAAGTACCTCGCCTACCAATGTTGATGGTGAAGGGTCAGAGGAGATAGATTTAAGGGAGAGTTTCCCTAAATCTCTACCTGCAAGCCCAACGACTGATGAACCTGTCTCTACAACTAACCCTTGGGAGCGGCTGATTCCCTTGTTGGATTCAAAGTCTGATGAGGTGCCAAGGGACACAGTGGCACAAGAGACTTGGAGTGCACAATCAAGTCCTACTTCCGATTCCAAACAAAAGACTCAGAACTCTAACCGTTTTCAGTCGCTCCGTCCATCGGGGCCATTAATAATAGTAGGAACTGGCATTGCCGCTTTGTGTTTCTTTTGCACTCTTTATGTACTAACACGTCCCTGCGCGCTCGGAGCCTCATGCATGCAGATTGCCGAAGCTCAGCGGTTGCGCAAGGAGTCAGATCAAACTTTCCAACAGCCTAGCTCTGGGAAAGAAATTCTGGAGGCGCAGAAGCAGTTGGAGTCAGCGATAGACATTCTGGAAACCATTCCTTATTGGTCTAGTCACTACAATGAAGCCCAAAATCTTGTGAAAGCTGATCGAACAGAAGCAAAGATAGTGGATGAGGTGGTAAAAGCTCTCAAGAAAGGGGCAGTCGCTTCAGTCAAAAGCCAAAATCCACCGCATACGCTCTCAGAGTGGCTAGATATTCAAAAGCGCTGGCGAGAGGCAGCGCTACAGCTAGAGCAAATTCCCAAAGATAGCAACATCTACCCGCTAGCTCAACAAAAACAGAAGGCATACAAAGCCAACTTAGCAGTCACTAATCAGCGATTAACCGTCGAGCAACAGGCGAAGCAATTCCTAAATGCTGCTCAGGAAGCGGCTAAAAAGGCAGAAGCGCGTCAGGGTGTTGCTCAGTCACTGGAGAGCTGGTATCTAGTTTACTCTACGTGGCAAATGGCGTTGAACCGGCTGAGCGAGATTCCTCAAGGGACAACTGCCTATGAGGCAGCACAGCAGCTACTGCCAGAATATCAAACTAAGCTAGTGGCAGTGCGCGATCGCACGACCATTGAGCAGTTTGCTGCTAACACCTACAAGCAAAGTCTGCATCTGGCTCAGCAAGCCAAAAATTTTCAAGCGACTAACCAATGGTCGCAGGCAGTCATTGGCTGGAGCAACGCTTTGATCTACCTAAGGCAGATTCCTAATGGCACCTACTACTACGGCAAAACTGCTGACGCTATCAATGCCTATACAGAGGCTCTCAAGCAAGCGCAAGCTCAACTACAGATAGCTAACCTCTTGCAACAAGCCCGTAGCGATTTGAATCAGACTTGCGGTGCAAAACCCCAAATCTGCACCTTCACCATCACGAGAGATTTGATCAAAGTGCGACTGACCTCTGATTATATGCAAAAAGTCCGGAATGCGGCTCTCGCAGCCAAAGCCAGAAACGACTACAATGCTCAAGCAGGGGTTGTCAAACATGTGTTAACGCTAGGAGAAGCGCTAGAAGCAATTAGCGATAATGCCAAAACTCGCCTTGAGGTATACACTCCGGATGGTAATCTCAGGCAAGCGCACAATCCGGCGTGAGG
>CAZZWA010000389.1:0-5730 GCA_964657555.1 uncultured Microcoleus sp.
AACTATATTATGGGCACTTAAAAAATGACTATAGTGATTGCTGGCGAACGCAGTGGGGTAGGCAAGACAACTGTCACCCTTGCCCTGTTAGCGTCTCTGCATCGATGGGGTAGCGTGGTGCAATCCTTTAAGGTAGGCCCTGATTATATCGACCCGATGTTTCATAAGCATGTTACGGATCGAGCTTGCCGGAATTTAGATCCAGTGCTGACCTCTGAGGCATATGTCCGCCAGTGTTTTACTCGGCATATTCAGTCTGTAGAATACGCTGTCATAGAAGGAGTTATGGGTCTGTTTGATGGGGCTGCTGGTCATGATGACGAGGCAAGTACGGCTCATGTAGCACGGATATTAGATTTGCCAGTAGTATTGGTGTTGGATTGCTCTCGCTTGTCTCGTTCAGTAGCGGCGATCGCCCATGGCTACCGTACCTTTGATTCCCGTGTCAAAATTGCTGGGGTTGTATTGAATCGGGTGGGGAGCGATCGCCACTTGGAAATGCTAAAATCCGCCCTAGAATCTCTAGAGTTACCCATTCTGGGCATCTTACGGCGGCAGGACAACATCACCATTCCCGACCGGCATTTGGGCTTAGTACCAGCAGCAGAAATTGCCCAAATGGACAGCCTGCTAGACCGACTTGCTGATCTGGGAAACACTTGCTTTGACTGGGACAACCTACTGCCCCTGTTGCAGGCAGCTTCTCAAGCCGCTTCGCCTCACTCCTGGGTGAGTGATAAGTGTGAAGTGATGATTGATCAGTTAAAAGACTCTACCACTCAACACTCTCCGAACAAACTCACAACTCAAAACTTAAAACTTAAAACGCCCTTAAGGATAGCAGTTGCTCGCGATCGCGCCTTCAGTTTTTACTACCAGGACAACTTAGATTGCTTACAAGAATTAGGGGCGGAACTGATTTCCTGGAGTCCTTTAAGTGACCCTGGTTTACCAGAGAGGGTGCAAGGGATGTATTTTGGAGGTGGTTTTCCCGAAGTTTTTGCTCAACAGTTAGCCGAGAACCAACTATCCCGCCGTACAGTAAGAGCAGCAATCCAAGCTGGGATGCCTACTTATGCTGAGTGTGGGGGGCTGATGTATTTGTGCCAGCAGATAGAGGACTTTAATGGAAAGTTGTGGAAAATGGTAGGAGCGTTGCCAACAACAGCTGTGATGGGTCAGCGTCTCATATTGGGATACCGGCAGGCAGTATCTCTGCCAGATAGCCCATTGTTACCTGCTGGCGGCATGGCTGTAGGTCACGAGTTTCATCGCTCCCTGTTAACATCGCCTAACCCTACTCCCCTGTTTCAGGTGTGGAATTATGGCCAACAAAGGCAGGGTGCGCCACTAACGGAGGGATGGCGAGTGCATCAAGTTCATGCTTCATATATTCACTTATCATGGGGAGAACGCCTAGATATTCCAGCTCGGTTTTTGCAGCATTGCGCTAGTTTTAATCCTGATCTAAATGAGAACTTGCGTACATTGATTCGCTATGCTGACACATATCAGCTTCGGAGCTTATAAGTGATGAGTGCAGCTCGCCAGCTTCCCCAATCCGATCCACCCCTGTCCGAGCGGCTGATGTTGCCGACGTTTTATAACCGCAAGAGCGAAGACATAGAGGAACCAGGCTTACCTGACGACTTTCATTTTTATCAACCTGAGCTGCTGCTACTGACTTTTAAGCCTGCTAACTGGGACCATGACACATTGTTCAGTGCAAGTGACCTCAATCTCTACTACGATTTCAGACATCCCAACTGGTATAAACGCCCGGATTGGTTCGCGCTCAACGGCATTCCTCAACTCTACGATGAAGGAGACATGCGCTTGAATTGCATCATCTGGCAAGAGCAGGTGAATCCGTTTGTTGTCGTTGAATTATTGTCCCCAGGCACTGAAGATGAAGATTTGGGTAAGGCTATCCGTTTAGCTGAGGAGCCTCCAACCAAGTGGGAAGTCTACGAACAGATTCTGCGTGTACCTTACTACATTGTCTTCAACCGCTATAAAAGTGAACTTCAGGCATTTCGCCTCGTAGCAGGTCAATATGAGCTGGCTGTGCTGACCGAGGGCCGTTTGTTAATTCCTCCGTTGGGTCTAAGCTTAGGTTTGTGGCGAGGGAATTATCAAAATATCAACCGTTTGTGGTTACGGTGGCTGACAGAGTCGGGAGAGTTGATTCTTACCCCCAGCGAACAAGCGACAGTTGCTCGGCAGCAAGCGGCGGCAGTTCAGCAGCGAGCGATTTCTGCCGAGCAAAGAGCTGAACGACTCGCAGCTAAGTTGCGTGAGTTGAACGTTGACCCAAATGAGCTGTTTTAAGAGAACTAAAATTTAGTCATAGGCACAATGGAGTGGTTGTAGTGAGTGCAAACTTATTATTGAGTTTGGCAATGGTGATATTGGGCAGATAACGCGCTTGTGTCAACATTTAGATGAAATATATTATTCCCAGTTTCTTAAGACTCAATGGCTATCACAATTGCTCTGAATTCTGAGTGCCTGCAAAACTTGGATGTGTCTCCCGTTCGGACGGTAGTTGAAAAATTGTTGCAAGAAGGAGCGATCGCCTCCCACGAGCAGCAAATCCGCTTTGACCTTGACTACAATCAAGAACCAGAAGATCCACGAGAACTTTCAGAAATTCCAGATGTGCGACTGTGGTTTATTCGACTGGACACTCTCTATCCCTGGTTACCATTTCTGCTAGATTGGAAAGCTGGCGAACTCGCCCGTTATGCTGCCATGCTGGTACCGCACCAGTTCAGCCGTAAAGAGGGGATTCAATACAATCCTGAAGCCTTAGAGATTTTTGTGATGCAAAAAATCTTTGTGCTCACTGATTGGATGCGGCAGACAGGAATCCCGTCTCAATCGAGGCTGAAGTCAATGACTCAAATGCTTGGCTATGAACTGGATGATTCCTTTTTTCAACTACTCGGCTTGCAATAAGTAGCGCGACCTGATTAGGGACTTACAAATAAAAAAATACCCAATCGTTGGGGGAGCAAAAGATTCCCATTGTCAAAAATATCCGGAAAGCAAATCCAATTGGCGGAATGGGAGATTTAACTCCACTATTGACAGATAGAAGCATGCGTAATCAATTTAGAGCGCTCTTGATCAGTGCAATCGTTCCGCTGGGTATCTGTCTAAGTTTTAATGCACGCGCATCTGTGAAAACGCAGACGACAGCACTGCAACTAGCCTCGGTAACGGGGCCAATTTTGAGCGCTCCCAAGAACATTTCTCCACCGTGGGTGCCTCAGGTGCGTAGTGGTTCTTTAGCAGCGTCTTGGCTCCAACGCCACCAACACAATTTGGCTATAGCCACTGCTGGTGGTGTAGACGTGCTGTTCCTCGGTGATTCTATTACAGATTACTGGACAACTGTCGGCAAACTAGTGTGGAACCGTGAATATGCACCGCTTCACGCTGCGGATTTCGGGATCGGTGGCGATACAACGCAAAATGTTCTGTGGCGGATTGAGAACGGCGAACTCAACGGCCTCTCGCCGAAAGTTGTTGTGCTGGCGATCGGGACGAATAATCTGCATCAGGCTGAACCTGATGAAATCGCCAAAGGGGTCTGGGCGATCGCATCAAACATTCACGCTCAACTACCAAACGCCAAAATTCTGCTACTCGGGATCTTTCCTCGCGGCTTCAATGCCGCCAATCCGTTGCGCGAACAAGTCCGCGAGACAAACGCACTACTTGCGCAGCTTGCCGACGGTTCTACAGTGCAGTACCTGGATATTGGGGCAAACTTCCTGGCCCCAGATGGTAGCATCTTGCGCAGTGTGATGAAGGATAGTGTACACCCAACGCGAGTAGGGTACCAGATCTGGGCGGATGCTATGCGTTCGACTCTCGACGCTATGCTTGGCAGCGCGCAAACCACAGCACCGCAGCAAAACGCTACCGCGAAAGACTCCTCTACGGCACCATAGGAGTTCCGGTGCCAAAACTAGCAGCAGTTTTTCACTGATCTCGGTAAATTGCCTCAGGTAACTACAAGCAATAAATTATCCAATTCCTGCATCTAACACGGAGAGCAAATTCTTCTGACCCTTCCTCCCCCAACGATGGGATATTTTTTTGGAAGTTCCTTATCCTCTCTTAAGAGAGGTCATTTGAATTTTGAATTGAAGCAAAGCCACTTAGGGTGATCTAGCAAATTTTTCTTCCTTTAAGAAGGTAAGTCGTCATCTCTCCCTTCCCTTTCACATGAATTTGACCCCGCTCTTCAAACAGATATTGACTTTGCAGACGCTTATATGTTGCTGCTGTAACCTGAATACAACCGGGTAAACCATGAGATTCCATGCGGCTAGCCATGTTTACAGTGTCACCCCATAAATCGTAACTAAACTTTTTGATACCAATGACTCCCGCAACCACTGGCCCTGTATTAATGCCAATGCGGATATTGAACTCTTTCCCTATCTTGATATGGAATTTAGGGGTTGTGGCAAGCATATCGATTGCCATCTCGGCGATCGCTTCAGCATGGTTCATTTGAGGCACAGGTAAGCCTCCCACTACCATGTATGCATCTCCAATTGTTTTAATTTTCTCCAAACCATGCCGTTCAGCCAGATGGTCAAACTCAGAGAAAATCGCATTGAGTAATTCAACCAATGCTGTTGGCGAAACCTGAGCTGAGAGCTGCGTAAAGCCGACAATATCAGCAAACAGAACAGTGACTTCGGCGAAGTCATCAGCAATAGTGCCTGGTTGCTGTTTCAGGCGGTCAGCAATTGGCTTTGGCAAGATATTAAGTAGTAGGCGTTCAGTTTGTTCCTTTTGAAAGCGCAGTGCTTCTTCGGCCTGTTTGCGCTTGATAAACTGACCCAATTGGCTAGCAATAACCGCCATCGTCTGGAGCAGGTTTTCATCGCGGGCATGAATCTCGCGACTAAAGAAAGTCATAACCCCCAAGACTTCATTATCGGCTTGGATAGGCAATCCAAATGCACAGTACAGCTCATTTGTAGATGTAACGTTAGAGTGCTGAAAGTTTGGATCGGTGCTGATATTGGCAATCCAGAGGAACGAACGGCTAGCCCAAACGCGACCTGGCAATCCAATCCCAGGAGCGAAGGTGCTCTGCCAACTCTTCGCCAGCCACTCTGGTATAGTAACTGATGGTCTGTGCCAAACTGCTACACACTGTAGATAGGGTGGATTAGGGAAGGGGGGAGACAAGGGAGAATTTTGAGCAACATCTTGCACCAAATCGCTCCCTTGTCCCGTGCTGTCGCGCCCCTGCGCTAGATTCTCCTTGTCCTCTTTAGCTTGTTGTCCCCAGTCCTCTGTTTCCTGTCTCTCTAGCATCCAGAGTTCGCCTATAGTCCATTCCAAGCTTTCACAGATTGCTTGCAGGATTTTTGGAGCTGCCTGCTTTAGGGTAGCTGATTTGGAAAGGGCGCGGGACGCGACATACTGAGCCACTAACCGTTGTTGAGTACGCTGGCGCTCTGTAATATCCCTGCCAATATAGATATAATCTTGTAAATCCTTGATGTCTGTCTGAATAGTTGAGCAGGAAAATGAGACGTAAACCTTTTTTCCTGTTTTAGTTTTACAATTTAATTCTACATCTTGCAAAAATTCTCCTTGAGATAGAAGATATTCGTGAAATACTTCTAGTGAAAAGTTTTTTTCATGACCAATGATCAGGGAAATTGGCTTGTTAATTAATTCTTCTTCGCTATA
>CAZZWA010000390.1:0-2270 GCA_964657555.1 uncultured Microcoleus sp.
GGCAGAGCAGGCTTCTCAAGGAGTTGCCTACGATCTGCGTAACACGATCTTTGAGAAGATAGAGAGCCTCAGCTTCAGCTACCATGACCAAGCACAAACCTCTCAATTACTAACCCGCATCACCAGCGATGTCGAGCAGATTCGTACTTTCATAGGCACCAGTCTGATCCAGGTGGTTGGTGCAGTAGTAACTCTGGTGAGCATCGCCGTCATTCTGCTGGTGATGAACTGGCAATTGGCATTGATTACCTTAGCTTTGGTGCCCTTGGCAGCTCTTTTGCTAGCTCGGTTTCTCAGCAGAAATCAGAAGATTTTTGGTCGGGTTCAAGAGCAACTCGGCGATCTAAATGCTATTTTGCAAGAGAACCTGCTCGGTGTTCGTGTCGTGAAAGCTTTTGCTCGCGAGCCATCTGAATTGTCTCGATACACGGGGCTCAACGATGACTTGGTCATGGTAAATATGCAAACAATTAGGGCAATTCGCAACACATTCCCACTGATCTTCTTTATAAGCAATCTCATTACGCTGGCGGTGGTAGGTTACGGAGGGACAGAGGTAATTGGGGGCAAGTTCACGATTGGTGAGTTGGTAGCATTTAACTCATACCTGATATATATCCTCCAGCCAGTTTTGCTAGTTGGTTTTGCCGCTCCGGCGATCGCCCAAGCAGCAGCTTCGGCAGACAGAGTCTACGAGATTGTCGATGCAGAAATTGAAATCCGTGATCGCCCTAGTGCTGTCCCCTTTGACAAGTGTGTGGGGCGCATTACCTTCGATAATGTCTATTTCCGCTACCCAGGAGCGACAAATGAAGCGCTTAAAGGCATTTCCTTTGCCACCAAATCAAAAGAGCTAATTGCCATTTTAGGTATGACAGGCTCGGGTAAGAGTACAATCGTGAACCTGATACCCCGTTTTTACGATGTCACGGCAGGGGCAGTTTGCATTGATGGGCGAGATGTGCGGGACTTAAGTTTAGAAAGTTTGCGAGCGCACATTGGCGTTGTCTTTCAAGAAACAAAGCTTTTTGCTGGCACCATCCGCGATAACATTGCCTACGCTGCACCAAATGTTCCTCTAGAACAAGTGATTGAAGTGGCAAAAACTGCTTACATCCACGACTTCATCAGCAGTTTGCCAGATGGTTATGGAACAATCGTAGGGGAAAGGGGAGTAGGTTTATCTGGTGGGCAAAAGCAGAGGATTGCGATCGCTCGCACTTTACTCACTGACTACCGCATCCTTATTTTAGACGACAGCACCTCTGCCATCGATGCCAAGACGGCTGCTCAGATTCATAAATCTCTTGATGACTTAATGCGCCAGAAAACTTGCACAGCCTTCGTGATTGCCCAGCGCATCAGTACAGTCCGCAGCGCTGACCGCATTCTGTTAATGGATCAAGGACGGCTGGTAGCACAAGGGACTCATGATCAGTTGATGCAGAATAGCCCGCTGTATGGAGCAATTCTAGAGTCGCAAGTTAAGAAAACCCCACAGGAGAAATGACTATATCTTGAAGGTTGTCATTTGTGTCAATATCTAATCACATTAGATCAAGTCGGGTTGAATACTGACAATAAAATCCTCACCCCCAACCCCTCTCCCACCTTTGGAGAGGGGAGCAAGAGTTGTTTATCTTCGCTATAACGGGAGAGGAACTGCCGAATTAAGGTTGCCGACACTGAGGATTGGGATTATTCAAACAAGTCCAACCCCCCAGTTGAATATTGGGATCTTTGACGGCCTGAGAATCTTTTGCCGGAGTTGAAGCGGGCGAATTCGTCTGACTTGGTGAACTTGATGACCCTGAAGAATCGCTTGGTCTACTCCGAGTAGGCGTACTTGGTGTGTCTGAAGAATCGCTGGGCGTATTCTGAGTAGGCGGACTTGGTGTGCCCGGAGAGTCACTTGGCGAACCCATAGTGGGCGTACTCCGACTTGGTGTACTTGGTGTTCCCGAAGGACCGGTTGGCGTAGTCTGAGCTAACAAATCTTTGCTGGTTGCAGTCGAATTACTAGCAAGAGCTGGAAAGCTTAGAAAAATCCCGGCACTAAGAGATGCTAAGGCTATGATAGATAGCTTTTGGCAAGAATTTTGCTTCATATCTATATTTATCACGGGTGATGAACCTGTATCAGATATTACATAGGCTAAATCTTAGTTAAGGTGATGGGAGCGATCGTCTGTCCTAAGTAATAGCAATGCAAAGTAGAGACGTTCCGCCCTAAGCCTAAGCCTGCGGCACGCTGCGCTACGGCACGCTAC
>CAZZWA010000390.1:2280-5700 GCA_964657555.1 uncultured Microcoleus sp.
AGGGGGCTGCGGGGTTAACTTCAGAACGATATTCGTTTGCGTCTACTCCTCTTAGAAAGACGAGAGATTGTAGCTTGGTTTATGAACCTAACAAATATGGCACATTTAACTTCAAGACCAAAGCTAGAGGGCGTGATTGTGAGGATTATCAGATGAGAGGCATCGACCCTGTTGTTGCATTAGAGCAAAAAGCAAGCAAACAACTCCCAACACTGCAACGCCTATTGGGGTATTTGAAACCCTATCGCCAAGAGGTGCCAATTGCTCTGGGATTGGTCACAATTGGAGCAATTACTCAGTCGGTTGGGCCTTTTTTGATTGGCTGGTCGATTGACCATCTGATCGCCAAAGGCAACTTGCGAGGATTATTGCTGATGCTAGGTCTGCTAGTATGCATCTACCTGATAGGAGTTCAGGCTATTCGCGGTCAGATCTATAGAGTGGGCTGGATTGTGCAGCGTCTACTCGGTCAGTTGCGGCAGGACATTTTCACCAAAATTCAGAGCCTGCCGATCAGCTTCTTTGACCGCAGCGAAGCTGGAGACTTGATGAGCCGGTTACTCAATGATGTCAGTACAGTCAATCAGGCTTTCGGACAGACTATTGCCCAAATGTTAGGCAACCTGTTCAGCTTGGTAGGGATTGTTGTTGCTATGCTCTGCATCAATCTGCACTTGGGTTTGGTAAGCAACTTAGTTGTGCCACTGATGATTTTCACCACTGGCTTATTTGCGCGTTGGGCGAGGGTGAGATTTCGCGTCACTCGTCAGACTATTGGCGACCTTTCTAGCAAGTTAGAGGAAGACATTGGCAGTGTTAGGGAAGCGCAAGCCTTCAATCGGGTGCAACTTAACATTAAGGAGTTTGCTACCCTCAATGCTGCCAACCGAAATGCGAATGTGCAGGCAGTGGCAATTACATCTGCTTTTTTACCTTCAATTGATTTTCTCAACACCCTAGCAATAGCAGGGGTACTGGCTTACGGGGGCTATCTATCTGTGACGGGAGAAGCTACAGTGGGGACGGTGACTGCCTTTTTGCTCTATGTGCAGCAGTTTTTCCGACCGATTCAGATCCTCAGCCAGTTTTACACCCAAGCTCAGTCAGCTTTGGCTGGGCTAGAGCGGATATTCTATCTCTTAGATGAACCTTCGCAACTCAACGACGCGCCCGATGCTGGGGAAATGCCACCCATTCAAGGTGAAGTGAGTTTTGAGAACGTTACTTTTGGCTACACCGCCGAGCAACTGGTTCTCAAGGGCGTGAATCTTTTAGCCCAGCCCGGTCAGATGATTGCCTTAGTAGGGCCGACTGGAGCTGGTAAAAGCACTATTATCAACTTGATTCTGCGCTTTTATGATGTGTCTGGTGGTGCTGTTAAGGTGGATGACATCGACGTTCGCAGTGTGACTCAGGCAAGTCTGCGTCGTCAGATTGGCATTGTTCTGCAAGACAACATCCTATTTAACGCTACAGTTTCGGAAAATATTGCCTTTGGTCGCCCTCAAGCTACACAAGCTGAAATTGAAAATGCGGCCCAGGTTGCTAATGTCCATGAGTTAATTACTTCTCTGTCCCAAGGCTATGATACCTACTTGGGCGAGAGGGGGGCCAGCCTCAGTCAGGGTCAAAGACAGCTGATTAGCATTGCCCGTGCCGTCTTGGTAAATCCCCGTATTCTGATTCTGGATGAAGCAACTAGCAGTATTGATACCCGCACCGAAGCACTGGTACAAGCTGCGATCGCTCGCTTGCTGGAGGGACGCACCAGTTTTGTGATTGCTCACCGTCTCAGTACTGTCACTCAAGCAGATCAGGTGTTGGTAATTCAGCAGGGCCAAATTGTAGAGCAGGGGACTCACAATCAGCTAATTGCTAAAGGAGGGGTTTATGCTAACCTTTATGCGCTGCAATTAGGTGCAGTGTAGTAGACAAGCATTGGTGTATAAATAGACCCGAGTTCGTAGCAATTGGTAGGAGTGCGATCGCTCATAATTCTACTTAGTCCCGATGTAAGTTCCCATAAACACCAATTGATTTCTGATTTCCTCTGCTGATTTCGTTTCCATCAATCTCAACAATCCTCTTATCTGGTCGCCTATTGAATAGCTTTGCCGCTCTGCCAAAATAATTCCTGTATGCTTCATGCCCTGTTCCATATAGGTTTTATGCAAACGGCAGAAATCTCATACATTAAAACTGTTGTTGTCATCTTTACCTCTAGCAAACCACCTCAAATTCCAGTATAGAGAGCATCAAACCTGAATAGTTGCTCAACCGCGTTACTCATGGTTCACCGCTATCTTGAGCGATCGCCTCTTTAAATCTCTCTAATGCCTGCACACTATCTGTCTGCCAAGCCTGTTCTAGTACGACTGTCAATTTTTCCTGGTTAAGATAGCAGTTAACCAAAAGGTCATATTCGTCCTTTCATACAAGGAATGCCCCTGTGATACCGATTCCTCTGGATCAAATAATTAACGCCATTAAGGCGATCGCTATTCCTATTATTAAAAGCAAGCTTGAGCGCAATGACCTTGTTATCCAATTATTAAAGCAATTTAATCTTGATCCTGAGCATCCGCCAGCCGATTTTAGTGGAGTTTATGCTTACGCCTTAGCAGAGTATGGCCTTGGCAAACCAGAACCCGTCCTAGAACTTTTCCGACAAAAAGAGATTCAGCAGGTGTTCCGCCAAGCATTAGATCGGAATAACCCGTCAATTCTTCTCAAAGAAGGCGAAAATTTTCTCTCTGTGTCTGCACTGGGGGATGAAATTCGAGATTTAGGCATTGACCCCCGCCGCGAGTTTGCTGCCTTTGCCGCCGTCTTTATTGAGGTTGCCAAGCGCACGCGCACACCTGCGGAAGTTCTCACGAACCAGCAGATCGGTTCTTTACATAAGAGGATTGGGGATATCCAAGAACGGTTGGACAGGCTACCGACATTGGCGGGAATTCGCACAGAAATGGCGCGGCTGGGAGCACAGAATTATCCCGCACTGCCAGCAGTTCTAGAAACGCCAAATTTAGCGTCTCTAGAGAATTGCAGGGCGTTTGCCTTAGCCCAGCAGATGAAAGGTTGGTTTGAGACGTTGGGCTACCGCTTTGAACCGTATCAGGTATGGGAAAATTCATATTTTGAGTTTATTGTCAACATCCCAGTCAGAAGAAATAGATATGACCGCATTCTTGTGCGTGGAATTGAGGGAGAGGCAGGAATTAGGGATGTTGCAGCTTTGCACCAGTCAGTAGAAGAGCAAAGAACCGACGAAGGCTGGTTAGTCACCGCCCGTCGCATCAGTCGGGCGGCGCGAGAGGAAGTTGAGAAAGAGGAAAATCGGAATCTTGGCTGCTACACTTTCGACGAACTGCTGGATCAGGATGCTGACTTTAGCGGCTATCTCAATTGGCTGGAAGC
>CAZZWA010000391.1:0-5697 GCA_964657555.1 uncultured Microcoleus sp.
AAAGGTTGAGCGTTAAAAATTATCGCACATCAAATCATTAGACCTCTGGCAAAAGTCGAAACAAAACCACCCTTAGCTCAGATGATATTTGAGGGTACGGAGTGTAGAATTTTATGCTATATCTTCACTCATATGGAGCCTGATAAAGTCAACAACATCTAGTAGTCCTTGCTGCGTTTTCAAATTGGTGAAGACAAAGGGTTTCTCAGACCGCATTCGTTTGGCATCGCGTTCCATGACTGCCAAGTCAGCGCCAACTTGAGAGGCCAGGTCAATTTTGTTAATTACCAGTAAGTCAGACTTGGTGATTCCAGGCCCGCCCTTGCGGGGAATTTTGTCACCAGCAGCCACATCAATCACGTAAATCGTCAAGTCTACTAGTTCTGGGCTGAAGGTGGCAGCTAAGTTATCACCGCCACTTTCTAAAAATACTAGGTGTAAATCAGGAAACCGCTGCTCCATCTGTTCAATAGCAGCTATGTTCATGGAGGCATCTTCACGAATGGCAGTATGAGGACAGCCACCAGTTTCCACCCCAAGGATGCGATCGCTCTCTAAGGCTTGACTGCGCACTAAGAACTGGGCATCCTCCTGGGTATAAATATCATTAGTCACGACAGCAATCTGATAATGCTGACGCATAGCTTTACACAAGGCATCAACTAACGCTGTTTTTCCCGAACCGACTGGGCCTGCAACACCAACACGAAAAGCAGTCATACTTAATAGTTCATGGTTCATCGCTCATAGTTCATAGTAATTCTGCACTCAGCAACTCAGCTCTAAAGAGACCGAGTTTCTACACTCCCGTGGGGTTCTATGAACTATGAACGAAATAGGCGTGTATACTGAGTTTCATGGGCCATACTTGCTAGCGCCAATCCCCAGCCACAGCTGTTGAGGGCGTCATCTTTTAATGCTAATATTTCTGCGGCAGCACAACTGAGATGAGTGTGGAGGCATAGCAGCAACTGTTGCCCAGATGTCTGACCGAGAGGAATGAGTTTGACACCACCATTAATGAGATTGCTTGCCCAGCTGTGCAAGTAGCCTAGTAAGGCTTCAGGGATATTGATGTGCCAGTGGGCGGCGGCAACACCGAAAGCGATCGCATAATTACAAGGTAGCCCCACATCCTCAAAAATTGCGTCTAGAGACTTTATGGGTAACGTCTCTACCTCCAGTTGCAAATTCAGTAGCAGTCGCACTAGCGATCGACCCATCTGCCAACTTTGCTGGCGCAACTCTTCGGTTTCCTTGACAGCAGACAACCACTCATTCCAGTAACTTAAAGTCTCTAAATTCCCTGTTTGGGCGTTATGGTAGGCTCTTACCATCACTGCTGCCTCTAAACGAATTGCACCATGACGCAGTTCCGCCTCTAGCCAGAGTCCCAAGTCATGCTGGTTGTTAATCACACCAGCATCAACTAGCGTTTCTAGCCCCTCAGAGTAGCTATAGGCACCAACTGGCAGCGTTGGACTAGCTAACTGCAATAAACTCAGGAGTACCACATCGTTCAACATGCTGAAAAAGGGCACAAGCAGGACAAAGAAGATAGAAAAGAAGTTTCAACCAAATTTCCTCTACGCTCCTTTATCCCCACCATCTCCCCATCCCCTTGTCCTTTCTTTAGAAATACGACACCTAGTGCAACAAAGCACTTTTTTAATGAACGTGGCTGTGTCCATAAGCACCTGTTTCCGGTTGAAAGGGCAAGATTTCCTCTCGTACCTCCACTCCCAGATGTTCTAGCATAGTCTTTAACACTGGGTCAGGAGATAACCGTAAATAGGTAGGAGCAAGTTCTAGCGGCACATGGCGATTACCTAAATGATAGGCTGTCCGCAACAAATCCAATGGAGCTTTAGCTGTTACTGTTAGCACTGGTTCCGGTTTAGCAGCAATTCGCACTAGAGTGTCACCCGTTTCAGATTGCAGGAGATCGCGATCGCGCAGAACAGTACCTCTTGGCAACCGCAGGAGAAACACGACATTTTCAGTAGTTTCAAAGCGGTAGCGGCTGCGGTTACGCTCCTCAGATGTCAGCGAAAGAGTATAGCTGACAATTACATTATCTGGAAGATTAGACAAGCGTTGCGTTAAAGTTAGCATCTGCTAAATATTTAAATCATCACTGGCTCGTTGCCAAATCTCTTTCCCTTGCTACTTAACCTCCGTTTTGCAGGCGGAGCATGGCATCTTGAATCCGCTTAAATAGACTTCTATCTCGTGGTGCAGCAGTGGTAATAGCATTAAAAAGACCGATTTTATTTTTTCCAAAAATATCTTCCACAATAGCTTGAGACTGTTTACAGTAATTATCAGCTATTTGCCGAGCATTGATAGGGAGGTTTCCCCATCTGCCTGAGTCACTGCAATCAAGACCCAGAGAGTTTCCAGTGATTTGCTTAATTTTGTCATTGGCATCTTGACGGTATGGCTCCATTTTCAATACAGCTTTGGCATAGTTGAGAATGTCCACGTCACTGAAGACTACTTGAGCGTAGGCCGAAGAACTAAAAACGAGTTTGTGATGGCCTTCTGAAAGATGAGGTGCCAATTCCAACAGCAGGCTAAGAGTAGTGAGAGTACCCACACTCAGGCATTGACACAATATTTGATTTAGTTTAGAGCAGGAGCAGTAGGTATCCATCATCAGCGAGCAGGAACCAAAAATAAGAGACCTCACCAGCATTTGCTTATAGTTTTTGGACTATTTTATCTGGTTAAAGTTCCAGATCAGCAATAACTATAACTGACTACTGCATCCGGATTTGCTGGTGAGTATTGAGTTAGAGTTAGCATCTTGAGCCTTTTTACCTTCCATTTTGGAGGGCAATCATTGCATTTTGAATCCGTTTTTGTAGTTCTTCATCACTCTGTGCAGCAGCCATAATCTGATTGAAGCGTACAACATCCAGACCGTTGCTCTCTACTATTTTTTTAGACTGTGTACAGTAATTTACAGCAATGTCTCGGACATTAGCAGAAAGAGTTTGGATGCTTTCAGGTTGAGAGCAAGCATTGCTTGGAGGGGTTCCACTTATTTTCTTAATTTCGTTATAGGCAGCTAGACGGAGTGGCTCCATTGCCAATACAGCCTTGGCAAATCTGTAGACTTCCCCATCATCAACATTAACGCTGTCAGCATGGGCTGTAGAACTAAAGACCAGGGTAGGGGAGCTTCCAGAAAGATTAGGTGCCAGTCCCAGCAGCAGGCTAAGAGTAGTGAGAGTACCCACACTCAGGCATTGACACAAGATCCGATTCAAATTGGCACGGGAGTAGCAGGTATTCATCATCAGTAAGTGAGAATCAAAAACAACAGACTTAAACAGCATTTGCTTATAGTTTTTGAACTATTTTACGAGGGATAAGTTCCGAACAGGCCACAAAATCTGAAGAATTAGGTCAGTGGTCGGTGTTCTGTAGTTAGTGCATAGTATAAACACAACTACTCTTAGTGCTATTGCCAGCAAGGTTTACCCGACTTGTAGAGATGCTGTATAAGTCTCGACAAAATAGACTGTGGCAGCACTAACGCCCATAAAGCTGACAAAGTTCTATCACTTGAGTTTGAAGAGTTAATAGGGAGTCTGCTCCCTGTTTAAGGCTGACCTCTAACTCTAGTAGTAAGGCTAATGTGGCGGTGAGTTGATTTAGTCTTAAAGATTTGACTTCTTTGGTAAGAAAATAAACCCGTTTGGGATTGCCTATCTCTGCCGCCTGAGCGATCGCTCTTTCATCTCGCTCGCCACTCTCAATTGCGAGCTTGACCCACAGCCAGGTGCGAAATTGACCAGTCAGCGTGGCGACAATTCTCAAGGCAGGCTCATTGCGCTCTAGTAAGTCCGCTACTAACCGCAAAGCCCTCTCACTTTCACCCGAACTAATAGCAGATGCCAGATGTAAGCTGCTTTGGGTATTAGTTGTCACTAAGGCAGCAACGGCTTCCACGTTAATAACCCCTCCTTGTCCCCTCTGAACAAGAGAGCTAGACTCTGTCGATAATGTGTAAAGCTGCAATTTTTCTAGTTCGTTGTACAGCACTCGCGTGTCGTTACCAACCGACTGAGCTAGGAGTTCGGCAGCATCTGAAGTGAGTTTTACTCCCAACTCTTGGGCAACTTGCCGCACTCTTTGTAACAATTGTTCTGTTTTCCAGGGCGGTATGAGAGAAAATTCTCTAATATCAGCGTACTTTTGCAGCAGCTTAGTAGATTTGAGACGTCCATCAGGTTTATTGCGGCTAGTTAGTAATAGTACACAAGAGTCAGGAACTTCTGGTAAGGTACGCTCCAATTCAGCTAGTAAGTCTTCAGAACACTGCTGGCAGATGGTTGTATCTACTAACCAGACTAAACGTCCACCTGTGCCAAATGGGGGTGTCATGGCTTGATTGAGTCCCTGGGTAATGGCATTAGGCTGATCCCCAGAGATTTTGTCATAGTTAAAGCTAGCCCACTGTGGGTCGAGGACGCGACGATTGAGGGCATTAACAGCTTTTTCTAGGGCGAAGTCATCTTCCCCCCAGTAGAGGTACATTGGCATTACAGAACACAAAAGAGCACGAGGCGATCGAGCATTGGACGAGACTTATCAAATTTATCTAAATCGGGTAGCACGGCTGACGCTACCAGCAACATATCAGTCCCAAATACAGCATATTCAGGAGTCTCCCAAGTTTCAGCCCCAACCAGACGGCGGCAGGCAGCCGGTGCCTTTTCCAGGCTACACGGTAATCACGCCGCCTTGGGGAGAAGAGTCGGAGAATGGCCCTTTTTACTCCACCTTGAAGGCAACTCAAGAGCAGCTATTGTCTAGTCTGGACGGTGGTCTATTTGTGCCGGTTCCTCCTGACAGTTTTCATTTAACCTTGGCAGACTTGATTTGGGACAGTGCCTATCGGCACGCGATTGATAAGAATAGTGAGTTTGAGGTGCAGATGCGATCGCGCATTGCTGAAATCTTTACGATCTACCAGCGCTCCCTTAAGGAAAGTCATCCGATTCTCTGGAAACTGCTGGGTTTGACAATCATGCCCCGTGCAGTGGGTGTTTGTTTAGTGCCTCACGACGAGAACGCTTATAACAAGATATTGCAACTTCGCCGGTCAATCTATCAAAATTCAGGTTTGATTGCTCTGGGGATCGAACAGCAATACGGCTTCACTGCTCATATCACATTGGGATATTTTGGAGATGTTTCGCCCAATCTAGACCGCGATGACGTCTGCAACGCTCTATCTCTAGTAAATCATCAATGGTTGGAAGGTGAACCAGAGGAACTCTGGAGCCAGCAGGCAGAACTGCGGAAGTTCGACGATATGACCCGCTATTATCGCGAACCTAATTGGCCAGTTTTGCAATTTTAGAGCTATGAATTATAAATTATGGATTTCGTCATTCATGATTTATAATTCATAGTTTAAATCTTTCTGTTGATTCTTGTCATATTAGAGTTTTCATTTCAAAGTGCACAAATAGTCTCTTGAGCTCAACACTAAAAATTATCCATAAAAAAATTACAAATAAGTAGATGGACAGAAATAAAAGTAACTGTTGAGGGCTGATAATTACTAATTGCCTGACTGACATTACTGACATCTTGCACCATTCTCAACAAGCCCGATATCTCACATGGAACTCAAGTTCCAGGCTAATAGCTTAAGTCCATTGAAATGGACTTATATCA
>CAZZWA010000392.1:0-5689 GCA_964657555.1 uncultured Microcoleus sp.
GTAGTACTCTGTCCCATTAGTTCTGAGGGGCTGCGAGATCCCCGACTTCTCCAAGAAGTCGGGGATCTGACCACCACTAACCACTCAGAACTAATGAGATGAACTAGTAGTGGTCTTTCTAGATTAATTTGATGGGAGAGTTTGTAGGGGCAATACCCCGTGGTTGCCCCAAACCTTAGGGGTAGGCATGGGGCACTACCCCTACAACCCGTCAAAAACAAGTTGAAAGACCAGTAGCCGAGACGCCGTATTTGCTGTCCCACATCAATGAGTTGACGGATTGTCACCACTTTTTCACTCAACGGCAGAAACCCATGCTCAGTTTTGGGAAAGTCCAGAGTTCCAGCAAACTCTACGAACATCAGATTTGGATCGCAGGCCGGGAAGTGGAAGCAGTGCCGGATGAAAACGAAGAAGAGCTAGCTTTAATCTATGAGCTACTAACCACTAACGACCACAATGAGGAATAGGCAAATTAAATGCGCAAGTCGTTAGCATTCTCTAATTCATCCAGCCATTTCAAAATTGCAGGATTGACTATATCCGGTCGCTCATCGTGGGGACAGTGACCAGTGTTGGGAATTGGTATAACTTGGATGGGTTGACCAGCCTCACCCAGATTTTTATAGATCTGAGCACCTGTAATCGGCGTCCAAGGGTCGTTTTCTCCCCAAAGTACCAGTAAAGGACGCTTGACTTTTGGCAATAATTCTGCTGGGCTTGGGCCAGGAGGGGCTGTAAGGATTGAGGCAAAAACCTGCTGAGCACCGAGATCGCAAGAAGGAGCGTATAGCAACTCCACTAACTCATCAGTAACGGCTTCCGAGTTGCGATAGACCTGGAGGAGCGTGCTGCGAATGCGAGATTTCTGGCGAATGCGGTTAAACAGGAACGGCCCCACAACTTTGGAACTCACAAGCTTGGTAAAGGTTCCCATCACCAGCCTTAAAGGAAGATTTAGCTCGTGAGGGCGGTGATTCAATCCGCCTGCACAGTTGATCAGGACACCAGCCGCGGCAATGTCCGGATAATCAGTCACCACCATCAAACTCAATAAAGCACCGATGGAATTGCCGACAAAGACTGTTGGTTCCTGAATATGTGCATGAAAAAAATCCTTAAGCAGCTCTTGCCATAACTCCAGAGTGTAATCCAAGGACGGCTTATCCGAACCGCCGAATCCCAGTAAATCCACAGCAAACACTCGGTAGCCGCCTGCTGCCAGCACCGAGATATTTTTGCGCCAGTGACCAATAGAAGCTCCAAAACCATGAATCAGAACCAGTGGGCGACCAGAGCCCATGACGGTGTACTGAATTCGATGGCCTTGCCAAGTCCAAGCGAGCTTTTCGGAGGTGCTTGCCGTTTCCAAATGCTGGGTCTTCACAGTCGTTTTATTAAGATTGATAAAGCATTTATTTTTATATTAGTCTTGTCTGACCTAAAAAGGGAGAAACTAGGGAACATCTAAAAGTTATTAACGTCTTGTTTAGCCATTCTAAGATGCGTGTGAGGTTTAGAGGTATGAGTCGAAGTTCCTTTTCTTTATTGGGCCGCTTCGTTTTGGCCACTGCAAGTATTGCGGTTGCGACTTCTGGACTCTCTACCACAGTTGCCTACGCAGCTCAGGGAGGAAAGACTACTAGTAACCCAACGGCAGAACAACTCTTAGCGGATCAGCCTTCTACGGGTACAGTAGCACCAGAGGCTGCCGATTTGCCAGAATCGGTTCGGAACGCCATTCTCAAAGATGTCTCCCAACGGACGCAAAAGCAAATTTCACAATTTCGTATTGTTCGCGCATCACATCAAACATGGCCAGATGGCTGTTTGGGTGTTGGTGGTGCTGGTACTGCTTGCACTGAGGCTGCGGTTTCAGGCTGGGCAGTGCTAGTAGCCAGTGGTAAACAACTGTGGGTTTATCGCACTGACGAATCTGGTTCTACAGTCAAGTGGGATGAAGATGCAAGCAAGACTGTCGCCGCTTTGAGAACTACGGAAACTACTAGTCAGCGACGGCTAGCTAACCGCACCAGGCAGACTACTGAAGCAAGCGGCGAAACTCACACTCAACAAACAGTACGCCGCACAACGGAAAATCAACAGCCAACAGCAGGCAGCAGTGAAACCAGCAATCAACAAACAGCAGTGCGCCGCACCACAACTAGCACTCAACAAGTGGCGGTGACTCGGACAACTGGGACAAGTTTTAAGGATATCTCGGCGAATTACTGGGCCAAAGATTTTATTAGTGAGCTGGCAGACAAAAAGATTATTTTGGGGTATCCCGATGGTACCTATCGACCTGAAGAGCCAGTGACGCGAGCCGAGTTTGCCGCCATGCTGAGTCTGGCTTTCTCAAAGGACAAGAGCCGCCAACCCATCACATTTAAGGATGTACAAACAGCACAGTGGACTCACTCATACATCTTAGATGCTTATCAAAAGGGCTTCTTAGATGTTGATTCTGCCAACAATTTCAATCCTGACGAAAACATTTCTCGCTTGGACATTTTTGTGGCCTTGGCGAGGGGACTGAATTACTCGGCAGCTGGTTCCACTAATGCACTTCTTTCAGATTACATGGATGCCTCGACAATTCCCAGTCCGCTTCGCACTTTGGTAGCAGCGGCAACTGAAAAGGGCATAGTAGTCAGCTATCCCAATGTTAAGGTGCTCAATCCCACGAAGCAGGCAACTAGAGCTGAGGTAGCTGCTATTCTCTACCAGGCAATGGTCAGTAATGGACAGGCGACGGACATCTCCTCACCATATGTGGCAGGAAAAGTGAAGAAAGACAAGTGAGGCTCTTGATTCCGAGCATAGGGAATAGGAGATGGGGCATGGAAATTTCTATGCCCTTTGCCATACCCAAGCGATTTATTTGAATGCAACTTGGTATGAAAACAGGTAAAATAAGCTAACCTAAATCTGAAAGCGATAGCAAAGTGAGCAGCGATGGCAGAAATGCCGACCGTCAGAGCGAGGGTTCACCAGGACTGGCAAGAGCAAGCAGAAACGAGTCCCTACTTCAGCCTTTATAGGGTTGCTTTAGAGCATTTCTTGAATGCGCGCCAGCGTCATAACGACATGTACGGGTTAATGAAAATACTTTTGGCAGCCAAGAGGATAGCCTTGCCTAGGGCCAAAGCTTCCGGAGAAAAAGAGGTAGAGGTAGTCAAAGAAGTTACAGATCTTGGCTTAGGCAGCACCGAAACCGCGAGCAAAAGTACTACCCTAGAAGATATGCATCTGCTGTTGACAGCGGTGCACCGAAAGCTATCTGGACTGGAAACACTGATTGGTGTGTAGGGTGCGATCGCCCAGATGGACTTGCACCAAGAAATTTTTAGAGAAATTGATGCCGCGATCGCCACGCAAATCTTTGACTGGCAATGGTATTTTTTCGCCTCTTCAGGGCAAGTTGGCCTCGTTCCACCCAACACTGAAAGTTGGATCAGGTGGGGATTTACTTCTGATGCTACCCCAGTGCGAGCACCATGGAAATATAAGCGACTGCCCAACTGGGATCAGATGGGAGGCGATCGCCATCTGCATCCCCAGCAAGGCATCCCAAAATACAGCACTGATGATGCAGCCGCCTGGACTGTAGTCCGGAAAATGACACAGCGGATGGATCATGACAGTGGCTTTACTTGGCAAGGGCCACTGTACGAACCAAAGTCTAGGTTAGACCCTAATCTTGCCTTGAACAACCTTCAAAGTGGTTCTTATTCAGGAACAGGCGTTTGGTATGTGTATTTAAAGATGGATCTCAAAATTATTCCGCCTGAATACTGCTCTACGCCAGCGATCGCTGTCTGTCTGTCAGCCTTGAAAGTTACTGCTAGTCCCACTAATAAGAAAACTTATAGAGTCTGAGTGATACCAAATCTGGGTCTACTACCCTCTTTTTCTATAGCTGCAAAACTTTGTAGAGATGTTCCGCCGGAACGTCTGTACGACTAGATCGGAAAGGGAAACCATACAAACAAATTTAGTACGATCCTTAAAAACTAACTAGGTACAACTGGAATAACTCACCAGGAAGCTGCTTGATGATCTTGGCACCACTGGCAGTAATTATTTTTTCCCATTCTGCAATAGGCTCTAGAAAGACTTCTGTGCCCAGATAGGTTTCTAGAACTGCCCAATCCTCTGCCAAAGGCTTCTCTGGGTCAAGGATATCAAAAATAAACTGACCACCAGGCAAAAGCACTCGTTTGACCTCAGCCATGACTGCACTCCAGTAATCGAGTGAGAAATAGCAGCTAAACCCAGTCGCAATAACTTTATCAAACTGAGCTTGGGAGTATTTCAACTGGTGGGCTGGTCCTAGAGAGACACCCTTGAATAGCTTTGAGTTTAGCTGAGGGCCACGAGCAGTGAGTGCGTCTCTTGCTACAGTGCTAATTTCTTGGCCATAAAACAATGCTCCCCAATCTCGCCATGGATAGATTAAAAAGCTTACTCCACAGCCAATATCCAAACAGCGCTGGTTCTTTTGGAGGTCAGCAATTTCCCAGAAACGAGAAGCAACTTTATTTGAGAGTGTACCACCAGCCCACTCTCGGAAAATTGGCATGGCTTCCACTTCTTCCGGTAGTTCAAAGGCTTCACCCCGATACTGCTGGTTAAAGCGTTGTGCTACCTGCATCAACTGCTCCTGCCAAGTATCTGATCGATAGCCATCAGATCCTTGAGGGATCTTTGAGGCGAAGCTAGACTGTTGGAACGGTTCATCTCGCTTTGAAGACATCAGGCAGATACTGCTCCAATAGTGCCTATTAAAGTTTTAGCAGGGGAAGCAGGAGAATAACCACTGCTTTCAAGAAATAGGGAAAGATTCTCTAGAAGAAAATTCCCTTTAGTTGCCTTGCTTTCTCTGGTAACTCAATGAAACGGCTTGGCAGGGTTAATTTTTGAGCACCTAGCCCGACGCCGCTCTAAAAACCCTAGCACATCCGGTGGGTGCAGAGCCACCTGAGGTACCTCACCAATAGTGAGCAACCATCTGTCCTCAACCAGATGCAATTTCCATCTTTCTCTAGAGCGTTGAGGAAGAATCTGCCAGTTGCCATGAAGATCTTGCTGGCAAACAAATCCCCAACTCCTAGCTTGACTTAGTATATCCTCGGTTAGCTTAGACTGTAGTAGCAGGTAACTTTGAGTCATGCACCTGGTATCTCCAACTAGATACCTTTATGGTCATCTAATCAAATCATGAATACTTCAGCATAATCGCTCAAAGAGTCTCAGCTAGATGGCTGATTAGTATCACTAAAACGGTAAGTTTTCCTTAAATAAACTCATTTATACTCAAAAATACTGTAAAAATTGCCAAATAAATATTTTGGGCAGCTAAGTAGAAAAGCTATCTCGAACAACTACCTACTAACCAACCCAAAGATGATGCTTTATTTGAGGGACAGCCGCTTATGAAATTATCAACAAGCTCTCAGCTAATTTGAGTATCAAGATCACAGCTGTTGCTTGAGTTGGTCGAGATTTGCCGGACTTAGGCTGACTTTCACTTGCAGATGTTGTTGCTCATCCCGTAGAGAGAGAATGTAGTTTTCACCAGCAGCACTAATTTGGATTTGCGGATTCTTTAATTCAATTGTTTGATAGACAATTTCAGGTATTCCCACCCGAATAACAACTTCTTTTTGAGATTGGGGATAGATAT
>CAZZWA010000393.1:0-5681 GCA_964657555.1 uncultured Microcoleus sp.
CTCACCCGCTAAAGCACCCCCCACAGGTCCCAACATTAAATCACCGACTAAACCTCCCACGCCTTCTCCAACGATTTCTCCCCCCGTCTTGCCAATAAACTCGCCCACAGCTTCGTCACGATTCTCTTGGTTGTCCGCTTTACCTGGCTTGGCTAAGGCTTGCTCTATGATAGTTGTATGAGGCTGAACTTCCACAAAGGACTTAGAAGCCGGGTCATAAGACCAACCTTTGCCTTCCGGGTCTAATGCCATACTCCAGGTGCTAAATTCAGGCTTCTGCTTATGGCGGGTAATCATTTGAGATTTAACCCCTAAACGTTTGGCTAAAGCACTTTGCTTCAATCGAGTTTTTGAAGTCGGTGGCGTTTTAGCTCTAGCATCTGTGGCGCTTGCGGTAGCAACGTTCATAGAGTCAGGTGGAGTGCTATCCGAGGGTGGAGCGATAGAAGATGAAGTCGGTGACGTTTTAGCTTCAACATCTGATAGCGAAGCACTAGCGACGTTCATAGAGTCAGGTGGAATACTATCTGAGGGGGGAGTGATAGAGGATGAAGTCGGCTCATAGTCGGGTTGACTGACTGATTTCGCGGCTGGAGCGTTTCGGAGATCTACCTTATCTAAGGATGAATCCAAGTGGTTGGAGTCGGAGGGTGCATTTTTCTCCACTTTGAGGTTGTCCATCCCTACTGTAGAGGGTTGCTGTTGAGCTTGGACTGTAGAAGGTTGTTGCTGTTGAGCCTGTGTCAGACTAGCCTGCTGAATGCAGGAGGCAATTTGCTTGAGTAGTGTATCGCCTGAGGCAAGATTGGCATCATAGTGAATAATGATTGAACGCGCTAAAGAATTGATGCGGACGCTGGTTACTGCACTGAGGGACTCAACTAACTGCTTGAGCAAACTGGCATAAGCACCATCCCTTCTCAGACGTTCTATGCGAATACGCATACGCTGTGCATTGCAATGAACAACCTCATAGGGAATTTCTGCCAGTTGATTTGCCATCGGAGCCTCTATTTCTTTCGGATTAGAAATTACACGACGCTTTGCTGCACACACCTAATTCTTCACTAGGCTAAACCCAATACTGACACATGTAACCCACATTCCGCACCCTCAACTGATTATGAAATATTGCTCTAACTAGGATTACCCCGCGTCTAAATATTAACGATACGTAGATTTCAAGTTGATGGCTGCGGGCGAAAATTGTGATACCATGTCCGGCATCGGCAAACATCGCCGCCGTGTTGCCGACGTAGGTGGCAATTCTTTCTGGAACTGGGAGACATTCACTGGCGATCAAAAAGAGTTTCATGGTGATGTAGACTGGAACGTGCGATCACCTCTAGGGAAAGCCGGAGCCACATATCCTCGTAAATAGCCCACATTCTCTAGCCAGGTGACGATCTTGGTAACACTTTCATCTCCACATGTTAAATTAGTAGCCATCCTAAGAAACCGAGTGGCTAGAACTATTTCTCATTATTATATGTCTTTGAAGATAGGCTTGGAGCATCGCTCTCTAGAGGAAGCGATCGCAGATGAAATGGCAATTTTAGGAGATGCAGAGAGTCTCAATCAAGTTAGCGAGACTTACTGGAAAACTGAGCAAGGCTACCTTTGGTTCAGCCTTTATCTACATTTGTTAAAGAGGTGGATGTCGCTTTTTCCTAAAGAGCAGTTTTTAATTCTGAATAGTGAAGCTCTGTATAATGCGCCCTCTGAAACGTTAAGTAAAGTTTTCATGTTTCTATATATATCTGATTCTGAACTTATCAACTATCCTAAGTTGAATTTAGGAGCTTATTCACAGGTTGACCATCACTCATAATAAATATTTTTTGATTTCTTTTACGTCCATAATCAGAAGCTAGAAAAGTATTTGAGTATGAAAATAATATGAAGCTTACAAAGCATCTCACGCCGCTGGAAGTAGAAACGGATGTTAGTGAAACCAAGTTCCCACATATGTTGAGTCTGACCGACTCAGAGCGGCTTTTGTGTGAAGCTATGCTGACCGATGCAGAAATGTTGCGCGTTGTAGCTAGTCACAAATTGGAGCGACATCATAAGGAAGAGCTGGGACAGTTTCTCACACCTTTACCAGTAGCAGAGCTGATGGTAAGGATGTTTCAAAAACTTGATTTACCTCACATACACTTACTAGATGCTGGTGCAGGTACAGGTTCCTTATCTGCTGCCTTTGTTGCCAATGTTTGTCGGCAACAAAGAAGACCAGATTTACTGGAAATAAAGGCTTATGAAATCGATCCTATATTGAGCGAATACCTACGAAAAACCCTGCAAATGTGCGAGCGGGAGTGCAAAGCTAATGGTATTCGTTTCAGATATGAGATTTATGAAACAGATTTTATTAAGGAATCTGTTCGCCTTCTTTGTCCTGACTTTTTTAATCATAATTCTCAGGCAGGTTTTACACACAGTGTTTTAAATCCGCCCTATTTCAAGATAAATGCTCATTCGGCTATGCGTATGTCTTTACGAGCTATTGGTGTGGAGGCGAGCAATATTTATCCAGGTTTTATGGCTGCTGCTGCACAGTTGCTTACCAATGGTGGTGAGTTTGTGGCGATCGCTCCTAGAAGTTTCTGCAACGGTTCTTACTTCAAAAACTTTCGGAAGATGTTTCTGGATATGATGGCTCTACAGCAAGTCCATCTGTTTGAGTCGCGTCAGAAGGCTTTTAGAGATGATCATGTTCTTCAGGAAACGGTAATTATTCATGCCTTGAAGCAGAAAGAAAAGAGCAGTACCGTTGCGATAAATACAACGATGGGTACAGAGGATGACCTCATCACGTTTAATACCCTGCCTTACCAAGAAGTAGTACGTCCTGATGATTCAGAACAGTTTATTCGGATTGTTCCTGATGCTCTTAGTGAAAAAGTCATTGAACAAATGGCAAATTTTACCTGTAGTCTGGATGACTTGGGGTTAAAAGTTTCAACAGGTAGAGTGGTTGATTTTCGTGCTAAAGAATATCTCAAGTTACATGCTGACAATCGAACAGTTCCTCTGATATATCCGGTGAATTTTACTGATGGGTATGTTGAACATCCTAAAATAACGAGGAAGCCGCAAGCATTGATTCATGTTGATGAGACTGCGGTTTTGCTCGTGCCTAATGGTCATTACGTCCTGACCAAGCGTTTCTCATCCAAAGAAGAAAAAAAACGTGTTGTTGCTGCTGTTTATGATGCTGCTCGATTTGATGTTGATTGGGTCGGTTTTGAAAATCACCTGAATTATTTTCACCAGAATGGAAACGGTTTAAACATCACCCTGGCCAAAGGGTTAGCCGCATATCTAAACTGCAATTTGGTTGATTCATTTTTCAGATTGTTTAACGGTCACACCCAGGTTAATGCAACTGATTTGCGAAATCTGAAATATCCGAACCTTGAGCAATTGTTATTTCTTGGCGAGCAATTCGGGGAATCTTTCCCTTCACAGCAACAACTCGACAAAATTGTGGAAGAAAGGTTATTGAGTATGACAGACCAGGGGAACGAGAGCCTGACTGCAATAAAGATGAGGATTGATGAAGCGTTGGAAATTCTGAAGCAGCTAGGTTTTCCCCGCGCACAACTGAATGAAAGGTCTGCATTAACTTTATTGGCTTTGCTCAACCTTAAATCTAGTGAACCTTGGCACTCATCATCTTCACCGTTAATGGGTATTACACCTATGATGGATTTTATGGCGGAACACTATGGTAAGACATATAAGCCAAATACCCGTGAAACAGTTCGGCGGCGAAGCATCCATCAGTTTCTAGATGCTGCTTTAATTGTTGCTAATCCAGATGATGCGGAGCGTCCTATCAATAGTCCAAAGACAGTGTATCGAATAGAAGAAAGCGCTTTAGAGCTTTTACGAACCTATGGTACACAGGAATGGGATAAAAGCATTCGCACATATCTTGCATCTGTGCAAACTTTGCAGGAGCGTTACGCCCAGGAGCGCGTAATGTCAAGGATACCAGTTGTTATCGAAGGAGAAATTAAGACACTCTCTCCAGGTGGACAGAATGTTCTGATTGAGAAAATAATTAAGGAATTTGCACCTCGTTTTACTCCAGGTGGCAAATTGCTTTATGTAGGCGATACAGACGAGAAGTTTGCTCATTTTAACCATAAGGAACTGACAAACCTTGGAGTTAGTGTTGACTCTCATGGCAAGATGCCGGATGTGATTATTTACTTCACACAAAATAGCTGGCTTGTACTGATTGAAGCTGTAACCTCACATGGCCCAATCGATCCAAAAAGGAAAAGTGAGCTTGAAACACTTTTCAGGGGTTCCCACGTTCCCCTTGTGATGGTGACAACTTTTCTTAGTCGTAAAGCTATGGTGGAATACTTAGCAGACATTGCCTGGGAAACAGACGTTTGGGTAGCTGAAGACCCAAGCCATTTAATTCATTTCAATGGTCAACTTCTTTTACAGCTATATCAACTCCCCGTCTAGCAGTTCAACTGGGCGATCACTCCCCCGTAGATTGTACTCTAATTGCTAGGCGAGCGTCGTCTTCTCTGCTCCACTGAGTGCAGAACTATTCGCCAGAGAATACCATCAGCGATGGGAAGTAGAAAATACCATTGATGAATTGAAAATACACCTCGCGGTTATTTTGACAGATTTCATAGAACTGTTCGTCACTCAGGTGAACGGTGTCTAATTTTAATGTCAAAGAACTCATAACCATACACCTACTCGGAATAGCGATGCACATTGTATCATGCTACTTTATCCTTGACAAAACAATACTAGTCGCGATCGCCTCATCCCATTTCTTCTCTTTCTCTAAAACCATTCCTTGCTCTAAGTAAATTTCAAGGTTGTCTGGGTGAAATTGGAGTGCTGTTTGGTAACGGGTGCTCGCTTCCGATCAGTGATGAGTGTCTGACAATACAAATTTGATGTCTTCCTACTCTCCCGTCTTGAGCATCAGCCATCCTGCACCATCCAAACGAGAAAGCCTAAGATTTGCTCAACCGGAGGGAGGGGGTAATCTGTAAGGTCAATGGTGGCGCATTGCCCCTCTAGCTTAAGAAACCGCCAAACCGTGCCACTACTCACCGTTCCGTAAATCGTCGAGATTGGCTGTTGCTTTTGTTGGTTAAAGCGTTGAGCTGCAACCATTTCGGCGAGACATTGCCCTAAAGCTGGTTTAAGGTCTTCCTTCTTGGCTTCCACCAGGGCAACCACGGGAGCTTTGATATATAGCTGCTCTGGGGAACGACTAAGGAGAAAGTCAACATAGCCAGTCAGTTCAGCCTCCGGTTCTACATTAAATTCCTCACCCGAAAAAACACTAATCTGTCCTTTGAGTTGGCGTTTCACCTCCAGTAACACAGGATTAATGATGCCCTCAGAACGGGCTTTCTCGCTACTCACGGCGATCGCCCAAGGAATCGTTTCTTTAAGAATATCCTGAAGCAAAGGAGTAGGAGTAACCAGGGGAATTTCTGGTAGGAAGCGACTTCCTTCAACGATTGTGAGCTGGAAATCATCTACAGCTTTGCTGAGAGTGAATTTACTGTAAGGCATAGATTTACCCCTTTTTTGTCACTTTAAGTAGAGAATAAATATCGAGCCTTTTTTCATATGGTTCTCTTACGTCAAATCAATGGTTGCGTAACGAAAGCTCGGCATTT
>CAZZWA010000394.1:0-3659 GCA_964657555.1 uncultured Microcoleus sp.
ACACGTTATTTTCTGCTAAAGGCTTTTTACCCTATAGACATACACGAGTCAAAAGTCTCTAAGTGAAAATGCATCGTAGCCAACGACCAAATTTATTATTATCTTTTTGCCTGTTATTCACGCTTTGGACTATGAATGCCTGCGAGGGTCAATTGAAAGGTTCAGGACAATACTCCAAGACACCTAACCCAACAACAGAACCACAAGCCGAGTCAGGACAAATTTTCTCACAAAAAAGCAGTCTGAAGAAAGCTCGCAACCCAAGTAAACTGACAAAGCAATCGAAACTAGCAATTGATGGACTTGGGTCAGTTGAAGTTGGCATGACTGTTGCTCAGGCATCGCAGGCGGCTGGAGTGCAGCTAGTGCCCTTAGACCCAAATGCCAGTCCCCTATGTTCTGACTACAAGCCTGTCAAAGGACTAGAAGGTGTGAGGTTTATGGTTACAGATGAAGGTCGGATTTCTAGAGTGGATCTCGACTCCAATCGCATCACTACCATTCAGGGAGCCAGAATTGGTGATACGGAAGCTCACATTAAGTTGCTCTATCCTAGACAGATTCAGGTTAGGCCCCTCCCTAACTCAGTCAATGGTCACTACTTAGTGGTTTTACCTCATAAGAGTTCGCAAAAGAATTTTCGCCTCATCTTTGAGACTGACGGTCAGCGCGTGCGCCGCATGCGCTCTGGTAAACTTCCCGAAGTAGGATTTATCGGAGGTTGTCTTGATATCCGCCCCGGATTTTGACATTCTCTGAGCTAGTTAAACTGTCATCAAGGGCAAAGTAATAGTAATTTGGTACATTGGTCTAAACAAAACCCGCTTTCCTCTAAGTGCAAAATATGAAATCAATCAACTTGCTCAACAGGCGGCGATCGCTCTCCAACTTTTCCGAAGCTGTCACCAACTGCGGCTCAGATAAATCCCAAGACCATGAATGATGTCACTCTTTTGAGATTCAAGAGTGTGTTCGGCGAAGCTACTGGGCACCGCCATCCCAATGGATGGTGCCTTGCGTTGGCTCTTTTTTTGAATACAGTGGGCTATCTGCACCCTACTCGAAAGCTGTAAGTCATTTAATGACTATGGTTTGTAGATTTTACCGTTGGGCATCTTCGCCCCAGTTAGGTCGGCTCCTGTCAAGTCTACACCGCCCAGTCTTGCCCCTTGCAAGTTAGTTCCTATCAAGTTAGCCTTGCTAAGGTTTGCTCCGCTTAGGTTAGACTCACTCAGGTTGTCTCCACTCAGAATGACTCTATTTAAATCTGGTTCTACTAGGACGAGGAGATCCTGTTTGCTCAGGATTGGCGCAGACTGAAATCACCCTCCCCCAGCCAGGTTAGCCTTGATTAGCTCTATTAGGTCTTGCTTGCTCAACTTGATGGCACTCAGGTTAGATCCGGTTAGAGTGGCCCCACTGAAATCTACTCCAGTTAGGTTAGCCCCACTAAGTTTAGCTTGACTAAGATTCGCTCCACTGAGGTTAACATTGGTCAAGTTTTTCCCCTGTAAATTTGCACCCGTTAGGTCTATCTCTCCAGGGTTTTTCCTAGGGTTATCTATTCCTGTTCCTCCCACCTTGCAGGGACCTATGTGAATAAAACCATCACACTCAGTATTCTGGGTTACTTGATTTTCATCGGCTCTAGCCTGAGCAGGGAAACTCAGCATGGTACTAGTAAATAAAAATAATGTAATCAGAAATAAACCAACCATTCTTTGGGTGATTTTTAGTATGTGTTGCATAAAACCTCTTCTTTTGAGTCTTTAATTTCTTGTTCCTACCTTCTCAGATATCTTAGAGAAAGTTATTTCAGATTATCAAAGACAAATTTATAATTATATCAGTGAGTTCTTCCAGACACAAAAAAGCCAAATTCAGTGAATTCCCTCAGGCATAAACAAACTAAAATAATCAAACCTTCTAGAGCATCGGTCTATTAATCGTAGGAGCAATTCCCTCGCAGTTGCCCCTCAAGGGCTTCCGTGCCTGCCCTGAAGCCTGCTCTTACGAAGAAGAATCAGGATTTTTGAAATTACTGGACTGGCGTAGCTGCTGCCCAGCCAAGGAACTATGAAGTGAGTGCAGGTAGCGAATGCATATTAAATGTCATATGTCAATATAGCCTGTGCTTTGATAAATCAGCAAGTTGCTGATTTATCAGTAATTAATAAGTAGTCTATCAAAAGTTGAAATGCGTAAGTCCTCTCAAGACTTAGTGACCTCTATTAATTTGGTATAGAGGGCAGCCTTTAGGCTATCGTAATCAGACAGTGGTTTCTACTTAATAAATGCCTTTAATATGACCTCAGTACGCCCTCACCAAAAAGCCAAAGCCCTCAAACCAGAAAGCCGCCGCCCAGCCAAGGAACT
This sequence comes from uncultured Microcoleus sp., assembly GCA_964657555.1. Taxonomy (GTDB): domain Bacteria; phylum Cyanobacteriota; class Cyanobacteriia; order Cyanobacteriales; family FACHB-T130; genus CAZZWA01. Next base: position 2,377 of record CAZZWA010000394.1, read on the forward strand.
ATGTAGCGAGTGTGGGCTATGCGATACATACTACGTACATTATGTCAAGGAAGCTTGCGCCTTCATAAATCAGCAAATTTCAGAACTAGAAGTACAAACCCACAGACGCAGCCGCAATCTGGATAGTCCCGATGATTGGTACTTTGGGGTCAACCAAGACATGATGGCAGCGCGGAAAACGGAGCCAATCGAGGGGGCGCAGTGGACTGGGATTGTCAGCACTATTGCCATCGAAATGCTGAATCGCCGCCTAGTTGAAGGGGTCGTCTGCGTCCAAAATACTAAAGAAGACCGCTTTGGGCCAATGCCGATAGTTGCCCGGACTCCAGAGGAGATTCTAGCAGCGCGGGTGAATAAGCCAACCCTGTCGCCTAATCTCTCTGTGTTGGAGCAAGTCGAGCAATCTGGGATGAAGCGGCTTTTGGTTATTGGTGTTGGTTGCCAGATTCAGGCATTACGAGCGGTAGAAAAAGAGCTAGGCTTAGAAAAGCTTTATGTGTTGGGAACACCATGTGTAGATAACGTGACTCGTACAGGGTTGCAAAAATTTCTAGATACCACCAGTCGTTCCCCAGAAACAGTGGTGCATTACGAGTTCATGCAAGACTTTCAAGTTCATTTCAAGCACGAAGATGGTTCTGTTGAGAAGGTACCTTTCTTTGGCCTGAAGACCAACCAGCTCAAGGATGTGTTTGCCCCCTCTTGCATGAGTTGCTTTGATTATGTCAATTCTCTGGCAGACTTAGTGGTGGGTTACATGGGGGCACCTTTTGGCTGGCAGTGGATTGTGGTACGCAATGACATGGGGCAGCAAATGCTGGATTTGGTGCAAGACCAGTTGGAAACCCAGCCAGTGATGTCTCAAGGCGATCGGCGCGCCGCCGTACAACAGAGTATCCCAGCTTATGATCAAGGCGTCACTTTACCAATGTGGGCAGCTAAGTTGATGGGTGTTGTGATTGAAAAAATCGGCCCCAAAGGTTTGGAATATGCCCGCTTTTCAATTGACTCCCATTTCACTCGCAACTATCTGTATGTGAAACGCCATCACCCAGAGAAACTAGACACCCACGTTCCAGAATATGCCAAGCGAATTGTCAGCCAATATAAACTACCAGAAATATAGTCGCCCGTCCTAAATTGTGAGTTGTGAATGAAAAGCGGTAGAGGGCATTGCCTGGGAGCATGCCATCTTTTGCCAAACCTCCTCACCCTCACCCTAAATCTCTCTTCCATTGAGGGAGAGAGGGACTTAAAACCGTCTTGCACCCCTTCTCCCTGAA
>CAZZWA010000394.1:3759-5680 GCA_964657555.1 uncultured Microcoleus sp.
ATTGCCTACCCTACTTAGCTGTGCATTTTTACAGTTTAAATTAGATGAAACATCGAGAACACTTGCCGAGCATCGGATGGCGGGAGTGGGTTTCATTGCCCGACATCGGTATTCCAGAAGTTAAGGCAAAGATTGACACAGGTGCTCGCTCATCAGCTTTACATGCCTTTGACATCGAAAAATTTCACCGACAAGGAAAACAAATGGTGCGATTTAAGGTACATCCCTATCAAGGGGATACCATGAGGACGGTGAGCGCAGAGGCAGAGCTGATAGATCAGCGAAAGGTTCGCAGTTCCGACGGGCACACTGAATTACGACCAGTTATCTGGACTACAGTCGAACTCTTAGGATACAGATGGCCAATAGAAATCACTTTAACTAATCGGGATTTGATGTACTTTCGGCTGCTATTAGGGCGTCAAGCAGTGCGACAACTGTTTTTAGTGGACGCAGGTCAGTCCTTTTTACGCAGCGCTGAGCAGGGTCACAGACCGCAAGAGCACAGGAACTAGAGGCATATGAAAATTGCTATTCTATCCCGGAAGCCTTCACTATACTCCACCCAGCGTCTCATAGACGCCGGAGAGAAGCGGGGCCACGAGATGCGCGTCATCAATTACATGCAATGTTATATCAACATCACCTCCAGCAAGCCTTTAGTTGTGTATAAGGGTCAACCGTTAGAGAAATTCGACGCGATCATTCCTCGGATCGTTGCGGCAAAAACGTTACACGGTACAGCTGTTGTCAGGCAGTTGGAAATGATGGGTGTATTCGCTGTCAATTCCTCCCAAGCGATTTCCCGTTCCCGCGACAAGCTCCGATGTCTTCAGATTTTGGCTGGCGAAGGCATTGGGTTACCTGTTACAGCCTTTGCTCACGCGCCGAGAGATATTGAAAGTTTGCTCAATCTTGTCGGCGGCCCTCCTGTAGTTATTAAGTTGTTAGAGGGTTCTCAAGGAGTTGGTGTGGTTCTGGCGGAAACCTTACAGGCTGCTAAGTCAGTGATCGAAGCCTTTCATGGCTTCGAAGCAAACATTCTGGTGCAGGAGTTCATCAAGGAAGCGAGTGGTGCAGATATTCGTTGTTTTGTAATCGGCGACAAGGTGATGGCAGCTATGAAGCGACAGGGAGCGCCGGGTGAATTTCGGTCTAATTTGCATCGAGGCGGTACGGCGGAGAAAATCAAGTTGACGTCGGAGGAGCGCAGTACAGCTATCCGCGCCACCAAAGCAACGGGACTCAATATTGCGGGAGTAGACATACTGCGCTCTCGTCAGGGGCCATTGGTGCTAGAGGTGAACTCTTCTCCAGGCCTAGAGGGCATTGAGAAAACGACTCTAAGTGATGTAGCAGGGAAGATTATTGAGTTTTTAGAAAAAAATGCTGCCTCAGAAAGAACTGGCGATCGCAGTCAATATTGCAGTCAATATTGACTCATTCTCACCTCTGCTCTTGGGCATCCAGTCGCCAATACGACAGCTACTCTGATATACCGGGCTGAGATGCTCAGACTGGCTTTGGGTTGTGGAAAACCGAAGAGGCTAGTGCTGCATGGCGGCAAAACTTTTCCACCACTTCAGTAAGGGGATAAAGGGACAAGGGGGGAGGAAACTGATAGGTTACTTCTGCCGCGCTGGTATAGAAAGCTTGCTGAGCTAATGGCTGATACCATTATGTGAGAACTAAAACTGAGCATCCATATTCATGCTTGTCAAAGAAGATGATAAGTCTTCAAGCTCATTTCGTTTTATATTTGATAATCTACACTATTGAAAATCGAAACAGTTTTACGAATAGCTTTTTCCCTGACTCTAGCCGAAGTTATCTTAGGTCAAATGAGCCTTTTTCCAAGCTTCTAGATCATTGTCAGACGGCCATATCCAATGAGGACAGTCAGTTCCTCCTGGGATCGTAT
>CAZZWA010000395.1:0-5679 GCA_964657555.1 uncultured Microcoleus sp.
ATCATGTCTCCCTCAACGCCGAGGTAGCGGTGCCAGCCGAAGCTAGAAGCTGCTTCCACTGCCAAGCGCTTGGTAACAGCCTTAGGCAATATGGATTCGCGATAAGCTTGATCCTGCTCTTCAAACAGTTCCCAACTGGGCAAGGAAACAACGCGGACTTTCTTACCTGTACCGCGCAACTGCTCCGCCGCCTTTACACAGAGTTGCAGTTCGCCGCCTGTACCAATCAAAATCAGGTCGGGAGTGCCGTCACTGTCAGAGATAATGTAACCACCTTTGGTCACGCCTTCAATAGAGGTGCCAGCTAGGTTTGGCTGTGCTAGGCGAGAAAACGCCAGCAGTGTGGGTCGATGCTGGTTAGCAGCTTCAATAGCCACTTTGTAAGACCCAGAGGTTTCGTTACCATCAGCTGGACGAATCACTACCAGGTCGGGAATTGCTCGCAGAGAAGCTATGGTTTCAATAGGTTGGTGAGTGGGGCCATCTTCTCCTAGCTGTACCGAGTCGTGGGTCATTACCCAGATTACCCCTGCCCGCGATAGAGCCGAGAGGCGAATCGCTGCCCGCATATAGTCGGCAAATACCAGGAAGGTAGCACCGTAGGGAATTAAACCGCCATGTAGGGCAATGCCGTTGCAGATGGCTCCCATGCCATGTTCCCGTACCCCGAAGCGCAGGTTGCGATTTTCGTAGTGGCCTTTTTGGAAGTCACCAGAAGACTTAAGCAGAGTCATGTTGGAGGGAGCTAAGTCAGCTGAACCGCCAATCAGTTCAGGCAACACCCCAGCCAGAGCATTCAACGTCTTGCCGGATTGATTACGGGTCGCATCCGCCTTTTCCTCTGGGGTGTAGGTGGGCAAGGACTTTTCCCATCCTTCCGGGAGCTTGCCAGCGATCAGCCGTTCTAGTTCAGCGGCTTCCGCGCCATACTTGGCTTTGTAATTGGTGAAGTTTTTATTCCACTCTTCCTCATACTTAGCGCCACGTTCCACTGCTTTGTGAAAGTGATTGAGGACGTCTTCAGGCACGACAAAAGGCTCGTACTCCCAACCCAGATGCTTGCGGGTCGCTTCTACTTCAGACCCACCCAGCGCTGAGCCGTGGACACCATGAGTGTTGGCCTTGTTGGGAGATCCGTAACCAATCGTCGTATGAACTTTAATCAGGGAAGGCTTGTCAGTTACAGCTTTAGCTGCTTCTATCGCTTTATGTATGGCATCAAGATCGGTGTTACCGTTTTCTACGGTTTGAACGTGCCAGCCGTAAGCTTCGTATCGCTTGCCGACATCTTCGGTGAAAGACAGTTCGGTATGACCGTCGATCGTAATTTTGTTGTCATCATAAAGGGCAATCAATTTGCCCAGTCCGAGGTGTCCAGCCAGGGAACAAGCTTCGCTAGATACACCCTCTTGGTTGCAACCATCACCCAGAATCACATAGGTATAGTGGTCAATGATGGTATGATCTGGTTTATTAAACTTGGCTGCCAAGTGGGCTTCGGCCATTGCTAAACCCACTGCATTGCAAATTCCCTGTCCCAGTGGCCCGGTGGTGACTTCCACACCCTCGGTCATGAAGTTTTCTGGGTGACCGGGAGTTTTCGATTCCCACTGCCGGAACTGTTTGATATCTTCAATCGTCACGCTATCATAGCCAGTCAAGTAGAGCAGAGCATACTGCAACATACAGCCATGACCGGCAGATAGCACAAAGCGATCGCGATTAAACCACTTGGGGTTTTTGGGATTATGCCGCAGGAAGCGATCCCAGAGCACATACCCCATCGGAGCAGCGCCCATTGGTAGCCCTGGGTGACCGGACTTAGCCTTTTCTACAGCGTCAATTGCTAGAAAGCGAATGGAGTTGATGGAAAGCTCTTCGAGTGATTGGGTTGCAACGGCCATAATCTCTTTTAGTTAACGATGGTTTAGCACGCTTGTCGGGTGGGGTAAAATCTGGGTACTTGGTCGCGCCCCAAGACATTACCACCCATCATCCCATTAGGCGGGATCGATGGGCAAGTATTTCCTCTAAGAGCGGTTGTTGAGCGTAGCGAACTAGTAAGGTGAGCCAAAGCTCACCTTACTGCCATCAAAGATCCCACACCTTAGCGTTCCTAAATGTTCTTTCTAAACACTAATGTAACGTTGTGACCGCCAAATCCAAAAGAATTAGAAAGTGCCACGTCTACTTTTTGGGAGCGGCTGTTTCCAGGGACATAATCCAGGTCGCAGGCTGGATCGGGGTTTTCTAGGTTAATTGTCGGCGGAATTTGGTCATGAGCGATCGCCATCACCGTAGCTATTGCTTCAATCCCGCCAGATCCACCTAAAAGATGACCGGTCATTGACTTAGTGGAGCTAATTGCTACTTTGTAAGCACTCTCACCCAGCGTTTTTTTGATAGCTTCTGTCTCCGTAATATCGTTCGCGTGGGTGCTAGTACCGTGAGCATTGATATAGCTTACCTGTTCTGGGGTAATCTGGGCATCTTTAAGAGCCATCTGCATCGCTCTAGCGGCACCATCTCCACCTGGTACAGGAGATGTCATATGATAAGCATCGCATGTCATCCCATAGCCGACTATCTCGGCATAAATGCGAGCCTTGCGACTAAGAGCATGTTCTCTTTCTTCGAGAATCAGGATTCCTGCACCTTCTCCCAAGACAAAGCCATCGCGATCGCGGTCAAAGGGACGGCTTGCGAGGTGAGGAGCATCGTTGCGCGTGGACAGCGCCCGTGCGGAGGCGAATCCAGCTACTGACAGGGGTCTAATAGCAGCTTCTGTTCCGCCGCAAATCATTGCTTGGGCATATCCTCTTTGTACTAGGCGAAATGCATCCCCGATGGCATTGGAACCAGCTGCACAGGCTGTTACCGTACATGAGTTTGGCCCCTTAGCTCCGGTGTGAATGGCCGTTAAACCAGCGGCCATGTTAGCAATCATCATCGGAATCATAAAGGGACTACACTTGTCCGGCCCTTTTGTCAAGTAAATTTCCTGTTGATCTTCGAGAACCTTAAGGCCGCCAATGCCAGTGCCAATGATGATGCCTACTTGTTCTGCGTTCAACTCATTAATGACAAACCGCGCATCTACGAGTGCCTGTTTGCTTGCTGCCACAGCAAATTGGGCAAAGCGATCCATGCGCTTTGCCTCCTTACGCTCCAGGTATTCGTGGGGGTCAAATCCTTTCACCTCCCCAGCAATGCGACAAGCATGCCGGGAGGCATCAAACAGAGTGATCGGGCCAATGCCATTGCGACCACTTAATAACCCTTCCCAGTACTGAGCTAGGGTATTGCCAATTGGTGTAATCGCGCCGACACCTGTTACAACAACGCGTTTACGTTCAACATTTGTCATGATGCCAGTAATAGTGGGCTTCCATACCCAGAACGCAGAAACTTGATTTTAAGGCATTTATGATGACTGAGTGCTAAAGAGTGAATCTTCATTGCTTTCCTCAGTCCTCCTTTGGGGTTATTTATCTTGAACCGGAGCAGCTGTCACTTTATTACTGATGTAGTCCACAACAGCTTGGACGGTGGCAATCTGCTCAGCTGCCTCGTCGGGGATTTCGATCTCAAACTCTTCTTCTAAGGCCATGACCAGTTCAACTGTATCTAAGGAATCTGCTCCAAGGTCGTTGGCGAAGTTGGCTGCTGGCGTCACTTGACTGGGATCGACTTCCAGTTGTTCTGCCACAATTTTCCTGACTCTCTCTAAAATTTCCTGTTGACTCATAAAACATCCCGCTGGGCACCCGTTCCCTAAGCTGGGATTGGGAGGAAAGCGTGGCGGGGATTGCCGCTTCCCTGTAATGATTTCTTAATCTTATCCGAAAGCGCGATCGCTCTGGTCGAACTATAGTCGCTTCTCTAAGTGGCACTTATCCTCATTGGCGTTCACACTCCAGCAAACTGTTGCCTAAAAACTCAATGAGGAATTATGAGAGAGATAAATGCTACTATGATGAAGATTATCAGAGATTCGTTGGAAAAAATAGCTTCATCAACCACGTATACCTAAAATTCAGCCTAAAAAACCTAAATTGTGCTACTTAAATTGCACAATTACCTAAATTTATACTGGATTATTCCTAACTTCAGGCCGAAGCAAGCGATGATAGAGATAGTTAATGTCAGAGTGGGCAAAACCCCTCAAATCCATGCCATCTCACAGATATGCCTACTTTCCCGGCTGTGTGGCTCAAGGAGCCTGCCGGGAACTCTACCAATCAACAGCAGCCCTAACCCAAGCACTGGGTATTGAACTGATTGAACTAAAAAAGGCCGCTTGTTGTGGTTCCGGCACCTTCAAGGAAGATTCCCAACTGCTGGAAGATACAGTCAACGCCCGTAACATTACCCTAGCAGAGGAACTAAATCTACCTCTGCTTACCCATTGCAGCACATGTCAAGGCGTTATTGGGCATGTGGATGAGCGCCTGAAAGAATCTCAACAGACCAATCCAGCCTATGTTGAGCAGATTAATGGTTTGTTGAAACAGGAAGGCTGCTCTCCTTATGGAGGCAGTACTGAGGTGAAACACCTGCTATGGGCATTGGTGGCTGATTATGGATTGGATGAGCTGCAAAACCGAGTCAAGCGCAAACTCAGCGGGTTGAAGTGTGCAGCTTTCTATGGCTGCTATCTGCTACGGGCACAAGACCGCATGCCCTATGATGACCCTTGGAAACCCGAATCAATGGAAAATGTCTTCCGGGCAGTTGGGGCAACACCCATATACTACAGAGGGCGCACTCAATGCTGTGGCTGGCCACTTTCTAGTTATGCCACCACCCAATCTTTTAAAATGGCGGGAGCACATATTCAGGAAGCCCTTGATGCCAGTGCTGATTGTCTAGTCACTCCCTGTCCCTTGTGCCATCTCAATCTAGATTCTCGTCAACCAGAAGTGGAGAAAGTTATTGGACACAAGCTTGGTCTGCCAGTCCTGCATCTACCTCAACTGGTTTCCTTAGCGCTAGGGATTGAACCAAAATATCTGGGTTTAGAACGGCACATTGTCTCAACCCGTCCCGTTTTGGAGAAGTTGGGTTTGTAGGTTGGTAGGGTGGGCAATGCCCACCGATGACTCGAATAGTGGGTAATGAAAGCGAGGCAAGTCAGAATAGAGTTGGCTGAGGCGATCGCACTTCATCCATAAGGGTTAATCAATAGTAGTCACTTTACTTTCATACTGCTGAAGGCTGGGTAGGGTATCGTAGAAGCAAGCACTGGGATTATCAAAAGTCTCCTATGGATTTGGAACCAGAAGTCATCTCCACCCCAACACCAGAAGTGCCAAAATTTGCTGAACCACCAGCAGGTAAATCCTTAAAGTTGCTGCGGGATACAGAAGCATTGCTGCGGCGTCCGACGGTAAAGACGCTAGCCCCCATACTGCCAGTGCCGATGGCAAACCGCCTGCAAGACGCCTCCTGGTTAGCGGAAGAGTCTCTCAATCATCTGGCACAGATTGACCTAGAAGCAATTAGCGATGAGGAACTACGACCAGCGCGCATTTTAGTAGGTTTAACATTTGTCGGATTTGGGGCGCTGGCGATTCTGTTGTTATTGCTGTACCTGAGTGCCCTGCACCCAGAACTTAGTCTAAATCAGGCAATGCGGAACTATTGGTATGAGTACGTTTGGTTTGTCTGTCTGGGTGT
>CAZZWA010000396.1:0-3578 GCA_964657555.1 uncultured Microcoleus sp.
CCATTAGCCACTATTTTTCCGCTTTCTTGAGAATTTCTTCTGGAAGCTGACCAGCACGACGCGCTCCTGCTGGCAGGTCGTGAGGTTCCATAACACCCTTCGGCAGGTATACTAGTTCGCGCAGTGGCGTTACCATTGGGTCTTGGGTAACTTTATAGGGCAGGCGACCTAATGCTACGTTGTCATAGTTCAACTCGTGACGGTCATAGGAGCTTAGATCGTACTCTTCCGTCATTGATAGGCAATTAGTTGGGCAATACTCCACGCAGTTGCCGCAAAAGATACAAACGCCGAAGTCGATGCTGTAGCTTTTGAGCTGTTTCTTTTTGCTTTCTTTGTTAAATTCCCAATCCACTACAGGCAAGTTGATTGGACAAACCCGCACACAGACTTCACAGGAAATACATTTATCAAATTCAAAGTGAATCCTGCCCCGAAAGCGTTCAGAAGGGATGAGTTTTTCGTAAGGGTACTGCACTGTAATCGGACGCCGACCCATATGATCGAAGGTCACAGATAGACCTTGACCAATGTATTTAGCAGCTTGGAGAGTCTCTTTGGCGTAATCGCCAACTTGTTTGAGGAACTTCAGCATGTTGTCTCCACTATTTCAAATTTGGATTGTGGATTATGGATTTCAGATTTTGTATTTTAGAACAATCCAAAATCTAAAAGATAAGCTCTAAAATTGGTTTACCCGCCAAAAGCCACAGGAAATGCTAGCTTGAGCGCGGCGGTCAGTAACAAGTTCACTAAACCTATTGGTAATAGGAATTTCCAGCCTAAATTCAGTAATTGGTCAATGCGGACGCGGGGTAGTGTCCAGCGGAGCAAAATTGCCACAAAGATCAGGAGGTAGGCTTTGAATACCGTGACTGTAATTCCCAGTGCCGCATCAATCACCTGTAGATAGGGACTTGTTTCACTGACTCCTAGCCAGCTGCCTAACAACTCAATGGGGATGGGGAAATCCCAACCTCCCAGATATAAAACAGCAACCAGTAAGGAAGAGAGGACAAGGTTGACGTAGGAACCGATGTAAAAAAGACCGAATTTCATACCGGCATATTCGGTTTGATACCCTGCCACCAGTTCTTCTTCTGCTTCAGGCAGGTCAAAGGGCAAACGTTCGCACTCGGCCAAGGCAGCAATCCAAAAGATCAGGAAACCGATTGGCTGTCGCCAGATGTTCCAACCGAGAATGCCGTAGCCAGACTGCTGTTCGACGATATCAATGGTGCTGAGGCTATTAGACATCATAGCGATCGCCAAGACCGCCAGCGCTAGGGGAATCTCGTAACTAATAGACTGAGCAGCTGCTCTCAAGCCTCCTAGGAGGGAGTATTTATTGTTGGAGGCATACCCAGACATCAGTAAGCCAATTGGGGCAATGCTAGACAGGGAAATCCACAAAAACACCCCCACTCCAATGTTGGCGATCAGCAGATTCTCTCCAAACGGCACGATCAGGAAGGACAGAAATACCGGAATAACAACGATAATCGGCCCCAGGGTAAACAGCACAGAGTCTACCTTTGCTGGAACGATATCTTCTTTGAAAACGAGCTTAAGGCCATCTGCTACGGGTATCAGCATTCCTAATGGACCCGCGTATTCTGGGCCAATCCGCTGCTGAGCGGCGGCAGAAATCTTCCGCTCTTGCCAAGTGACGACCAGCATCAGTACTGTTACGCCAATAATCATGAGGAACATTGGCAGCGGCATCCAAATGGCTTTGGCAGCATCGGCTGGGATGCCCAAATCTGTGAGAGATTTGATAAAAGTTCCTTGTAGGTCAATGCCTGGGTTCATGTTTCCCGCTCAGATCACATTAATTATTGAAGTGATTCGAGACAAGTTGTGTCGAATCAGTCTATTGGTTCTTTTGTGAAGATTCTTTGACGATCCCACTGCCTAGTATATCGTTCGAGCGCGTCCAGCCCAGCATGCCGGTGAGAAATTCTACTTATCACTCTGGTTAGGTTACCTGTTGACCAATTTTGATAAACGCACGCCATCACCGGATACTAGAACTATCGGCACACAACCTCCTCTTCAGGTAATGAGTTAATTTACTCAAAAACCAGCTCAAACGGTTCGAGGAAAACTACTGAGGACTTGTCAGGAGACTCGACAAAAATAAATATCCCTTGCGAAGTCGTCATTAATCCTTGGTATTTAAGGACTAATGATAGCCATGACCAGAGGATAATTATTGATTTTGAGTTCCCTGATGAAAACTATAGGACTCTTGTGGGTATCGAAACTGTGGTGATTTTTACTGCAAAAGTAGTTAAGAATGATACTTGCCTGTCGGTGTTGCTAAAATTGGCATAAGTGTCAGATCAACAATTATTAGTTGCATCTATCCATTAGGCAAAATCCAAGCTGGACTTAAGCTTGTTTGCCAGTTACTGGGAGAAAGCGATCGCGCTTATCAAAGTCATACCCGCAGCCAGTCTTAAATTATGCAGGGGTTGATCTCAAATCCCTCATGACAAATGTTACTCAAAACTTCAGGCCAGGGCATTCTAAAGAAAAGCTTACCTTATAGGTTCTTTACCTGTGCCAGCTATGACTCAGCCGAATATTCTGGAACTTGCCAAACAGGGAGATGCAAATGCGATCGCCTATGTGATTAATCATCTTCTTAAAGATAAAGGCATTACTGTCAAAGCGCTTTTCAAGGGTAGTTGCCTACTGGTGCTGCTGGAATCATTTCAAGTGCCAGATCAACAATCTTCAGTCGTCTCCATCCGGACAGTGATGAGGCAGTTGGAAGTTAAATCGATCAAGTCTGTGAGAATCTACGGAAAACTGATGGGGCAAAACTCCGCAGTCTGGAAGAAATTTTTGGATTTGACTCCTCAGGCAGACTCTGCCTCAACCGAATCCCCAAGTTTGACTTATAAGGATGAGGTCAAAGAACCAAAACAGCAGGCTAGCTCTTTAGAATCTCCTCAATCCGGTCATCGGTCAAAGACTGCACGTTGGCCTGCATTGTTCCCTGAGCCCAGTTCTTGGTTTAGGCCCCTTATTATCGTTCCGATAGCCTTTCTTGGCGCTATTTTGATAGTTTTTGGATTTAGTGGCGTTCTTCTTTCTCTTATTAAAAATAATCCTTTAACCATTACCTCTCAAACTCTATCGCCAGAAGCATCTACGCCAGCAGATGTTACACCAATACCCGTCACTTCTCAAACTCCATCATCTCAGTCTGACCCTTTCCGGCTGGCAGTGAACAAGGCGATGAGTGCGGCCAACCTCACCCAATCAGCAAAATCTAAGCAGGACTGGAACTTGGTTGCCAATCAGTGGCAAGAAGCGATCGCACTTATGAAAACCATACCAGCATCTAGCCCTAATTATGCAGTAGCGCAAAAGAAGGTGGGTGAATATCAGAAGAATCTGGACTACGCAAGCTCAGCTGCTAGTCGTTCAAAATAAACTCTCTTACGGATAACTAAGCTTAATTCGGTTGTTATGAGAAGCGATCGCCTTACCCCCCTTAAATAGGGTTATAGCTGCTGATGTTCATGCAACCAGACTGCTAAATCCGTGGCTGCCGAGAAATCCAA
>CAZZWA010000396.1:3678-5674 GCA_964657555.1 uncultured Microcoleus sp.
GATGGGTAGAGCCAATCCTGAGCATTCAACTTATTTCAGATCAAATATTGATACTGTTGGGAATTTGAGAAGGTAGCAAGTAGGGATAATCTACCCCATGTTGATGACGACGCTGTATATTCCGTTGTTGAATTTCATACTCGATTTCTTTCAACTTGGCTTGGAATTGTTGCAAGGTTTGCCTATCCCTCACATCCAAGAATCGAATTAATTTAGAGTCACCCAATTGGCCCCAACGAATATTAGCGAGGGCAAAAGTAAGTTGCATCTGCTCTAAGTCCTGAGCTTTGGGAGGCAAGATTTGGTCAATCGGCACATTAGTATCAGGTTTGGCATAAGCCGCAAAAGGAGAATTGGGTACATAACCCGCATAATCAAACTGAGTGAGATTAACAGCAGCGTGTTGAGGGCCACTAGTAAAAATAATCTGAGTCGCGACGTCAATCAATTGTTGCAGACTGAGAATTTGACCCGGTGTCTGTGCTGTGGGAAAGTCGGGGACTCTAGGATGAGGGGGTAATTCTGCAATCTTCAGCCCAGTTTCGGCAGCTAATTGGGCAGGCACACAGGAGGGTAATTGAGGAAATTCATTGATAGAGCGAGAATTTAAAGGTGCGCCTAACTCTGCTACCCAAGCTTGTAAGTAGTGGTCTTGCAGAACAGCTTGGTCATTCTGATAATAGCGCTGGAGGTAGGTGGTGACATAGTTAGCGATCGCATCCCACAACAGTTGCCCGTCATCTCGGTAGGGAAACTCCGGTAATGACTCTGGATCGAGTCCGCGTCTGGTAATGTTATGGGAAAGGGCATAGTCCTGAAATGGGCGATCGCGGTAGGCTCGGTTAATCAGATCGAGAGAGGTTTTCAGGGTGGGGGCGAGTAGCTTTTCCACTGCCCCGCTTTCCCCAAGCAGCAGTCGATTGCCCCGCGTGTCAATTGCTAGTAGAAACTGGAAGTGGGGAGATAACAGCTGGTAGATTGGGTGGCTTTGGGGGAGTTGCCGGGGGGTAGCGATCGCAAATGCTTCCATTGCTAAATGGGTGTAGCATAAGTGAGCAATCAGTTCCTGGTGGGTAATATCTGCTACCTGTACGTAGAGCTTTGCTCGCATCCAGTCATCAGCTGTTTGTGGTGTAAAAATCTTGCCACCTGGTTCTAGCTGGATCAGTAGCGGCTGTAGAGTTTGCTCCGAACGGTAGAACAAAGCTTGAGGGCTACCTACATATCGCTCGACGTGCAAGTCAGCGGGAATAAGATGCTGAAAAAGAGGGTATTCTGCAACAAATAGACGATTTTGGTTAGCAGCCTCTACTAGGTCAACCGCTTCTCCATCCGGTAGTTGATCGGGCTGATATTCTGACCAACGTTGCAAGACGTCTTTTTCAGAATCTTGCAAACGGCGCAGTACCATCGGATTTGCCCCCCCTAATCGCTGACGAGCAAACTCGCGATCGCTCAAACCAGAGTCACGCTCATGGATTTTACTCATTAGGGGCCGCACTTGTCCAAATCTCTCAAGCACCTGATAAAAGTGGAGACGCTGCTGCCTAGTTTGCTCTGGGGGGGAAGCCGAGGGTAGAGCAGGGAAGATCCAAGTAGCTACATCTGTGAGCAGTGTATATGCTAGTATCTGCCGACGTTTTTGCACATAGTCATTACTAAATTCCTCTCCCGGAGGTAAGGAAAAATTCAGCCAGCCAGATTGAAACAAGTGCAAATCTGCTAGGAGAGTACCCGTTTGATCCCACCTTTGCCCCAAGAAGTCTATTGCGGCTTCTATCTGTTGCAGTGTCAGGCTCAAGGGCTCCGAAACCCGGCCTTGCAAAGCGAGATTGCGCCGGAGTTTTGTTAAGACATAATACAGCACTCCATCTTCTCCCGTATAGGGAAATATCCGGGCAGGGCCGGCATTTTTGAGGTCAACGGGATTGTAGCGGTAGAAGCCTTGCTGCTGCTCTAGACAAATATGGGAAACTAGACTCTGCTCTATATAACT
>CAZZWA010000397.1:0-5632 GCA_964657555.1 uncultured Microcoleus sp.
GTCTCAAGTTGTTGCGAGTTATTTTCCTGTAGAGGGCGACGTGCCTCAATCAAGCTAATCGCACGACTGACGCTCTCAGGTAAGATCACTACTAAACTGCCTTCTGGTGCTTGGTCAAGAGCGGTATTCACGGCTTGAGTCTCATCAAGGATGGATTCATACTGACAATCCGACTTTTCTTGCTTGATTCCCTCGCTGATTAGCTCAGCCGCTTGACCGCGAGGACGTCCCCGTGGGTCATCATCCTCCTTGATAATAATGCGGTCAAAGATTGTGGCTGAGAGTTTGCCTAGAATAATGAAGTCTTCATCACGGCGATCCCCCGGTCCTCCCACAACGCCGATCTTCGCACCCGGCCAGTTGCGGATAAAGCCGCCTAGCGCCTCATAACTGTGGGCATTGTGAGCATAATCCAATAGAGCGCTGTAGCGACCCAAATTGAACAGATTCATTCGTCCCGGCGTCTGACTAGCGGAAGCTCGGAATGTGTCTAAACCCTGACGAATTTCTTCAATCTTCACGCCTTGAGCAAATGCTGCTAAACTTGCCGCTAGGGCATTAGCAATCTGAAAAGGTGCTCGACCCTGCATTGTCAGCGGCACGTTAACTGCCTGATCGATTCGCAGCGTCCAATCTCCCTTCAAAATTGACAGATAGCCATTCTCATAAACTGCTGCTAAACCACCGTTTTGGGTGTGATTACGCACCAACTCATTGTCCGGGTTCATTGTGAAATAAGCCACCTGTGCTTTCACCCGCTTGCCCATTTCCGCTACTAGAGGGTCATCCGCATTCAGCACAGCATAGCCACTGGGCATTGCTGCTTCGACTACGACACTCTTGAGACGAGCCATTTGTTCAATCGTGTCAATATCCCCAATTCCCAAGTGATCTGCTGCCACATTTAAGACTACGCCGACATCAGCAGCATCAAAAGCCAGTCCAGAACGTAAGATGCCACCCCTAGCTGTTTCTAGCACTGCCACTTCTACTGTTGGATCTTGCAAAATCAGAGAGGCACTTTGAGGGCCAGTGTTGTCCCCTTTTTCCACCAAATAGTCGCCAATATAGGTACCATCCGTGGTCGTGTAACCGATAGTCTGACCAGTCTGCTTGAGAATGTGGGCAATCAGGCGAGTCGTAGTGGTTTTGCCGTTGGTGCCGGTGATCGAAATGATGGGGATGCGACTTGGTGTTCCTGAGGGGAACAGCATATCCAATACTGGGGCAGCCACATTACGGGGTAAACCCTTGCTGGGAGAGACATGCATTCGAAATCCAGGTGCAGCATTGACTTCTACTATCACACCATCTACTTCGCGTAGGGGTTTGCTGATATCAGCCGTCACCACATCAAGTCCAGCAATATCTAGGTCGATAATCTTGGCAACCCGTTCAAAAAGCCAGATATTTTCCGGATGAACATCATCAGTGCGGTCAACAGCAATGCCCCCTGTACTTAGGTTAGCCGTTGCCCGCAGGTAACAAATTTCACCCTCCGATAGCACTGTATCCAGATTGTATCCCTGGCGTTCTAGCAATTGCCAGGTTGTGCGATCAACTTCAATTTTTGTGAGGACATTATCGTGTCCCTCGCCCCGATTGGGATCGTTATTCGTTTCATCAATCAGGTCTTGAATCGTCGATTGGCCATTTCCCGTCACATGGGCTGGCACTCGCTCTGCTACTGCCACCACTTTGCCATTGATCACCAGCACTCGGTGATCGCGACCCGTGTAATAGCGTTCTACAATAACGCTGCGGGTCTTAGAGGCAGCACTAGCAGCATCGTAGGCTTCCTCTGCCAATTCTCTACTGTTGATGTCGATAGTGATGCCCCGTCCGTGGTTACCGTCGAGGGGCTTGAGCACAATGGGAAATCCGCCAACCTCTTCAATTGCGTCTTCCAATTCATCCAGGTAATAAATCACTGTGCCTTGTGGTACGGGCACTCCGGCGTCACGGAGAATTCTTTTCGTGCCTTCTTTGTCGCAGGCTAACTCAACCGCCAAGATCCCGGAGTAATTGGTCAAAGTTGCCTGTAGTCGCTTCTGGTGGACACCATAGCCTAACTGAATCATGGCCCGAGCGCTCAAAGGCATCCAGGGTATTCCCCGTGCTTCTGCTTCCTTAACAATTGTTTCGGTGCTGGGACCAAGGGATGATTCTATCCTTAAGTCTTTTAAGTCTTGCAGATCCTTCTCCAGCTCTTCGGTGGAATAGGTGCCGATCTCAACAATACTTTGGCACAAGCGCACAGCTGCCCTAGCCGCATAGCGACCTGCTTGTTCGTCCTGATACTCAATAACAACTTGGTAAATGCCTGGAGTACTGGTTTCGCGAGTCCGACCAAAGCCTACTCGCATTCCGGCCATTTCTTGCAGTTCCAAGGCAACATGTTCAATTACATGTCCCATCATGGTGCCTTCTCTCACCCGGCTTAAGAAACCACCCCTACAGCCTGGTGAACAGAAATGCTCTTCTAAACTAGGCAGCACCTGAATTAATCCCTCGTAGAAGCCAGGAATCTCGTTTGATGGCTTGTCTGCCAGTTCTTCTAAATCAAGACGCATGACCACCAGTTTGTGGCGTCGAATGCTCCAGTAGTTAGAACCCCGTAAAGTCTGGATCTTTAAGATTCTCATAGCAATTTCAGAGGGTTGTTCAAATAATGTGCGCCCTGGGGGCAGGTTCGATCTCTGTGTTCTGCGATCAACGGGTGGTATTGCTGCAACACCTGCCCTTTATTAAACTGATTTTCTAGTCTCCAGCTTTAAAAAGCCAATAAACTGTTCACAGTGAACATTTTTTACTAGAAAGTGTAAAGTCATCTGAGATATGTAATTGGTGAATATCTGTCAGTACCAAAGACTGACAGACTTAAGAGCCAAAGTTGATTTACCTATAACTTGTGGGAGTGCTAGATTTGCTTAACAACAAACTGTACACCCTTTCTACTTTAGGAAATCTCCGTTCCAGGTTTTGTCGGGAAGCTAGCTAGCTCTTGCTCGGCAACAGGTGGCATGATCGCCCGTTGGTGTAAATGGAAGCGATCGCCATGACTGAGAATGTGCACCCGTAAATTGTAAACACTAATAGGTTCATTAGCTCCTACATAAGGCTGATTAGTGTAAGACACTTCTCCTGGATCAATGATAGTTACTGTGCCCTTACCCAGCACATAAAGTTGACCATCTCCTTCAAAAAGAGCACAGGTATCTTCGTCAATGCCAATGCCCAGTCTGTCTGGATAGGCGGCGATCGCACTGATCAGACGACCCATGCGATTGCGGTTGTGAAAGTGTTGATCCACGATGAGCTGTGGCAAAATACCTAGACCTGTTGCCAGATCGACAAGGGAACGATTGGGCGACTCGCCGCTACCACCGCCAGCAATCATGTGGTGTCCCATCACCGCTGCCCCAGCACTAGTCCCTGCCAAGGTCATCTCACCCACATGCACTCGCATCCGGACTTTTTCCATCAATGGTGTGTCTGCCAGCAGCCCACACAGACGCAGTTGATCCCCGCCGGTCATGAACATTGCAGTACACTCTTGAACGTATGCCTGTATGCTGGGGTCTTCACACTGGACGCGGTCGCGAATGTCTAGTACATTCACGTCCTTAGCACCCATCTCCTCAAAGATGCTGCGGTAGCGTTCCCCAATCACTACTGGCTCCCGAGATGCAGACGGAATGATGGCAATACGAGCATCAAGCGCTCCAGCACGACCAAAAAAAGTGTGCAGGATCTCGCGTCCGTGAACTTTGTCTTCAGCACCGCCAATAACCATAATGGCGGTTTTTGTTGATTGGGGCATCCTTGATTCAAGCGATTGAGATTCTAACTGCAGCATATTTGTTGATCTTGGGCATAAGGTGGTTTGATTGGAGTGCCAATTTACCCTGTTTTTGGCTTCCGCTCAAGATCTAGGCGCTCTTACTCACAATTTCTTGGATTGCTGGGTATTGGTCGTCTCGTCGAAACCCGCCTTTTACCAAAAAAGTCCTTAGCATAGCTTGCCGCAGGCTTATTCGAGACGGCACTTCTGGCCGCAATGCTTACGGTACGAACCGTTGCGGAGTCACGGGTTTAATGCCAAGCTCAAAATGCCACGATCTTGAGTGCTCCAAATCAAGAGCGGGTTAATTCCCCTCTAATATTTGGGACAAAGGACTTGGGACTCCGAACTCCAGACTTTGAAATCCCCGTGGCTAGGTGCTCGTAGGCTGGGAAGGAATCGCTGCCTACCGCAGAAAGAGAATCCGGCATCCTGAGGAAGAGGGGACTCTTTTCCCCAGTATTGCGCAATTTCCAATTTAAGTCTGGGTTGTCTTCTCCACAGGAGGGGAAATCCCGCATTTAGCAACGGGAATCTCCTAGTGTAGACCATGGGAAGTCCACTCAACATATGCATCATCCCAATTATGTCAATCTCTTAAATATTTAACATTTTCTTATCCTCTTTTTACACCCTACCCCTAAAGAAATATGCGATTTGATGTCATCACCTTGTTTCCAGATTTTTTCACCTCTCCCCTGAGTTCTGGGTTGTTGGGTAAAGCGTTGGCCAAGCGGATTGCTGAAGTGCATCTGGTTAACCCCCGCGATTTCACCACTGATAAACACCGCCGGGTAGATGACGAGCCCTATGGAGGTGGCGTGGGGATGCTAATGAAGCCAGAGCCCATCTTTGCGGCTGTAGAGTCGCTGCCAGTTTTACCTAGACGTGATGTGATATTAATGACACCTCAAGGTCAAAAAATGAGTCAGCTGCTATTACGAGAATTAGCGACGGGTTACGACCAGTTGGTAATCATTTGCGGTCATTACGAAGGTGTAGATGAGCGAGTGCTAAATTTGGTGACTCGCGAGGTGTCCTTGGGGGATTTTGTCCTCACTTGTGGGGAAATACCAGCGCTGGCTCTGATTAACGGTACAGTGCGCTTACTACCGGGAACAGTGGGTAAGGAAGAGTCGCTGAAAGCAGAGAGTTTTGAGGCCGGGTTGTTAGACTATCCGCAGTACACCCGTCCGCCTGAGTTTCGGGTGTGGAAAGTTCCCCAGATCCTGCTGTCTGGAAATCACGCTGAAATTGACCGCTGGCGGCGAGAGCAGCAAATGCAGAGAACACGCGATCGCCGTCCAGATCTGTTTGAGGCTTGGTTGAGAGATATGGGTTCTGAGTCTGATGAGGGATTGGGGGTTGGGGACTAGAGCATCGGTCAAGTATTCAGATTTCGGTGGTGTTGGGCTGTTCTTGAGCAGGGGAGGCGTACATCCATATACTTGGAGTAGCTCCACAGAACAGTTAAGTAGGTCGATCTGATTATTTGTAGGATGGGTAGAGCGTAAGCGAAACCCACCAAACCTTTGCCAATGTTGGGTTTCGTGCCACTCTTACTTTTTCATTGAACAAATCTATATCTCTCCCCCTTGAAAGCAAGAGGAACAGGCAACTCGAAAACCAATACTTTACTTAAGATGTTCCGGATTAAACCGACTCTATCTCACAATCCGCTCTAATTTATTGCCATAAACGTTCTGCTTATTATTGCAATTTTTCGTCTTCGCGATTTAGTATTGCCACCCTTTAAATTATTAATGAGGGAGATGAATCTCCTAACAC
>CAZZWA010000398.1:0-5619 GCA_964657555.1 uncultured Microcoleus sp.
TCAAAGCTTTTCAAGCATCAAAAAACTTAGTTGCTAATGGGGAGATTTGGCTAAGGGACGTTCTATCGTAGAGCATATTTTCATTTGAAATTACGAATTGCAAATTTTTAAATTGTCGCTTCTATTTCAGCCTCAACTTCTGCATCGCTCATGCGGCAGATCGCCGCGTGCATAATTGTAACTATGCGAATAATTCTCTCAACCTCTATGCCAACAAGAGAGTAGTCGAATGCTGCTTCCTTTACGGATGTATTACCTTGATTGGTAACTAGCTCCTCCATCCATGCTGCGTGTAGCTCTTGCAAATGGGCTGCTATTTCGTTCTGTGTCTCTTCCAACCCAGGCAGGATTTGTGGTGGCATCCCCAGCCGGACTGAGACAGCCAAATTTGCCATCACGTCTTCAATCTGTTGTGCGAACTTCTCAAGACCGGGCAGTGGGTGATGACCGCTCCATTGGCTCAAATGGACTGCCAGGACTGTCACTGCATAAAAGAACTGATGTATGCTGGCGAGCAAAGCTATCATCGGCTCAAGGTTGCCTTGTCGCTTATGCGGTTCGCTCAACAGCCGTTGGAACGAGGCTTCAGCATTGGTATTTTCTAGCCTGACCTGCTGGAGGGCACTTTGGATCGACTTTCCCTCTGACTCTCGACCCAGATACTTGGCCAGCACCACCTGAAAGCAGACGCGGTTTGCTTCAATAGTAGTAGCAAACTGGTTGGGAAGCCGCAGGTATTCTCGACTGGGCCAGAGCAGATAACCCCCAATTAGGGCCAGGGAACCGCCGATCGCTGTATCCACAATTCGGTCAAGAGCAAGCTGCCAGTTCCCAGGATTGAGAATGTTATCCATCAGCACGACTTGTGGTGTGAGAAAGAAGACGAAGAACCCGTAGTTGATTTGCTGTAGAGCGATCGTGGCAACTGTGAGGGGGAACAGCAAAAAGGCCATCATCAGGGGGCTGTGAATCATGGCTGCCAGAATCGCTGCCAAGATCCCACCAACGACTGTGCCGAGCACTCGCTGCAACCCGCGCTGGAATGTTGCTCCGGTGTAGGGCTTGAGAATCACCACCACTGTGAGAGTGACCCAATACCCTTCTCTCAGGCCAAAAACAGAGTAAATGGCCACCGCCACCGCTGCCGTTACTCCCAAGCGAAGGGCGTGGCGAAACACCACTGAGTCCAGGGTGAGATTATCCCGTAACACTTGCAACATTGACGGACTTGGATTCCACTCAAGCTCAGATGCAGTGCTCTCAGGGCGTCTCAGGCTGTGACCTTCGCGGCAACATTCCATAGCATCAGCAGCCGCATGAATGTACTTGGCCGATCTGTCCAAGATTCTTACTGTATAGTCAACAACGAGCAGCACGCTGTAATCCACTTGCTGTTTGCTAGTTGCCTGTCTTAGCTCCTTCAGTTCCTCTTTGAGTTTGTCGATCGCTCGGTCTAACTCCCAAAGGTTGACAGAGGTTTTGCTACGACTACTAGAGATGGTTACTGCTAGAGTGTGACACCTCTGAGCGAGTTGCTCAACCGCATACTGAATAAGTGCCCGGACTTGTTCCCAGGGTTGACCAGATCTGTAGCTCTCTAAAACTTCAGTTAATGCAGCTGTTGAGATGAAGAGTTGGTCAGCGATCTCAGTCAGCACTAATAACCTCTGACCGAGCTCGCTTGCTCCTTGCCGAGTTGCCCGCGTTTGGGCGAGTGCGGCACGAGCCGTCGCTAATGCTTCTCTGACCAGAATGCGTTTTTGACCGAGGGGGAGATTCCAGGTGCCTTCGCTCACTGCTGTCTTTGAAGTTAGCAGAAATGATGCTCTCATTAACTCTGAGAGCTGCTGATAGCATTCTCCCACAGCTACCCGGACTGGTTGATATGGTTGCAAAGGCCATAGCACTAGGGATAGGAATATTGCCAAGAGAGCGCCAATCAGGAACATTCCAGGGCGCTGGAGTGCAGTAGCAAAGTCACTGGGCATGCCCAGGGCAATCAAGAACATAGCCGCTACAAGGTTAGATGCAGTGGACATAGCATTCCCGTACATGCCTGCCAGACCGCAGCCAAAAGCCCAGAGGAACATGAGTAACACTGCCCAGAACGGCGTTCCACCCGCTAGGGTGGCCACAAACATTGAGGCCGCACCGCCAAAAGCCACCAAACCCATGCTCATAGCTCTTGTACGGTATAACCCGCCAACATCTGCAATACTTGTCTCAAATCCTCCCAAAGCTGTCCAAACCAAGCTAGTCCAACCAGTGTATTCCACGATCGCGATCGGGAGAACAGTGGCAATTGCCGCACGCAGTCCTCTGGGAATTGCTGGCTTTCCTGGTTCAAGTTGAAAGAGTGTTTGTCGTAGGTTGGTTAGACTGTTCATCCCAAAAACTTTGACCACCCAAGACTCTCCCTTTAATAAGGAATTTGTGATGCAAGTAAAGGTCTCAGACTCTAGGCTTAAACCTATCGCAGAGGTGGCGATCGCTCGGTTTCACCTTTGCATTCGTCTGCAAATAATCCTGCACGAGAGCGCAACCACTTACGAGTAGGTCTAGCTTGCCATCAGGACTGAAAACTGCTGGATTAACGCTACTGCTGTGCCCTGACAAGCGATTTTCATCAACAATTCCATAAACTGCCTGCTGTAGTGAATTATCAACCTGACGCTGGGTGTCTGCGTCTACTACACCCAGCTTTTGCAGTTGTAGCTCGGATCTGATTGCTTCTACCAGCGCCTCTAACTTTTGATTCGAGGCAAATAGTGCGTCAGAATATTTAGCGGTTGCCTGAATTTCGTTTTTTACGGCTTTGCAGTACTCAACGTAGGCTTCCATCCCCAACATCAAGACAAACAGCATTTTCACAATCACTCCAAAAAGCACGAACCTTAGTCGTCTGGCAATTTTTTGCTCTCGGGCCAGCCTTCTTTGTTCCTCTGCCAGTCGAGCTTCAATCTCTTTAGCCCGTTCTGCCTCTAACCGGAGCTCAACTTCTTGCCTGTCAAATTCTTGGCTCTTCGCTAAGAACTGATAATCCAAGTCGCTCAGGCTTTTGCCCTGCGACCAGGTTTGGGCATCGCGCAATGCCTGCCCTCGCAATAGTCGTGATTCATCAGTTTGGTTTGACGTAATCCAAGCATCGAATGCCTGGGAGTAAGGGCGCAGAGAGACTAATTGTTTTTTTACCCATTCAAGGTTGAATACTTCTTGATAGATCGGGTTCCTGACCTTGAGACAACCCTGCTGTTTTACCACCAACCCAGACAGCAACAGTTCTACCTGTTCTCGACTGTCATCAGCACAAACTTCAACCCCCTGTAAAATTTTCTGATAGATGCTCAGCAATCTTCCTGCACGTTGCTCATTTCTGATGAGGCGATCACGGATCGTCTTTAAATGCTCTGGATCATCTTGGCTTTCCCACTTATAGATGATGCATGTCCTCACAACTCTCTCTACCCAAAAAGCCTCCGTACCTGCGGGAATTGTGAGAGCACCGCTCACAGTGTCCTTACTAAAATTCAGCACCAGTTGACACAGCTTTTGGGTAATAAACGGTTGCCCTCCTGTCCAAGTTAATATTTCTTTTAAAACTGTTTTAGAATCGCCTCCTTTAATATTTAATCCTTTGACTAAGGGTAGGGCTTCTTGCTGATTGAATCCGCTCATTTCTATAGCTTTGCCAAGATTAAACGGTGTGCCATTGCCGTTGACAATTAAATCTGATGGCGTCGCTACCCCAAAGATAGCAAAACTAATCCGATTGTATTCTAAATTAATAGCTCGTTGGTTATAACAGAACCGAATTAGGGCAAAAAAGTCATCCACAGAAAAATCAAGGCCGAGAATATTATCAATTTCATCAATAAATATAAATAGTCTTTCATGAGAAAATTGAATTAATAATTCAGCAATAAACCGACTCAGTCGCTGGAGTAAAGAGAACTCATCTTGCTCGCGCCACCACTCTTTCAAGTTAATTTTTTCTATCAGGTTAAAACCCGACCATAGTTCAGCAACAATTCCTTTATACCACTGAGTCGGAGTGATCGTTTCACTACCAATATTGGTCATATCGAGCGTGGTGCATTTAAACCCTTCCTGTTGCAGGCGATGCTTCATTCTCACAAGCAACGAGGATTTGCCCATTTGTCGAGAATTGAGAACGTAGCAAAACTCACCCTGCTTTAAGGCTTGATAGAGTTCCTCGTCCGCTTGCCGCTCCACATAGCTAGGAGCCTCATTGGTTAGACTGCCGCCGACTTGATACTTCATTTATCTCTTTTGTCAGTTATCAGTTCCGTCGTGTGATATGAGCTTTCGTTAGTGCGCCCAATACTAAATGGAAGGCAAAGAGTCTGGAGATCAAGACCTTGGGAAGTTTCTATAGAAAGTTTGTACCAATTTTTAGATATATGCAAGTAAAGCTCACAACTAAGCACGAATCTGAGTTAGCAACAGGAACATGATGAGAAGCCTCAGGAAGCAATTATCAAATCTTTCAAGATAAAAATGTTAAGCTTGTTACAGATTTTGTTACAAAATATGTAATCTATGAATAGGATTATGATTTTAGGATGCCCCCACACTCATCTATCTTATCAAGTTTGAGTCAACCCAATGCTTTCGGCAAATGTGCCTCTAAGTAGCACCTACGATCTGCGGTTGGTAGCGCTGTCGATCTTGATTGCGATCCTAGCTTCGTATACCACCCTCGATCTGGCAAAGCGGGTGACGGCAGCGATCGCTCTAGCTAGGGTTCTTTGGTGGATTGGCGGCGCACTGACAATGGGAATCGGTATTTGGTCGATGCACTTTGTCGCCATGCTAGCCTTCTGTCTGCCGATCCCAGTCGAGTATGATGTGCGAACTGTTGTATTATCAATGCTGTTTGCTATTGTCGCCTCTGGCGGCGCACTTTTCCTTGCCAGCCAGCCAGTCTTGAGCAACCAGCAACTGTTGATTGGCGGTATCTTAATGGGCATTAGCATCGCAGGCATGCACTACATCGGGATGCTTGCCATGCATCTAGAAGCAAGCATCCGGTATGAACCACACATGTTTGTATTGTCTGTAGCGATCGCCATTGGCGCGTCGATTGCTGCACTCTGGATGGCTTTCCATCTGCGCACGCAAACAGGTAAAGCTGGGAAATGGCTGCGGATTGGTAGTGCGCTGATCATGGGAACAGCTATCTCTGGTATGCACTACACAGGAATGGCAGCAGCCATTTTCACGCCGATGGGAACAGTGGCTGTGTCCCATCAAACCTATAACTCCCCAATTTGGCTTGCCTATATTATCGGGCTATATACACTAGTCATCCTGGATATAACGCTGCTTTTTTCGTTAATTGAGGACAAGAGTTTAGACTCCGAAGACATGAGTGGTGTCATCAGATTAACCAAAATTCCCCAGATGCCGATGGATGACCTCACCCCGCGTGAAATGGTACTGTTGCAGTTGCTGCGCGAACGGGAAGAGTATATTCAGCAGCTCAAGAATAAGATGGCTTCACTAGAGCGAAAATTTTGAAAAGCTTAATTCTATGACTATTGCATAGATAGCTTTAAAAAGCAAGTATCTCTGGCTAAATACAGCAATTCTCATTTT
>CAZZWA010000399.1:0-5607 GCA_964657555.1 uncultured Microcoleus sp.
ATTTGGCCCCCTGGTGCCGACAGCTGTCCTGTATTCACCACACTGCCGCCTAGTAAAGTTAAATTCTGCCCCTGTCCTACTGCCAAGTTACCAGCATTGACAATAGCTCCCGGCTGGGGTATGTTAAAAGCAAAGTTACTAGGTGTTCCTACTAAAACTGCGTAGTTATTGCTACCATCTGCCTTAAACCAATTGTTACCAAATCCAATCCCCGTTGCTGTGGTAGCGGTGAAGGAAGCAGGCACATTTAGGCTGGCGCTCTTCCCAAACACGATGCCGGATGGGTTGATCAGGTAAAGGTTAGAATTGCCGCCCGTAATTTGGATGAGGCCGTTAATGATGGAGGGATTGCCGCCATTAACACGCCCCAGGATATTCTGGATGTGGGGGTTTGACAGAAAGTTGGCGAGCTGGTTAGAGCCGAGGCCAAACTGAGTGAAGCTGTGGAAGAGATTTGCTCCATCCCCAGAAATGGTACCACCAGTGATATCGTAGTGGTTGCCAATGGGTGTGACAACGGTGCCAGTGCCGTCAGAGGCAGGCTTGATTGATTGGGCATGTGCCTGTTTAGCTGCGATTGCCCCTAAGAGGGGAACTGTGGCTAACAGCAGGCCAATCCTGTTTATTGATGATGTCATCAGGCTCTCTTTTGGCAGCTTTTGTAGATGGAAAGATGGGAAACTGGCAATTTTTCAACCCGTCTAAATATCCAAAGGATACTACCATCAAATCCGGAGAGTTGGTGGCATGGGGAATGTAGCAAAATTAAGAGACTATTTATGTAATTTTTGTAACGCAGATGCAACCTTATTTAAGGTGAACGGGCGATCGCAAGTTTTAAAATAATGGGGCTCATCCTCGTTTTGTTTTATCATTGCCACTAATGACTCATTCCACTGATATTGCTACCTTGGCTCGCTGGATGGCAGCAGATTTCAGCAACCAAGAACAGGCTTTTGAAAATCCTCCCTTTTATGCGCACATTCGCGTCTGCATACGCCCCCTACCGCTAGAACTCCTGTCTGGCGTGAGTTTATTGGTAGAACAAGCCTATGACTACATGTTAAATGAGCCTTACCGACTGCGGGTATTGAAGTTGATTAAAGCGAGCGATCGCATTGAAATAGAGAACTACATCCTCAAGCAGGAAGAGCAGTTTTACGGTGCATCTCGCGATCCGCAGCGCCTACAGACTCTAAAGGCAGAACATCTGGAGAAATTACCAGGCTGCAACATGATCGTTGAGTGGACTGGTCGCAGTTTTGAAGGCCGGGTTGAACCCGGTAAGGGTTGTATTGTTGTTCGCAAAGGTCAAAAAACTTATCTCGATAGCTCATTCGAGATTGACGGTGATAAATTTATCAGCCTTGACCGAGGGCGCGATCCAGAGACTGATGAGCATGTCTGGGGGTCAGTTGCGGGGCCATTTCAGTTTGTCCGGTGGGCTAGCTTTGCTGATGAAGTAAAGGTTTAGCGGCATTTCATTTAGTCAGCCGGAAGACCCCACTCTTGCCTGTCGCGGGGTGGGGATGAAGGTAGGTAAATTTTCTCAGTGGTGCTGAATGAGAATCAACTAGACTCGATATTGTCGTTGTTCCAGGGCTGAAGTAACTGATCTGGGTCGATTAAAAACAGAGGTGGTTCATTTTGAGATTGAACGATCGCTGAACTGACACATTGAATATTTACTTGAGAGATGTAAGCTGGCGGGAGGGGCGCAAAGGCAGACTCAGGCACGCGGCGCAAAACAGGTGGCGAATCAATCGGCAAACCCACTAATTCTCCTTGAGAGGTTTGCACGATCAGCAGACAGCGCTCTGTTTTGCTAACTTGCTGCGGCACACTGCTAATTGGGTATAGGTTTAACTCCGGCGCTACCGCTTCTGGTACGGTAGCAGGAGGAAGAGCACGGAGTACTTCTCCAAAGAGTCTGCGTCCGATATCTACGACCATTAATTCTCGATCTTGATAAAGTGTTAGACTCACCCCTGTTCCTCTCATATCGCCATAAGCGTTGCTTATCTGTAAAACTTTTTGGACTACGTCGATCAGCAGGGCGAACCATTGGTGCTGGAGGCGAAAAACAACTAACTGGCGAGTTGATTCAGCCTGACGGGTACCGAAGCGTCGGGCTCTTAAGGTAGAGTAATTATCCATAACTATCACTTTTTGCTAATGACTAATGGCTAATGGCTAAGAGCCGTGAATAATTAGCAATTAGCCATTAACTACTGACAGATAAGTAGATGGACAGAAATCAACGTAACTGGTGGGGGTTGAAGGATGGCTAATTACCTGACTACCATTAGCCATCCTTCAATCTTAACCAACGTTTATTTGTCCCCGCCTACTTAATATGACTATTTAAGAGAACATGATATGACTTCCTTGAGAGTTTTGAGTAATTCTTGCTCGTTGTAAGGCTTAGAAAAATAAGCGGTTGCCCCTAAATTGATCGCGAGTTGGCGATGCTTCTCTCCACTGCGAGAAGTCAGCATGGCAATCGGTAACTCGCTGAAGGCAGGATCTGATTTAATCCGCGCTAAAAAGCCATAACCATCAAGGCGAGGCATTTCAATGTCACAAATGACCGCTTGTACTTGTAATCCATTGAAAAGTTTTTCCACGGCTTCTTGACCATCTTTGGCCTGTTCTACCTGATATCCAGCTTTTTCCAACATTAACGCTAAAAAGCGCCGGACGTTGATTGAGTCATCGACAACTAAGATAGTATCTTTGTGGGTTTGCGGTATGGCAGGAGGTAGGAAATTATTGATTAGCTCCACTGGTGCTGAGCTGTAGGATTGCCCAGAACTAGCTACCCAGTGTAGCAACTCTGGAGGATTAGCAAGAGGCACCACTCGACCATCTCCTAATATTGTACAGCCGCTGAAGCCTGGAGGTAGGGGGATGATCCCTTCAACTGGACGGATAGCAACTTCTTGTTTACCCCAACAACGGTCTACTTGTATTCCGACCAACTGATTACTTTGCTCGGTGATTAATACTGTAGGAATACTCACAAGGGGCAGGGCTTCAGTATCAACAGCTTTATGAGGACAGTGAAACTGTAACCATTGGCCTAAGCGCACTAGAGGCACCATGAAGCCTTGCCAGTCAAGAACTTCCTTGTTAGCAGTTGTGAAGATTTGCTCTTTGTCAAGTAAAACAATCTCTTCAACAGCGTCAGTGGGAAATGCCAACTGCATTCCATGAATTTCTACCAGCATCACAGATGCAACGGAGAGAGTAGATGGCAAGGTCAGGGTAAAAGTTGTGCCAACTCCTGGCTGTGTATCAACTTTGATATCACCACGGACTTGTTTCAGATTGGCGCGGACTACATCTAGACCGACTCCTCGACCTGATAAGTTAGTGACTTGGTCAGCGGTGCTAAATCCGGGCTCAAAAATCAGGGTTAAAAGTTCTTGTTCGCTGGCAGCATAGAGGAGGACAGGGTCTAGACCCATGCGCTCAGCCCGAGCCTGAACTTTGCCCAGATCGATGCCACCCCCATCATCAGTCATGGTAATCAGGGTCTGGTTCCCACGGGTGAAGGCTCTAATTTCAATTACACCCTGTTCTGGCTTACCACAAGCTTGGCGAACGGCAGGCTCTTCGATGCCATGATCGAAAGCATTGCGCAGCAAGTGCATCATTGGTGCGCTCAAAGCCTCCAAGATGGTGCGCTCAATCAGGGTGTCACCGCCATAAATTTTGAGTTCAATATTTTTGCCGTATTCTAAGCAAAGATCGCGCAGGGCTCTGGGAAATCGACTCACTATGTCAGATAGAGGACGCATCCGGGCTTGAGTGAGGCTGTTTTGCAGTTGCTTGGCAGTACGGTTGAGGTCACTGGAAGTTCTTTCGGTGTCGTCCAGGCTGAGTTCAATATCACCTGTAACTTCTTGAATTTGGACAATCGTTTCCATCACTTCTTGAGACAGTAAGTGCAAGTCACTGTAACGATCCATTTCCAAGAGGTCGAACTTGCTGTTGATGCTATTAAATCTGTCGTTATGGTCGTTAGTCTCTAAAGTATCTAAGCCAGAGTTGCGGCTTAGAGCCCATGCTCTGAGAGCATCTCCATACCCGTTGGCTGAGGAAGTCATGTCTGGGAAGTAGAATTGGCCCTCCCCATTGGTCGGCGCCGGTGGCATGGTTGCTATCAGTGATGAGACAAGCGGGGCAGGAGTTGTGGCGGATTGAATAGCAACTTTGTCGTAGGCAGTCCTCAGATGCGTGTTTGCTTTCTCTAAAGTTCTAACTCGATTGCTGAGGAGTCCCAGTAAGTTGCGCAAACGCTCCAAGTGCGAGTTGATACTATTACGCTCAAGGGTGAGTTCCCCAAACAGATCGTTGAGCTGCTCTAGCTGCTTAATAGGAACTCGAACAGTATTTTCTTGATTTTCTTTAGATTGAGCAGATGGAATTGGCTCTGGTTTACGTTCTGCTATCTTGAAGTCAGAACTTGAACCTTCTCTGGCAACGGATGTTCTTGAAGTCACTCCTGCCATTGGCTCATTAGTGGCTGGTTCTGGCACAGCAATCGTAGAACTAATTGCCTCAATGAGAACTTCATTGGCAGTTGGGAAGAGCTGCTCTTGCTCAACCTGAAAGTCAGAAACATCAATTTCTGCGGCAATTTCTTGTTCTGTCCAAGTGACGGCGATTTCTGGCTCAGGCCAGGTGGCGGCGACTTCTGGCTCTATCCAAGTTGTAGCAATTTCTGGCTCTGTCCAAGTGGCGGCAATTTTCTCTGTTTCCAGTGAATGGGTTGCGGGATAGTTGGCAGTAGGAAGAGTGAAATTGGCTAACTCTAGTTGAGCAGGAAGTACATTAAGTTGACCGATCAGCACGAGAGCCTGCGATCGCCGCCAAGCTTGCAAAGCACTCCTAGCAATCTCTTCAAAGCGTTCAGGGGCAGCTTCCAGGTATTGAGTAATCGAGCTGCAAAGACTAACGAAAGCTGGTAGCTGAAGCATTTCGCC
Source organism: uncultured Microcoleus sp. (assembly GCA_964657555.1). Taxonomy (GTDB): domain Bacteria; phylum Cyanobacteriota; class Cyanobacteriia; order Cyanobacteriales; family FACHB-T130; genus CAZZWA01. The sequence continues at coordinate 4,992 of CAZZWA010000399.1, forward strand.
CAAGCCACCCAACTCCTGCGCCATAATTGAGACTTCTTCTCGCAAGCACGGTAAATTGGGGTCTGCCAAAACGGATTCCAGGCGTTGCAAACATCCTTCTACTTCGCTTTCAAACAGCAAAGGTATGATGTCTTGTCCCTCTTCGGGTGCTAGTAGCGTGGCTGCGTCTTCGTCCTGAGGCGCGCCAAGTGAGTCATGCAACTGCTGAAAAATTGGATTGGCATGAGTCTCCAACCACTGGTCATCAGCACCTTCTCCTCTAGCATAGCCATCAACTACTCGTTGCAGACAGTCTATCCCAGCTAACAATATACTTTCCAGACTTGCATCTATTTCTAAAGAATTTCGCTTGTGTTTTAAAACCTTGAAAGAATCTTCTAAGCGGTGAGCAAGTTCGCTTAAAGTATCAAATCCCATCATCGCCGCGCCGCCTTTGATAGAGTGAGCTGCCCGGAGCGCAGCATCAATTTTTTGGCTATCAATGCGGTTAGTAGCTAATCCTAAAACCGCTGATTCTAGGGTGTCTAAATACTCATTCGCTTCCTCTAAAAACTGGAGCCGAATTTCAATCTCTTTGTCTTGTACCATAGCTTTGTATTTTATATTGAATTGAATA
>CAZZWA010000400.1:0-5584 GCA_964657555.1 uncultured Microcoleus sp.
GTGCTTGGATGGCTCCTCAAGATCAGCCTCATGAAAACTTCGAGTTCCCTGAGGAAGTTCTGCCTCGCGGTAACGCGCTGTAATTTCATCATCCATCTAGTCTGTAGTCAGGGCTAGCTTGATAGATGTTTTCTTGGGCTTTCCCCTTGCCATCTGGCAGGGGGATTTTTTTTAATAGTACATCTCTCTAGCCATGTGCTACCTTGATAGAAGTGCTGGTGTTGCAATACTCTTCAGCCATCAAAGGATGACTGAAGGTAGGTAAGACAGCTACAAGCACTACCCCTGTATAAGCTAAAGCTGGTATAGGAAGTCGCAAAAAACAGATTGTTGATGTTGTGATATTACTAACCTGACATGTTCAGGATAGTTAATGGTAATTGTCAGCTACTTCCTAAAGTGTCGCCGAGTAAAGCCAGAGCATTACCTATTGAGGCGATGAATTGGTTGAACTATAGGCACATGTTAGGCACAGGTTGCATTTGTACGCGTAGCGTCAGATGTAGGGGGTTGGCAACCCAAAATGTATCACTACGTTTTGCGAGATTATGTCGTTTAGAAAGTAGGAGGTGATGCCCATGGTAGAAAGTAGTAAACTTATGGGTCATCAGGTTAGCGTAAACCGGCTGTGGGCCGGAGCCGTACTCTAAAAGCCATGTTTTAATCCCTTTTTTACAGGGATTAGGACAACCTGGATGGCTAGGCTGGCTTGGAGTTCCTTCCGGCAGTCAGGTGCTAATCTGAAGACCCGCTAGACCGCTCTTACCTCAAGTGTGATGGCTTTGAACAAAACACTTTCCGTAAGAGCGGATAGTTTTTTAAGTGGTGTTTCAGAAGGTAAGGAATCATGACTTGTCTACTCTACATAGCGCTTATAAAATTCCCGAGTGTGACAGTCAGACATCTGGCCAAAAAGATTTAGACCAAAAGCTGATTATTGCTAGACTAGTGTTGCTCAATTGGATTAAGCAGTCATGGCAAAGCAGCGATCGCCGGAGATTTAAGCTCTAAGACATGGAAGTTTCAATCTCGTAAGAGCAAAGAGAAAAAGTATGGGTCTGCACAACTGCATAGCAGAAATGGCATACTCTAAGATTGAGACATAGGATATCATTCTTATTGCATAGGTGTGAGGACAAGAGAAAGATGTCTAAATCGTTGTGGATACTGTGCAAGTCTCTGCTGGTAAGTCCGGCTGTTTTGCTAGCGATGCTGCTGATTTCGGCAAATGCGGTGCGTGCAGCTCAGGAAGAAAGCCAACTTGCATCTGAAAATCAAGTTACGACTATAGGGACGAAGTTCCAACCCAACACAAATACGTCGGCTACCAAGTTTCTACAGAAAACAGAAGTCAAGTCGGCAGCAGTGTCTGCTGCGGCACCAATTGGCACGGCGACGGATTTGCAATCACCGACAACGGCTGATGTGAAGTTGCCAGAGCAAGTAGCCGTTACATCCACTACAAAAACAGTTGTTGCCCCAGAGGCTGCACCATCTGTAGAGATGAGCAGAGGCGCGACTCAGGAAGCGACTCCGGCAATGCCAACAGTTACCCAGAAGGTAGCCCAAGCAGCCCCGACAACACCATCTGACAGCAGCACTTTACAACAAATCAACCGCTACAGTAACGAAGGCCGTGGTAGCGGAGATTCCATAGACCAAGTTACCAACGTTTCACAGTTTTCGGACGTGCGACCAGGAGACTGGGCTTATGAAGCACTGCGAGAACTAGTAGAACGCTACGGCTGTATCGCTGGATATCCAGACAGCACCTACCGGGGCAACCGGGCTCTGACGCGCTATGAATTTGCCGCTGGTTTAAGAGCTTGTTTGAATCAGATTGAAAAATTAATTGCTGCCAGCACGTCAGATTTTGCGACTAAAGAAGATTTAGAAAAGCTGCGGCGACTGACACAGGAGTTTCAGGCAGAACTAGCAACGCTGGGTACGCGGGTGGATAAACTGGAAGGCCGTGTTGGCTTCCTGGAAAACCACCAGTTCTCCACGACCACCAAACTAGTTGGTGAAGCGATCTTTGCGGTCAGCGATCCGATTCGCACTCGCGGCGGTACTCGCACTGGTGTTCCTACTAGTCTTAACGGTACTCGTACCGATGATAAAAACACTGTATTTGGAGACCGCATCCGCTTAGAATTCCAAACCAGTTTCACGGGTAAAGATATCCTGCACACCCGTTTGGCAACAGGAAACCTCAGGCCATTTAACCTGGGTCTTTCAGACAGAACCAACAACCGGACTGGCCCTGGATTCGGTGGTATTACTAATGGCTTCAACACCTATGAGGGTCAACAAACCTTCAACTACACTGGTAGCGGCAACTTCAACAACAATATTGCCCTAGACTGGTTGGCCTACGAGTTTCCCTATCAGAGTTCAAAAGTCTACATTGCCGCCACAGGGGCACTGCATTCCGACTACGCTCCCGTTCTCAATCCTTACTTTTATGACGGAGACGGTGGTAACGGTTCTCTCTCGACTTTTGCTCAAGAGAGCCCCATTTATCGAATCGGCGGCGGTGCTGGTGGTGGTATTAGATTTGGGGTGGGTAAGATCGGTATCCTCGGCCCAACGTCCATCACCTTCGGTTACTTGGCTGGAAATGCTAACAGCCCTCTGAGATCGTCAGGTTTGACAGGCGGTGACTACGGTGCTTTAGGACAGATTAACTTTAACCTGTTTGACCGCTTGGCTATTGCTGGAACCTACGTCAATGGCTACAGCACGAATGGTGCTGGGATCTACAACGTCGGACTACTGGGACAGCCGCTTGTAGGTAGTACTCTGGCAAACTTTCCTAGCGAACTCTCACCCAGAGCATCCGCAGCTAACGCAAGTCCAAACGTTGCTCAAAGGTTTGGGCGGATTTCAACCAACTCCTACGGTGTTGAGGCTGCTTTCCGACTGACGGACAAAATCTCAATCAGTGGCTTTGGTTTGAAGACAGCCGCTCGCGTCTTAGGATCAGGCGGTGGAGATGGCCAGATCTGGAGTTACGGCGGTGGAGTAGCGTTTGTTGATTTTGGCAAGAAAGGGAATGTTTTGGGCTTCTTTGGAGGTCTGGAACCAACACTTAGAGGCTTTCATGTAAACGGAGCTGCCACCACACCCTTCCGTAATAGTAGCTCTTATCACTTGGAAGGCTTCTACAAGTACCAGCTGACCGATAATATCTCTGTTACTCCTGGTGTGATCTGGATTACAGCGCCTAACCAAGACAATAGAGATCCCAACAACATTATTGGTACGTTCAGAACAACGTTCACATTCTAGGTAAAAGCTAAGCTCATCCGACTTTGGAGTTGGGACGGGAGTAAAAACTAAGTACTAAACATAGAGAAAATCTCTGTGTCAAATCAAAAAGCTCCACCAAAAGTGGGGCTTTTTTGTCTTTAGTATTTGTCTTCGGTAGAGGAAAATTACAAACTACGGTGGGGAACTGGGATATACTGGATAATATAGGGTGTATTAGCATATAACTTAATTAAGCCTGTGGAACTCTCTTGTAAGACTGAATATGCACTTCTAGCCTTGTTAGAGCTGGCAGATCGCTATAACGAAGGGGAGCCACTGCAAATTCGGCAGATTGCGGCTCAACAAAATATTCCCGATAGATATCTAGAACAACTGCTGGCTACTTTGAGACGGGGGGGTCTGGTACGCAGCCAACGGGGAGCCAAGGGTGGTTATCTACTAGCGCGGGAACCCTGGAAAATTACGCTCTTAGATATCATTACCTGTTTGGAAGGAATGGAACCTAAGCCATCGGAGAACGATACCACTCCTAAAACAGTAGAGAGTGGTGTTGTTGGGGAAATTTGGCAGGAAGTGCATCAAGCTGTTAACTCGGTGTTGCAACAACATACCCTCCAAGATCTTTGCGAGAAGCGTGACGCTCGACGACAGTTGGATATCATGTACTACATCTAAAAAGTTATCAGTTATGAGTGTTGAGTTGAAAATTATTTCACTCAACACTTATAGCTATCTTTACTAAGTAGGTGAGGACAAATAAACGTTGGTTAAGATTGCAGGATGGCTAACGACTAATGGTAGTCAGGCAATTAGCCATCGTTCAGCCCCACCAGTTACGTTTATTTCCGTCCATCTACTTAATGACCACCTTTCCCATAATTCGTAATTCCTGATTAACGGTTCGCTGCCCCACTCAATTTGTCCGTGAGCGCATCAAATGAAAGGTAGATCAATTCCTCTTTTCATTTGTAATTACGAATTATGAATGATGAACTAGGAATTTTTAAACTTACCCGCCTAGGAATTTAGGATAGCGGGGAGGTTGTGGACGCAGCCTAATCAATCAAAACTCAAAACTCTTATGCGGATTGCTCAAAATATTACAGAACTCATTGGTCGAACACCTTTAGTACAGCTCAACCGTATTCCACAAGCAGAGGGCTGTTTGGCTCGCATTGTGGTGAAGTTAGAAGGCATGAATCCATCTGCCTCTGTCAAAGACCGCATTGGAACCAGCATGATTAATGCGGCAGAGAGAGAAGGGCTGATTGCCCCAGGGAAAACAGTCTTGGTAGAACCAACTTCTGGCAATACAGGCATTGCTCTAGCAATGGTAGCAGCAGCAAAGGGCTACCAGCTGATCTTGACAATGCCAGAAACTATGAGTAGTGAAAGACGGGCAATGTTGTGCGCATATGGAGCCCAACTGGAACTGACACCGGGAGTTGAAGGAATGAGCGGTTGCATTCGGCGGGCGCAGGAAATTGTTGAGATAACGCCTCATGCTTACATGTTGCAGCAGTTTCGCAACCCAGCCAACCCACAAATTCATCGAGAGACAACGGCTGAAGAAATTTGGGAAGATACAGAAGGGCAGGTGGATATTTTGGTGGCTGGAGTTGGAACTGGGGGGACAATTACTGGCGTGGCAGAAGTGCTGAAATCACGAAAACCTAGCTTTCAAGCGATCGCCGTCGAACCAAGCGGCAGCCCAATCCTATCTGGGGGACGCCCAGGCCCTCACAAAATTCAGGGCATCGGTGCTGGCTTTATTCCTCAAGTTCTTAAAACGGACTTGATTGATGAAACGATCGCAGTTTCTGATGAGGAAGCGATCGCTTACGGGCGTCGTCTGGCACGGGAAGAAGGGCTGCTCTCCGGTATTTCTACTGGTGCTGCCCTATGGGCCGCTATTAAAGTGGCCCAGCGTCCTGAAAATCAGGGACGATTAATTGTTATGGTTCAACCCAGCTTTGGGGAACGCTATCTAAGTACCCCCCTATTTCAAGACTCAGAGCCCCGAGTACCTGCTGTCATCACTTGAAAAGTTTTGAGTTTGGGGGGTACCACGGCAAAATGTTTAAGTGTGGTCACTGCGGACTGGAAGCTGATGCTATGGGAATGCGGCAAATAATATTGCCCATCTTGGGGCAGTCGTCAACTGCCTGAAAGCTCGGTGATGATACCAATCCGGGTTAGCTACCCCCTGTTGGGCAATCTGCTCTCACCTTGTAGAGACTTTCCGCCGAAACGTCTCTACAACTGGAAGCGAAAAGGAGGCTATTAGAGCAGATTTGGTATGAGTTGTGTA
>CAZZWA010000401.1:0-5576 GCA_964657555.1 uncultured Microcoleus sp.
TCAATGGTACGGAAACCAAGTCTAGATCGTATCCATACCGCTCTCATGCTTCTGTGCTGAAATCATGAGTCATGAGACGTAGAGACTTACTCAATCTGGCAGTCGTTAGTGTTCCCTTCTCCTCAATCGGGTTGCATGTTTCATACTAATAAGCAGTTATGCATTTTGATTGCCATATTTTACGCCTGAGACCGTCTTTTGTCAATAGTCAGTTGTTATATCATGTCCGGCTAATCCCAGCTTTATGCTTATCAAAATCTTTATGTAAGTTTTATCGTAAGTATTCAAGCGGACATGATATCAAGCCTGAGCAGGCAAATGTTTCAATTACATATACCAGACAAATAATCGGAAAAATATGCGACTAATTATGAATTAGCCGATTAAAAATTTGTAATATATTTCAGTTAATTCTGACAGCTTTTGGGGTACATAATCCTCCTTGTAAACAGACAACAGAACTTTCGAAAGAATATTAATAAAAATAGATATTTGATTGATTTGTAAAATATCCTGTTTGCTCAAGTTTTCTTAGAAAGAGTAAGAAAGGCTGATTAAAATGAGCTGATGTTTCCGCTCTCCATATAGCTTATATTCAGAGGATTTATGAAATCAGCTTTTCTTTGAAAGTACCTTTATTACTGCAATTTTCGTTTTGGTGCAGTAAAGTACGACCCCCACGAACTCGCAAGGAGAATGGGGAGGTAGCTAGAGCATCGGTCCAGTAATCAAAATTAGGGGTAGGGGCGAAGCATACCCTGCGGGAAGGCTAACGCCTACGGACAAAAAACTAGGGTTTGAGCCATAAACTATCGCACGTTTGCTTCGCCCCTTTAGGGTAAAAACGCTATAACTGGACTGGCGTTCTAGGGAGTCTGTTAAGTAATCGAGATTGACAAATTAACCATGGATTGAGGTATTTTTGCCTAACAAGGGAACAATTCAGAGTAACCATATCTATATCTGTAAATAGGATTAAGTTCATTGAACGAGTCATTTAATAGTTTTAAAATTCCCATGAACAATTCAGAACAGCAACTAAATAGCAGTTATTTTTTGACAGAGGTAGAAAGGCATAAATTATTAGTGGAGTGGAATAGTACCCAGAGTGCTTACCCTTTAGATAAATGTATTCATCAGCTATTTGAAGCTCAAGTAGAACGAACACCAAAAGCGGTGGCAGTGGTTTTTGCAGGTGAACAGCTGACCTACCAAGAACTGAATGCCAGAGCAAACCATCTGGCACACCATCTCCAAGCACTGGGCGTCGGGCCAGAAGTTTTGGTAGGTATCTGCGTGGAGCGATCACTGGAGATGGTAGTTGGTCTGTTGGGCATCCTGAAAGCTGGTGGTGCTTACGTCCCACTAGATCCGGCATATCCCCAAGAGCGCTTGGCCTTCATGCTAGAAGAGGCCCAAGTTTCGGTGCTACTTACTCAGATGCGTTTGGTAGAGCAGCTTCCTGAACACCAAGCATGTGTTGTCTGTCTGGACTTTGACTGGGAGAAAATTGCCCAACAGAGCGAGGAAAACCCCACCAGCAAAGTGACACCCGACCACTCAGCTTATGTGATGTATACCTCAGGCTCGACGGGTCAGCCCAAAGGTGTAAGTGTCATCCATCGGGGGGTAGTGCGGTTAGTCAAAGAAACTAACTATGCCAATCTGAGTGCAGAAGAAGTCTTCCTTCAACTTGCCCCCATCTCGTTCGATGCCTCAACTTTTGAGATTTGGGGCAGCCTCCTCAACGGTGGACGGCTGGTGGTCATGCCTGCTCACACTCCATCTTTGCAAGAGTTGGGACAGGCTATCCAGCAATACCAAGTGACAACGCTGTGGCTGACAGCTGGGTTGTTTCACTTAATGGTGGACGAACGGCTTGAAGACTTAAAAAATCTACGTCAACTTCTAGCAGGAGGAGATGTTCTATCTGTCCCCCACGTAAAGAAGGTGCTGCGAGAATTAACAGGATGTATTCTCATCAATGGTTATGGGCCAACTGAGAACACAACCTTTACCTGTTGCTATCCGATAACAGAATCTGACCAGGTGGGGAATACCGTTCCTATCGGTCGCCCCATAGCCAATACACAGGTTTATCTGCTCGACGACCAGCTACAGCCTGTACCGATCGGCATTCCGGGAGAACTGTACATCGGTGGTGATGGACTGGCGCGAGGCTACCTCAATCGTCCCGATCTAACGGCCCAAAGGTTTATTCCCAACCCCTTTAGTAACTCTTTAGACGAACGCCTATACAAGACTGGCGACTTAGCCTGCTACTTGCCTGACGGCAATATCGAATTTCTCGGTCGCATTGACAATCAGGTCAAGATTCGTGGCTTCCGCATCGAACTGGGCGAGATTGAAGCAGCGTTGAGGCAACATCCTAACGTGCGGGAGGCTGTTGTGATAGTCCGCGAGGATATACCAGGAGACAAGCGCCTAGTGGCATATCTGGTTGAGAAGCCACAAAGCTTTGCCATGCCAGCGCCCGAGGAGAACTCGCAGGCCGAGCATATCTCTCAGTGGCAAACACTCTACGAACAGATTTATCATCAGACTCCTACTCATCAAAACCAGACGTTCAACATTATCGGTTGGAACAGTAGCTATACAGACTTACCCATCCCAGAAGCAGAGATGCGGGAGTGGGTAGAGCATACCGTTGAGCGGATTCTCTCATTGCAACCCAAGCGCGTCCTAGAAATTGGTTGCGGAACTGGTCTGCTACTCTCCCGAATTGCTCCCCACTGTACCCAGTACTGGGGCACAGACTTCTCACAACAGGCGCTGCACTATATCGAGCAGCTGAAAATCTCGCAGCAGGGATTGGCACAGGTGACTCTTCTAGAGAGGATGGCAGACAACTTTGAGGGTATAGAGGCAGACGCCTTCGACACAGTCATCCTTAACTCGGTGAGCCAGTATTTTCCCAGTATCGACTATCTCTTACGCGTTATGGAAGGGGCAGTGAATGCGGTAAGCAGTGGCGGCTACATTTTCGTGGGGGATGTGCGGAGCCTGCCACTACTGGAAGCCTACCACGCCTCTGTCGGGCTGTATCGGGCAGCTGAGGAACTTGAGCGATCGCAGCTGGCTGTTCGCGTGCATTCGCTCAGCTCCCAAGAAGAGGAATTGGTCATCGACCCGGCTTTCTTCACAGCTCTCAAGCAGCATCTCCCAAAGATCGGTCATGTCCAGATTTTGCTCAAGCACGGTCGCCATCACAATGAACTCACCAAGTTTCGCTACGATGTGATCATGCATGTGGGTTCTCCAGTGCCTGCGACCAAAGATATTCAATGGTTGAACTGGCAGCCGGATTGGACATCGGCATCTATCTGCCAGTTACTGCAAGCAACCGAGCCAGAAATTCTCGGGTTGCAGGACATACCCAACGCACGTCTAGAGGTAGAAACCAAAACCTTGAAATGGCTTAGCAGTGCCGATGGGCCAGCAACAGTGGGAGAATGGCGCTCCGCATTAGAGCAACAATCAGCAGTCGGAATAGATCCAGAGGAGCTATGGTCATTAAGCCACGATTTACCTTACGCGCTCGACATTAGCTGGTTAAGAGCTAGTGCAGATGGTAGTTATGACGTCATTTTTCGACGTCATTCCCCAAAGGCAGAAGCAGAATTTCCAGAGGTAGTAGTTTCTGAAAAAGACACAGTTTCCCTCAAACCGTGGAGTGACTATGCCAATCAACCCCTACAAGGGAAAGCGACCCAAAAGCTGATACCGCTCCTGTGCAGCTTTTTACAAGAGCAACTACCCGATTATATGGTGCCTGATCGCTTTGTGATCTTGGAGGCTCTACCACTGACTCCTAACGGCAAAGTTGATCGCCGTTCACTACCAGCACCCGGTTCCGCCAGACCAGATTTACAAGAAAATTTTGTTGCACCAAGCACACCGATGGAAAAGGTGCTGGCAGAAATTTGGTCTGAAGTGCTGAGGCTAGAGCAAGTCGGCATTCACGATAAGTTCTTGGAATTGGGCGGAAATTCCTTACTGGCTATTCAGATCGTCAGCCGGTTGCGCCACGCCCTCAAGGTGGAGTTACCTGTAGATAGCTTGTTTGGCTCTCCAACCATAGCTGAACTTGCCCAGCGCATCGAAGCCGGCGATCAGGAAAAGCCTTTCTTGGCAGCTCCCCCCATTCAACCTGTTTCCAGAAGCCAAAATTTGCCTCTCTCGTGGGCGCAGCAGCGACTGTGGTTTCTTGCACAATTAGAACCCGATATCCCTGTTTATAATGAACCCTGCACCATTCGCTTTCCTGCTGCGATCAACGTTGATGCTTTAGAAAAAGCTCTCAACGAAATTATCAAGCGTCACGAAAGCTTACGAACACGCTTTATTACAGTAGATGGACAGCCAGTTCAGGCGATCAATCCACCTGCTGCTTTTCATCTAGCAGTAGTGGATCTGCGGCAAATCCCTCCAGACCAACGGGAGGCCGAAGCTTTACGGCTGGCCACCAGGGAGACCAAGCAGCTCTTTGACCTCACTTCTGGCCCACTGCTGCGAGCGACTCTGATGCAGCTAGCTTCGGAAGACTACAGGTTATTTCTAACCTTCCACCACATCATCATTGATGGTGTTTCTATATACAGCGTGTTCCTTCCAGAACTGGCAGAACTCTACGCAGCTTTCTCTACCAACAAACCCTCCCCACTGGCAGAATTGCCCCTACAGTATGCTGACTTTGCCCTCTGGCAACAGCAGTGGCTTACGGGAGAAATTCTAGAAAGCCAGCTTGACTACTGGAAGCAGATGCTCGCCGATCTGCCCGTACTCCAGTTGCCTTATGACCGTCCGCGCTCTGCAAAACAGACCTTTCAGGGTGCGAAGCAATATTTGGCTTTATCCAAAAGCTTGACAGAGGCGCTTAAGACTGTCTCACAACAGGAGGGGGTGACGCTGTTCATGACACTGCTGGCGGCATTCAAAACCTTGCTCCACCGCTACACAGGGCAGGAGGACATAGTTGTAGGCACTTTCAGCGCGGGTCGCAACAGACCGGAGCTGGATGGGATAGTTGGTTTTTTTGTCAATACTCTGGTGTTGCGTACTGACATGTCGGGTGCCCCGAGTTTCCGACAGCTCCTTTCTCGGGTGCGGGAGATCACGCTAGGGGCTTACACCCATGAAGACTTGCCCTTTGAGAAGCTGGTAGAGACACTTCAACCCGAACGCAGTCTAAGCCAGAACCCTCTGTTCCAAGTGGCGTTTGCTCCGCAACCCCCAAGACCCTGTTTGAATTTGGATTGGACTATCAGTCAGCTGGATATCCAAACAGACGCGGCGAAGTTCGATCTAACCCTCGAAGTAGATGAAATACCGGAAGGGATTATTGGTTGCTTGGAGTACAACACGGATTTGTTTGAGGCCAGCACCATCTCTAGAATGATCGGGCACTTTCAGACTTTACTCGCCGGAATTGTTGCCAACCCTCAACAGCGAATTTCAGAATTGCCTCTACTCAAAGATGCGGAACGGCACCAGCTGCTGGTGGAGTGGAACAACACACAAGCAGATTATCCCCAGGACAAGTGTATCCATCAGTT
>CAZZWA010000402.1:0-5572 GCA_964657555.1 uncultured Microcoleus sp.
GGGGTGTACTCCATGAACTTGCAATCTGCTGTAAGGTAAGCACTTTAGTTCTGACTACGAACAGCGGACAAAGAGAGGACTAAAGTCCTGACTACGAACCTTTTATAAAAAGTTGAGGGGTAACATGCCTCAACTAATTGGCCAACAGTATCCTTGAGTTCTGGGCGGGAGATCGGGATTTTTGAGCATGGTGCAAGAGATAAATAGGGGCAATCCCCCGTGGTTGCCCCAAACGCTGGGGTCTACCTCCATCCCCACACCTTAATAGTTCTATCCTCACTACCACTTACTAAAGTCTGCCCGCTAAAAGCAACTGCGCTTACCCCAGCTTCATGCTTCTCCAAGGTAGCAAGCTCAATACCCGTTTCCAGATTCCAGATTTTGACACTCTTGTCATCACTGCCACTAGCAAGAATACTCTCACTAGGATTAAAGGCCACCGACAAGACACCAGCGAAATGCCCCCTCAGAGTACTTTCCTGTTTCCCTACATGCAGATTCCAAAGTTTAATCGTTTTATCAAAACTACCACTAGCCAGGGTATGACCATCTGGACTGATAGCAACAGCACAAACTCGGTCTGAGTGACCGCATAGAGTATGCAGTTTTTCACCTGCAGGCAAATTCCAAACTTTGATAGTTCTGTCATGACCGCCACTGGCAAGAAACTGGCTATCTGGGCTAAAGGCGATCGCCAAAACTCCGCCAAACCGAGAATGCAATAAAGAGCTTTTCTGCTCACCAGTATGCAAGTTCCACAGTTGAATAGTGCTGTCTCGATTGCCAGCAACGGCAAGGTGTGCACCGTTAGGGCTGATGACTACCGACCAAGCGTTACCCGCAGGCCCTGATCGCATACTGAATTTTTTTTTGCCAGTTGGCAAATCCCAGATTTCAATGATGCTATCAGCACTGATACCTGCAAGATACTGGCCATCCGGACTGAGAGCGATCGAAGCAGATGCACTTGATTTCCAGGTGCGCACTTCTTTACCAGTATGCAAATTCCAGAACGTGATAGCAGAGGTGTAAGGATAGATATAAGTGCCAGTAGCAATTTGCCCCTCTGGGCTGAGGGCTAAGGACGTCACTCCTTTGGACGGCCCAGAGAAAGTATGCAGTTCTTCTCCAACAGACAAATCCCAGAGTTTAATTGTCCAATCCTTACTGGCACTGACAAGAGTACGACCATCTGGATGAATGGCGATCGCACCGATCCGGTCTTGATGCCCTTCTAAGGTACGCAGCTTTTCCCCAGTATGCAGATTCCACAGTTGGATGTTGCAGTCACTCACATCAGTAGCTAGGATTTGGCCATCTTGGCTGATAGCAGCACCAGCCACCGGATTTTGATGCTGGGAAAGGGTGCAACGCAACTCACCAGTCGGCAATTTCCAGACTTTAATGGGTGTGCGATCGCCTCCAGTAAGGAGGGTTTGCCCGTCTGGACTGATAGCGATTGCCGCAATTTGGTCTAAAGACCCATCTTGAGAGTTGATCTGTTCACCCGCATCCAAGTGCCAAAATTTAATAAATCCATAAAAATCGCTAACAGCAAGAGTTTGACCATCCAAGTTGATGGCGATCATGCTAGATGCATATTCCGAATAGAGAGTGCGCATCAGTTCTCCGGTGCCCAAGTGCCAAAGTTTGATTTTGCCGTCCTCACTGCCACTGGCAAGAATCTGTCCATCTGGGCTGATCACAACTGATTTGATTGGTGAAGCGTGTCCCACTAGGGAACGCCACAGTTCTCCGGTGCGCAGATGCCAAAGTTTAACTGTGTGGCAATCGCTACCACCGCCACTGACAAGAGTCTGTCCATCTGGGCTGATCACAACGCAGTTCACTGGGCCGTCAAATCCAGCTAGGGTGCGCAGGCACGTCATCAAGGGGTAGGGATTAAATGAGCGCAAAGCCTCCTTGGCGACCAATTCTGGCTGTTGCCGCAGGAGTAAATATGCACTCCTCTGTACCTGTTCTGAACAGTCCTGTAGAGCGTGAACTACCAACTCTAAGCCTGTCTCACCATAATTGAGCGCTTCTGCGATCGCCGCAATTCGCTGTTCAGCAACCGCACTGCCAGCACGTTGCTTAACTCCTGGTAGCCCTCCTAAAACAGCCGAGTCTCTGGGGAGTGGATTGTCGCCACCTTTAACGGCATCTCCTAGTTTAGGCTGACTGGGACGCTCTGTCATGTCATGTCCCGCTATCTAGTTACATTTTGTTACCCTTACCCTCCTCTCTCCCAAGGTAGGAGAGGGGTTGGGGGTGAGGGTGTTTATTGTAGGTATTTAACCGGACTTGAGATCACTGCAACTCTTACCGCATATACTGATCCAAATAAGAGTAGGTAGGGACAAATAAACCTTGGTTAAGATTGCTCATGGTTCTCAGGCAATTAGCAATTAGCCATCTTTCAGCCCCTACCAGTTATGTTATTTCCGTCCATCTACTTACAAAGTGGGCATTACTCAAACAGCTACATCGTACAACTCAAATCTCCAGACTTTTGGGAGAGAAGAAAGTTTTCGCGATAGTCAATGCGGCAGTCAATTACCGAGGGGATGTCTTGCTCTAGAGCAGTTTTTAGAGTGGGGATGAAGTCAGCCGTAGATTCAATCCGGTAGCCTTTGAGTCCCATACTTTCGGCAAACTTGACAAAATCTGGATTGCCAAAACGGACAAATGAGGCTGCACCAAAGTGATTGTACTGCTTCCATTCAATCAAACCATAGCCGCCGTCATTGAAAATTATGGTAACGAAAGCGGTGCCAACGCGGAGGGCCGTTTCTAATTCTTGACAATTCATCATAAAACCGCCATCCCCAGTTACTGCTACCACTTTCCGGTCGGGATAAACCAGTTTAGCAGCGAGCGCCCCTGGAATTGCAATCCCCATAGCGGCAAAACCGTTAGAGATTAGACAAGTATTAGGACGCATGCAGTGATAGTGACGCGCCATCCACATCTTATGAGCACCTACATCGGATATGACAATATCCTCTGCTCCCATCACCTGCCGTAAGTCATAGATCAGTTTTTGCGGCTTAATAGGAAAGCCATCATCGTTAGCATACTCCTCGTAATCTGCCCTAATATCGGCTCGTAATTCTAGGGCATAGGGATTGGGTTTACCCTGCCTATCCGCCCGCTTCAAGATTTCCATCAAGCTATCAGAAATATCCCCCACGACTTCCACTACTGGGATATAGCTGCTATCAATTTCTGCTGGTGCAGTGCCAATATGGACAATGGGAATCTTACTTTGGGGATTCCACTTCTTGGGCGAATATTCAATCAAGTCATAACCAATAGCAATCACCAAATCTGTCTTTTCAAAGGCGCAGCTGATGCGATCGCGCTGTTGCAGACCTACAGACCATAATGCTAAGGGATGGGTGTAAGGAATGACGCCTTTGCCCATGAAACTATTGGCCACTGGGATATTTAGGCGCGTGGCAAATTCTGTTAAAGCCTGACTGGCATCGGCGCGGATGGCACCATTACCCACCAGAATGAGTGGATTTTCAGCTTGGGAAATCACACTGCCTGCTAACTCAAGGCTGCGAAAAGAGGCGAATGTTTTATCCTGAGTATCCTTGTTCAAGGGACTACCAACGGCTGGCATCTCAGCAATGTTCTCTGGCAAGTCGATGTGAACCGCCCCTGGCTTTTCACTCTGAGCAATTTTAAACGCCCTGCGGACAAGTTCTGGTGTAATACTCGGTCGGACAATTTGGGCACTCCATTTCGTCACTGGCGCAAACATTGCCACCAAATCTAGGTATTGGTGGGATTCGATGTGCATCCGGTCTGTTCCTACTTGCCCAGTAATCGCTACCAGAGGGGCACCATCCAGATTAGCATCCGCAACGCCTGTCATTAGATTAGTGGCTCCCGGCCCTAGTGTGGAAAGGCATATTCCCGCTTTGCCCGTCAGACGCCCGTAAACATCTGCCATGAAGGCTGCACCCTGTTCGTGACGGGTAGTGATGAATTTAATCGAAGACTGCTTCAGTGCTTCCAGGACATCCATATTTTCTTCACCTGGAAGGCCAAAAATATATTCGACCCCTTCGTTTTCCAGGCAGCGCACCAATAGTTCAGCTGTATTCATTTTGACCTTAGTTTGCCCCATGTCGCTTGCTCATTGATCATCCCCACTCCTCAGCCCCATTTTGTCTAACTGCTATTCGCCAGTCGTTGATCTGTGTCACTTTACCCAGATGGTTTTGACGTTGACAAACTCGTGAATACCTTGAATACTTAATTCTCGTCCGTATCCGGAACGTTTGATACCGCCAAAAGGTAGACGGGGGTCAGATTTCACCATTCCGTTGATAAATACAGCACCAGCTTCCAGTTCTTCTATCAAGCGATCGCGCTCCCCATGATCAGCAGTCCAGGCACTTGCTCCTAAACCAAAGGTCGTGCTATTAGCTAGATGGATAGCTTCATCAATATTAGCAACGCGAAATAGCAGCGCTACTGGGCCGAAAAATTCCTCTTTTGCTCCTGGACTGTCTACGGCGATGTTGGTGAGCAGCGTGGGTGGGTAAAAGTTACCAGGGCGATCTGAGAAAGGCTGTCCTCCAGTCAGGGCTCTTGCTCCCTGTTTGATGATTTCTGCCACTTGCTGGTGCAAGTCTTGGAGAATCGATGGGGTTGCCAAAGGCCCCAGATCTGTTTCTGGGTGCATCGGGTCTCCGACTTTCAATGCCTCAAATTTCTCGATTAGGCGTTCCTCAAATTGAGCGGCGATCGCTTCCACTACAATGAACCGTTTTGCCGCAATGCAAGACTGACCGTTATTCAGCATCCTAGCAGCGACAGCAGTTGAAATAGCCGCATCGAGATCGGCACTTTCTAGGACGATGAATGGGTCACTGCCTCCCAATTCCAAGACAGTCTTTTTAATGTGTTTACCAGCTGCTGCTGCCAGACTCATTCCGGCTGCCTCACTGCCAGTCAGGGTTGCTGCCTTGACTCGCTGATCGGCTATCAAGGCCGCCACTTTGTCTGCTCCCACCAGCAATGTTTGAAAGACTCCGGCAGGGAATCCGGCTTTTTGGATTATTTCTTCGATTGCCAAAGCACACTGAGGCACGTTAGAGGCATGTTTGAGCAAACCAACATTCCCAGCCATTAGTGCTGGTGCGGCAAAGCGAAATACTTGCCAGAAGGGGAAATTCCAAGGCATTACTGCCAGGATCGCTCCCAAAGGTTGATAACGGACAAAGCTATGGCTGGCGTCAGTTGGCACTGGGACATCTGCCAGAAACTGGGCTGCATTCTCGGCGTAGTAGCGACAGACCGAGGCACATTTTTCCACTTCAGCGATCGCCGACTTCAAAGTTTTTCCCATTTCTAGAGTCATGGTTTTAGCGAAGCGTTCGCGATCAGTCTCTAGAATTGCTGCTGCTTTATTCAGCCACTCAGCTTTTTGGGTCAGGGGAATTTGGCGAAACTGCTCAAAAGCTTGTTGGGCAGCGCTTAACTTGGTCTCAATTGCCTCATCTGTCAGTGGTTCAAATGTTCGCAGTGTTTCCCCAGTGGCTGGGTTAATTGT
>CAZZWA010000403.1:0-2334 GCA_964657555.1 uncultured Microcoleus sp.
AAAAGCTCTGCCCAAAGTTGAATAGACTTCGCCCCAGCGCTATCAATACCATCATGCCAGCACTTTGGAGGACTATTTGCAAGTTCTGATGAACCATGCCCTGATCTATCCCCCAACGAAATAGTTGTGGAGTAACAGCGTTGGCAGCTGTCAGCAGCAGTAAGCTTAACCCAGCCCCGCCCGTAATAAGTCCATAAGAGTTCAGACTCCCCAGAACGCGCTTGAGAGATTGCATAACGTTAAATCCGTTTGATTTGGCATCATACCTGCGGTTGAGGATTGGGGATTGAGACTCTTTCCAGCCCCCAGTCTTGAATTGACCATATCACAGGCAGTATAAACACGGAGATTTATAAATCTTTAAATTTCCAAATTCCGTAGTTTTCCGGAAGATATTTGTCTGTGAGCTATGTCACAAAAATAGTGTGCTGTCTCCCACTGATCAAATCATGACTGAGTACCAACAGCTAGACAACCTGATCAAAGAGTTTGCTACAGTTTTTCCTGGGTCAATGTCAACTTCTTTGGCGATCGCCAAAGCTAAATCTGAACTGAAGAGACAGCAAGCGGTGCAAAACACTGCCAAGCGAGCACATAGAAGGCAACCCAAACAGCAGATAGAGGATTGGGAATTGTTTCTGTTGGAGCTAGAGAGAGGCGAACAGCCTGTGGCTCAACAGTAAATCAATTGCAGACAGAGGTTAATAGGCAGAACCGCACAACGACTGAAGCTCCGCCTCTGGTTGGCCTAAGTGTTTTTGGCGGCAAAGGAGAACTTGACCTGAGTGTTGTTGATAGTAGATGCGATGAGCGAACCAGCCCACAGGAGCACCAGCAATTGCGCCAATAATCAAACCAGTAATCAGACTGCTAATCAGTTTTTTTCTAGCAAGGTTAGTATCTGACCTAGAAATAACATCTTGAGTCAACTGAAAGTACCTCCAACGCTTATCCTCCTTAAAGAAAGCAAAATTACAAACAACTCACTTCCTCCCACCTGCTTATTTCTGAAGTGATAGGCTATTTCACACTGAAATTGCCTAGTCGTTAGGGAATATACCACTTTTTTGCCAAACCGCCTCACCCTCATCCTAAATCCCTCTCCCATCAAGGAAGAGGGTCTTGAAAACTGTATTGCTCCCCTTCTTCCATTGAGGACGAAGGGGCTAGTGCTGCATGACGGCAAAAGTTTTCTACCACTTCAATAGAAGTAAGGGGACTCTCGTCTTCATCCCCCTTCCTCTATCTCCAGATGGATGTTGCGTCCACTGTTATCGACCAAAAGCTTGGAGAATGTGGCGACAGCACCATTAGCAACGTGCTCAATTTCGGATTCGGTAACGCTGTCTTTCACACAGAGCAATCGCTTATAGAAGATGTCTGCATTGCAAAGTTCGGTGAACTGCTGGGCTGTGAGTTCCAAATCTTTCAAGTGACTTCTTGATCGCCTCTATTCGGCAACTGGTTGAAAACCAGTTCGATCCGCTAACCGTAGAAGAGTTTTACGCTGAGAATCTTTCTAAAATGATGGCTTATTTTTATCAAGGTGTTGCAACCAAGGCAAACTAAAAATAAACCTATACAAGAGCAAAGCCCCACAGCATGACGACATTTTCAACCCGTGATTTTGACAAAATTAGCCCCACAGCGCTTTTGGTTGCCTATGTTCGGCAATTCAGCGATATTCCTTACACTCAAGAAATTGCAGCGTTATCCAATGCTGAGGCGATCGCGAACCAGTTTGTGGTGCAGGGGCAGAAACAGCCTGTGATGATGGCAGCCGTCGTTGAAGCACGATATAAGGCGATCGAGCAAGTCAGAGCGCACTTTAATCACACCCAAATTCTGGAACTCGCCTCTGGGTTGCTTCCACGCGGCATGATCCTGTCGGAAAATCCAGAAATCACCTTTATTGAAAGTGATCTTGCGGTCATGCTCCACCAGAAACAGAGGTTAGTCCATCAGGTGGTTGGCGATCGCGCAAACCTTCACTTTTCAGCGCTCAATGCTACTGAAAACCTGAACTCCTGTTTAAACGAGTATTTTCAGCCAGATCAGCCAGTCACTGTTTTGTGTGAGGGATTGCTCATGTACCTGACGCTTGCTGAAAAGCAACGGGTATTTGCTAATGTGAGAGCGATCCTGCAAACCTATAGTGGGGTTTGGATTACTCCTGATCTCACAACAAAAGCAATTGGGCAAATGCGCCAGCTTGATCCGGTTATCCGACAGGTCTTCGAGAAGATTGCCAGTTCTACCAATCGAGCCTTTGCAGAGAATGAGTTTGATGACCTCGACCATGCCTACCGATTCGCTCAGGAGCAAGGCTTTCAG
>CAZZWA010000403.1:2434-5569 GCA_964657555.1 uncultured Microcoleus sp.
GAAGTGTTTATCAACATTGGGAATTGATCGCCATCTTGCCAAAGTCGTACTTTCAGCTACTCCAGTTTTCGCGCTCACGCTAGCAACGTAGGCGCAAGCGCGAAATTCACCCGGAGATATGCCTGTCCAACGCTTAAAAGCACGATGAAACGCGCTGGCTTCTGAGAAACCTAACAAGCAAGCAATCTCGCTAATCGCAATGTGTTCTTCCTGCAAATATTGAATCGCAAACTGCGATCGCGTTTTAGCTAACAACTCTTGATACGAGGTTCCGACTTCTTTTAACTTCCGTTGCAAAGTGCGTGGAGCATACCCCAGACGATTTGCGATCGCCTCAATTCCCGGTTCACCCTTGTGAAGTTCCTCCGCAATCATTTGAGTCACACTATCTATAAAACTTTCCGGCTTGGGCAGTTTGGCGAGTAGTGCTGCGGCATAGCGATCTAGAATCACGCTGAGTGCCGGATTAGCCGTTCGTAGCGGGTGCTGTAGAAACTCGGCTTCTATTAAGAGGTAATTGACGGGTTGATGGAAGGCTAAGGGCGATCGAAACAGATGATGATACTGGGTAAGATCGTCTGGAGGAGCGCATTGAAAGCCGACTTCCAGAGGCACCCAGTCAACTCCAGTAATCTGCCGTCCCTGAAGGACAAGGTTGGCCAAACACCATTGACAATAGGCGATCGGCATTGCGATGCGAAAACCCGCAGCACTTGCGAATGAGATTCGCGCCACCTCTGCTTTAATCTCAAGGTTAATGGTTCTTCCAGTATTAGCAACTTGAGAATATTGCACCAAGCGTTTCAACGCCTCCCCAATCGTCGGACTGCAATAAGCGCTCTGTACGACAACGGCGGAGGTGTTCTGGCAATCGACAGTTGCCATGCGTAATCCGATGGACGGATCTCCTGATCGCTGCATGATTTCGTGCCATAGGGCATAAAAGGTTTCACAAGAGATGCGCCCATCGAGATTTTCTAGGTATTGAGCGTCTAGGTTGATCGCTGCCATGAGTTCTTCTGGATTAAACTCACATTGAGCCGCAAGGCTGAGGATGTGCTGAACGACTTGAACGACAACTGTGTTTATCATTTGACACCAACCTTACTGGCGCTTTGAGTCAATTCATTCGGCGCAATAGGTCATTATAGAAAAATAGAATCAGCAATAACCTAAAGAGAGAAAGAGAGCAATAGGTTACTTCACGACTTACAGGGCGTGAGGAATATCTTGCCTGAAGTTCTTCTAGATGCCCATAACCCTATGAGGTTATTTAACTTATTGAAATAAATCTTAACTTTACAAATGGAAGTAAATGTCCCACCCTTTAACCTCTACTCTTCGCAAAACTTCAGAGAGTCTTGCCCAAATTTGCGTTCCACGTCCACCCCTGCTGACGAGTCTTGCAACACAATGGCAGACTATTTCAATGGCTTATATGCATCAGCCGACGCATGAGTTTTCCCAAGTTTGCCTGTCCTGTCCCTTCATTGCGGTTTGCTTTGAATGTACATATTAAGCGATCGCTCGGTGTCACCCCCAAAATGATTCTCGAACAGCGCCAGAATCGATTTGGCACAAACTCATTAAGCAGCGCATGAATCAATAAAAAAGAGCAAAAATCTAAAAGATCGACAGGGGCAACACTTCCTATACTACACGTCTCAAGCGAGGTCTTATGATTCATCACATTTCTGTTTCTGCCCAGAATCCCCACCATGTCGCCCAAGTCCTGGCAGAAATCTTCAAAGGTCAAGCCGTACCGTTTCCCCCTTGTCCAGGTAGCTACATGGCTGTCTCATTGGATGAACATGGAACAGCGATTGAAATTCTTCCGGCAAAATCGGAAATCATTCCTGGCTCTGAACAGAATGGTAACAATTACGTGCAGAACGTCCAAGCTTCTCAATTCACAGCAACCCATGCTGCCGTCTCTGTTCCCATAAGTCAAACCGACATTGAACAAATTGGAGTGCGGGAAGGCTGGCGAGTGGTACGCTGCAATCGCGACGGTTTCTTTGATGTGATCGAGTTCTGGGTAGAAAACAATTTGCTGCTAGAACTCCTGACACCAGAGATGACTGCTCAATATCTAGCATTCACTCAACAGCCAGGTGTTCTGAATCGCTTTATGACAGAACCCACTTGAGTGATGAGCGCGAAGTACAACTTCGATAGAATCGCTTAACTTTCGATTGTCCAAAAGCTAGCGACAATCCGCCTAGCTAGATTGTGTTCAGCAGCGCTTTATCACCGGAAGTCTTATGCAGTGTATGCCAAATCTGTCTTACATTTCTCCGAAAGCCGCTATTAAAAATAGTCCGATTCATGGGAAAGGTCTCTTCGCTGCTGAATTGATCGCCAAAGGCGAAATCCTCTGTGTTAAAGGCGGCTACATCTTCAATCGACAAACGCTTCACTCAATGCCTGAGTGGTATCAAGCAGCAGAAATCGCGATCGCAGATGATTTGTTTATCGGACCGCTCAACCCAGATGAGCGAGAAGGGAGCATGGTCTTCAGCAATCATTCCTGTGAGCCGAACATCGGTGTGCAAGGGCAAATTATTTTTGTCGCCATGCGTCCCATCGAAGCTGGAGAAGAGCTAACGCATGATTGGGCAATGACGGATGATGACGATTACGAAATGGACTGCAAGTGTGGTGCTGCCAGTTGTCGGAAGCGGATTACAGGACAAGATTGGCGCATGCAGGATTTACAGGAGAAGTACAGAGGATATCTGTCTTGGTATTTGGTCGAGAAGATCGCTCGAATGAGTTAAGTATGAATAGAGCTTGGAACACAAAGTCACTCCCCTCAAATTGGACAAAACTGCGGGACAATTGGTGGCAATGGCATCTGGTGCGAACAATGAGCGGAATCGTGGGGTTGAGTTTTGTCATCCTCGCGCTGCTCACTGAGCATCGTCAGTTCAACTAGAAATGGAAACCAATGTTGACACTTTATCATCATCCCCTTTCTGCCAACTCCCGACGTGTTTGGCTGATGTTGCTAGAAAAAAATCTTCCCTTTGAGCTAGTTCCACTCAAATTGAATGGCGACCAGTTTGAATCTGAATTTATAGAACTTAACCCATTTCATCAGGTTCCTGTTTTGCTCAATGATGGATTTAGGGT